>CAYRIA010000024.1:0-19586 GCA_964424175.1 uncultured Oscillospiraceae bacterium | reverse complement strand
CAGCCTTATAGGCGAGGCTTGCGGCCGTCTTAAAGGCCATTTCGGAAGAGTCGACAGGGTGGTAGGACCCATCAACCAGGGTCGCCTTGAGGAAAACGACCGGATAGCCCGCGAGCACGCCCTTTTGGATGCTGTCGCGCAGGCCTTTTTCGACCGCAGGGAAAAAGTTCCTTGGGACGCTGCCGCCGAAAACATTTTCGGCAAAGACTAGATCCTCAGTTTCGTTCTGCGATTCAAACTCAATCCAAACGTCACCGAACTGGCCGTGGCCGCCGGATTGTTTCTTGTGGCGGCCCTGAACCTTGACCTTGCCGCGGATTTTCTCGCGGTAGGGCACACGAGCCTGGGCCAGTTCGACCTCGACGCCGAACTTGTTCTTGAGCTTGGAGCAGAGCACGTCCAAATGGATGTCTCCAGCACCGGAGATGACCATCTGGCGGGTCTCGGGGTTGTTGACGATGGTGAAGGTCTGATCCTCCTCGGCCAAACGGGTAAGGCCGGCGGCGATTTTGTCCTCCTGCCCCTTGGTCTTGGGGTAGATGGCCATGGAATAGCAGGGGGCGGTGTATTCGATCCCGGGCAGCGCCTTGTTCAGCGAGGGGCTGCATAGCGTGTCGCCGGTTTTGGAATCAGAGAGCTTGGATACCGCGCCCAAGTCGCCGCAGGAAATCTCGTTGACCTCGATGTTCTTTTTGCCCTGCATGACATAGATGTGGCCCATTTTTTCGGTGGTGCCGGTGCGTGGGTTGACAAGGGCCGTCTCGTTTGTCACCTTGCCGGAAACGACCTTAAAGAGGCTGAACTTACCGTACTGGTCGGAGACGGTCTTATAAATGATTGCGGCGGAGGGGCCGGACTCGTTGACGACCTCCGTACCCTCGTGGGGATAGGGGAAGTAGGCGACGATGGCGTCGAGAAGCGGAGTGATGCCGAGGGCGGTGAAAGCGCTGCCGCAGAATACCGGGCAGATCGAGCAGTCGCGCAGGCCGGCTCCCAGAGCCTCACTCATCTCGGCGGGGGTGAAGTCTTCGCCGCCGAAGTATTTGTCCATCAGCTCCTCACTGGTCTCGGCAACACCCTCAGCTAGAGTGTTATAGAGCTTGGCAAGCTCGGCCTTCATGCTCTCTGGTACGGGAATCTCCGTGCGCTTGCCTTTGGCGTCAAACTTAAAGGCCTTTTTCGTAGCAATCTCGATCAGGCCTGTGATCTTCTCGTTTTCAACAATGGGCGCGACCATCGGGCACACGGAAACGCCGAACTTCTCACGCAGGGAGTTGAAGGCGCGCTCATAGTTTGCGTTTTCCTCCTCGGACTTGGAGATAAAGATGGCGCGAGGCTTCTTTGCGTCGGCAAGCATTTTCCATGCCTTTTCCGCACCGACGTTTAGCCCGTCCTTAGCAGAGCAGACAATGATGCCGGCGTCTGCCACGCGGAGCGCCTGTGCGACCTCGCCCGAAAAGTCGAAGTAACCCGGAGTGTCAATGATGTTGATTTTCACGCCATTGTATTCGCAGAACATGGCAGAGTCCGCGATGCTGATCTTGCGGCGAATTTCCTCCGCGTCAAAGTCGGAAACCGTGGTTCCGTCGACGACCTTTCCAAGCCTGTCCGTTGCGCCCGTCAAATAGAGGATGCTCTCGGCCAAACTGGTTTTTCCGTTGCCGCCGTGACCCATTAGGCAGATGTTGCGTATGTTCTTAACTGCATAGCTCATGTGGTGGGTTCTCCTTACCTGAATTTATATTTAACCTGACACGGTCAAAACTCGCACGCTAAGATTATACACAAGCAGTCTGTCGTTTGCAACAATATTTTTATGCTTAAGTCCTGAAATATTCATCACTTTCATCGTATTTTGCGCCAATGAAGACGAAAAAGCGGCCCACCGAGTAGTAGGCCGCTTTATTGGTTAGACGGGTTGTGTCAGTGCTTATCGCCGCAGTCCGAGGGCGGTGACAAGAACGGGCACTAGCCAGAGCAGCATAAAGGTCACAGCGTTGCCGCAGCTTGCCGAAGCATAAGCGCCGCTCCAGCAAAGCGCCAGCATCAGCAGCATCCCCACGAAGGCGCCGAAAACAGAGAGAACGACGCAAAGCAGCAGCCCGTTATACAGGACCTTGCCGCGCTTGACCAGCCCGCCGACGGCGTTTAGCCCACCGCGTGTGAACATGCCTGCGACGCTGCCCTTCTCCTCGGTTTCAGAAGAGGATATGGCGTAGCGGTCGGCAAAGGAGGGGAAGTCGTAACTTTCCTTGGGCAGACGGAATTTCTGCTTGATGAGCATGGGCGTGATGTTGAAGTCGCGGACGGCGAACACCGGCTCCGTCCTGCCGCGCAGGAGCGTGACCAGTCCCTTCTGCACGGAGGCAACGGGGACGTAGCTGACCTCGAACACGCCGGCAAGCGTGTCGTTGATCGCGGTGTAGACTGCCGTTGAGGAGCCTGTGCCCTTGCCGACACGAATGCTCATGAGCTGCATAAAGCTCGACGAGCCGATATAGACCTTATCGCCGTTAATCCGCGCGAGGATGCCGCCGCCCTCATGGCAGGCGAAATCCTCCACCTTCTGCATCGTGTAGGCGTTTTTTTTCATCAGCTCCGTAAACACCGCGGCCACCCCCATGCCCGCAGCGGAGATCATGCTGGCGGTATAGGATACGACCTTATCGGGATAAAAGCCCTCGCTTACGGTCACGTTTGCAATTGACAGTGTCCTTGCCGGAAATACGTCCCTGTCCTTAATGACAACCTGGTTAATATGCCCCAGCTCGGCACAGCCGGCATAGCCCGCGATGGCAGCACCGCTGCGCGCCAAGCGCTTGGTCAGAACATAGAAGGGAAGGGCAAAGCCCAGCACTGCAGAGAACGAGGCACTCACGGCAAGAGCGGCAGAGAGTGTATGAAGGAAATTGTCGCATTTTTCGCTGGCAAGGAAGGCAAACAGGCTTAAAACGAGTGAAAACACCAGCAGCAGGGGAGAGGCCAGGCGGAAGGCGCGTTCAAAGACATCCGCCTCCTCGCTCTTTCTCACAAATCCGGTTACGGGGCGCTGAGCCTTGGTGAGAACACGGCCTTGGTTCTCGCCGCCGCTGGCAGAGAGCACAACCGAGGGGTTCTTCGCGCGCGCCGCTGTGATGAAGGACAGCGCGAAGCTGCGGCAGTTGAGGTAAGCGCCCCAAAGCGCGAAGGTCACGGAGAGCGCTGCAACTGCACAGAAAGGCAGTCCGTCATCGGTGTTTCCAGAGACGAGGATATACACGGCGTCCGCTATGGATGCAAGACAGGAGACGGTGATCAGAGACTCCGGACCAGGCCTTTTTCGTATAAGAGAAAGCAAGCCGCTTGTAATCACATCCAGTCCGACCACCATGGTTACGAGCAGCAGGATCAAGCTCACCAGTGTTCGCACCTGGGCGCTCGTACCGAGAATACCCATCGCGGGGAAATTGTATCCAAGCCAGACAAGCACGAGGCTTAGGAAACTGGCAAACAGGCATCGCAGACGCATCGACGCCGCTTGGTCGAGATATAGGCGGGCGGCCTTTTCGGGACTTAGTTCCGGCGGGAGAGGGGCGGCCTTCTCACGTTCAAGCTCCGCACGGCGCTTTTCCAGACGTTTTTCCGAGGCGGAGGCAAGCAGGCCGAGCAAGGGGGCGAGAAGATTTCCGCCGCCGCGGCCGTTCGTCTCTTCGGCCTCGCTATCGTCCCGCGCGTAGCTCCGATTCGGGGCATATTGCTCCCTGTTTTCGCGGGAATCGACACCTTCGCTCCAGAGCGCCTCCTCATCCGTACGCGGAATTTTCTCAAAAACAACCGTCGCCCCGGCATCCTCAGCCGCAACCGGGGGGCGTAGGCTATCGCGGAGCGGACGCGTGTCGCCGAGCTCGTCGTATACGAGAAGCTCCTCGGCGCTTGTGGGCGTGTGCCGATCAAAAAGCCCCTCATCCAGCGAAAAGTCAGGCTCACCGGGCGGAAATGGTTCTGCATCCACAGGGGGCAAGACCTCATTTTCCGGGACGGGTGGGCTACCTTGCTCCTGCGATTGATCGTATTCGAGCGCTTCGACCTGCTCCTCGGCCTTAAATTCGGCGAGAATGGCATCGATGGAAAGCTCGGCGACGTCGCCTACCGGTATGGCTTTTTCATTTTTGTTGTTGTCCATATCACACCATGAAAAGTGATTTCCGCCGCGCAGTGCGCGGGGATGATCTTTATTGAGGTTCAGCTCAGCCGCGCTGGCGCAGGGCTTCGTAGACCAGAACGGCCGCCGCGGCGCTAACGTTCAGAGAGGAAACCTGCCCCCGCATCGGAATACTGACCAGAAAATCGCAAGTCTCGCGAACCAGGCGGCCAATCCCTTCACCCTCGGAGCCGACGACAATAGCGATCGGCCCTTTCAGGTCAGTCTGCCAGAGAGGGCTTGCGCCCTCCGCCGCTGTGCCATAGATCCAGACACCGGCGTCCTTCAGGTCGCGCAGCGCAGCTGTCAGGTTTGCAACCCGCGCTACAGCCATGTGCTCAACCGCCCCCGCGCTGGTTTTGTCGACTATAGCAGTCAACCCTGCGCTTCGGCGCTTGGGAATAATAATGCCGTGGACACCTGCGGCTTCGGCTGTGCGAATGACGGCGCCAAGGTTGTGCGGGTCACTTAATTCGTCGCAGACGAGGACAAAGGGCGGTTCGTTGCGTTGTGCGGCAATAGCCAGAATGTCTTCCACTGTGCAGTATTCGCGCACGGCGGCCAGCGCGATCACGCCCTGGTGGGCGTGGGTGCTGCTCATGCCGTCGAGCTTGCGGCGATCTGCGTCAACAACGACAATGCCGACCTCACGCGCCTTCGAGGCGATATGGCCTAGGGTCTTGTCCGTTTCACCCTTCTGGATAAAAATTTTGTCGATTGTTCTTCCCGCGCGGAGAGCTTCGATGACGGCGTTGCGTCCCTCGATAATGTCCTCACGGTCATTTTGAAAGTCCATGAATTCTTCTCCAAATCAGCGCAGACCCGCGCGCTCGCGCAGAGCCTCAGCCATGTCTGTGCGCTCCCAGGGTAGGTCGATGTCTGTGCGGCCGAAGTGCCCATAGGCCGCTGTCTGACGATAGATGGGGCGCAGAAGGTCAAGCTTTTTGATGATGCGCGCCGGGCGTAGGTCGAAGCTCTCAGCCACGATTTCTGCAATGCGCTCGTCGGCGAGGACACCCGTGCCCTGCGTGTCCACCACGATTGAGACGGGGCTGGCGACGCCGATGGCATAGGCGATTTCAATCTGGCAGCGACGGGCTAAACCCGCAGCAACGACGTTTTTCGCTGCGTAGCGCGCCATATAGGAGGCGCTGCGGTCGACCTTCGTGGGGTCCTTGCCGGAGAAGCAGCCGCCGCCGTGGCCGGCAAAGCCGCCGTAGGTGTCCACAATGATCTTGCGTCCGGTCAGGCCGGAGTCTCCGACCGGTCCGCCGATGACAAAACGGCCGGTGGGGTTAATGAAGAATTTGGTGTTGTGATCAATCAGATTGGCGGGGATGATGGGCTTGATGACGGTTTCCATCACGGCCTCGCGCAAATCCTTAATGTCAATGGTCGGGCCGTGCTGGGTGGAGACAACAATGGCCGGAATGCGCTCAACCGCACCGTCCGCCCCGTACTGCACCGTGACTTGGGTTTTGCCGTCCGGCCGCAACCAATTGAGTTCACCGCTTTTGCGGACCTCGGCCAGCCGGCGGGAGAGCTTGTGGGCATAGGAGATGGGCGCAGGCATTAGCTCCGGCGTTTCGTCACAGGCAAAGCCGAACATCATGCCTTGGTCACCAGCGCCGGTGTCGCCATCGTCGTAATCGGCCTCGCCTGCCTTGGCCTCCAGCGCGTGGTCGACACCGAGGGCAATGTCGGGGCTCTGCTCGTCGATGGAGCTGAGAACGGCACAGGTCTTGCAGTCAAAGCCGTATTCCGGGTTGTCGTAGCCAATTTCCGCGACGGTTTTACGGACGACTGCGGGGATGTCCACATAGCAGTCAGTTGTGATCTCACCAAAAACCGCGACCATGCCGGTGGTGGTGATGCACTCGCAGGCGACGCGCGCCTTTGTGTCTTTTTCCAGAATTGTGTCCAGTACGGCGTCCGAAATCTGGTCGCAGATCTTATCAGGGTGGCCTTCGGTCACGGACTCCGAAGTGAACACCCGGTTGGTGTAATTTCTTTGCATGATAGTAGTCCTCTTTTCGCTGCCTTCCGCGTCTGAAGCGGAGGCGATTTATCTGTGTGTTACGGTTTTTTGTTTTTATGCCGCCAAGCGGCGGTACGCATACTGCAATAACATATAATAGCACGTTTCGGCAGGAACATAAAGCATAATATTTGAAGTTTCCCCATTTTGGCACCAAATTTACAAATTTAACATAGACACTTTAGGAAAAAAAGGGTATCATCTTAACAGCAAATCCATACGGAGGGGCTGTTTTTATGAAAAGCATTATGCGGCATGTCGATCGTTTCTGCCTGACGCATCCACGCTTCGGCATCCGAAACCTGATGCTCTATATCGTCATCGGCAATGCTGTGGTCTGGCTGTTCGGTATGATGGACACCACCCGGCAACTGACTGGGCTTTTGGCCTTTAGTGCGGAGGCTATTTTCACCAGGGGAGAAGTCTGGCGGCTGATCACCTTCGTGCTGATTCCGGGACAGAGCGGTCTTTGGCTGCTGATTGCGCTGTATTTTTATTACTGGATCGGCAGCACGCTTGAGCGGCAGTGGGGCTCGGGCAAGTTTACGATCTATTACCTGAGCGGTATGCTCTTCAACATCCTCTATGGCACACTGGTCTGGCTGCTGGGTGGGGATGCGCTCATCACGGCTTCCTACATCAACCTTTCGATGTTCTTTTCCTTTGCAACCCTCTATCCGGACATGCTTGTGCTGCTGTTTTTCTTTATTCCGGTCAAAGTCAAGTGGCTGGCTTATGTTGATGCGGGCTTCTTTGCGCTAGCTGTAATCACTGGGCAATTTCCCGCAAACCTTCTTCCAATTGTAGCCGTGCTCAACTATCTAGTTTTCTGTGGCGACTGGCTGTTTGAGCGCTTGCGTCCCCGCAAAATCCGGCAGCAGCAAAAAACCATCAATTTTAAAAACGCAGCAAAAAAATACGCCCGCGAGCAGGCGGCAAAGCCCTATAACCGCAAGTGTGAGGTCTGCGGACGCACCGATCGCACGAATCCCGAGCTGGAATTCCGCTTCTGCTCGCGCTGCGCGGGCTATCACTGCTTCTGCATCGACCACATCAACAGCCATGTACATTTCAAGGAATGAGGCTTCCGGCGCGGTGTGAAGCAAATCAGGAGGACGGAAGCAAATGGCGATGTGGAATCCGTGGCGGGGCTGCCATAAATACAGCGAGGGCTGCAGATTCTGTTACATCCATAAGGGCGACGCAAGGCGCGGCATAGACACAGAGCTGATCGTGCGGACAGACAACTTCGCCGCCCCCCTGGCGAAAACCAAAAAAGGCGATTATAAAATGAAGTCCGGACAGATTGTTTACACCTGCTTTTCAACGGACTTTTTCCTACCGGACGCAGACCCCTGGCGCGATGAATGCTGGGAAATGATCAGGGCGCGCCCGGATCTAACCTTCCTGTTCCTAACCAAGAGAATTGAGCGCTTTTCGGCCTGTATTCCCGATGACTGGGGAGACGGCTATGACAATGTTGTCATCGGCTGTACGGTTGAAGACCAGGCGTGTGCGGATTTCCGGCTATCGCTCTTCGACACGCTACCCATCAAGCACAGGAACATTATCTGCCAGCCCTTGCTGGAGGCTGTCGATCTTTCCACCCATCTGAAGGGCGTCGAGTTGGTGGTGGTCGGCGGTGAGTCGGATCGGGATGCGCGGCCGCTGGACTATGCGTGGGTCCTGTCCATTAGGGCGCAGTGTATGAACGCAGATGTCCGCTTTTCATTTCGGCAGTGCGGAACACATTTTATCAAGGACGGAAAGGCCTATACGCTGAATGTGCGGGATTTGTGCCGGCAGGCGAGGCTGGCAGGAATAGACGTTTGAGCTCCGGCCTTTCTGGGGAAAACTTTGAAAGAAAAAATTACGAAGGAGGGTGTGAAATGAAGAAGCGCGAGATTCTGAGAACTATTCGCGGCCAGCGTGCAATCGACGGCGCGGGCGTCCACCTTGTCCGGGTACTCGGGCAGAGGGATGTTGAAGACTTTGATCCCTTTCTGATGCTGGACTCTTTTGACTCGCAGGACCCCTCGGATTACCTTGCAGGCTTTCCCATGCATCCGCACAGAGGGATCGAAACGATCACCTATTTGATTTCCGGGCGAATCGAGCACGAGGACAGTCTTGGGAACAAGGGGGCGATCATCGCGGGAGAAAGCCAATGGATGACGGCGGGCAGCGGCATTATGCATCAGGAAATGCCTAAAGAGGCCGGACGGATGCTCGGATTCCAGCTTTGGCTAAATTTGCCGAGCGCGGAAAAAATGGCGGATCCCGCCTATTTGAGCATTACAAATGAAATGATTCCGGAGCTTACTCTGGAAAATACGAAGCTTCGCGTACTGTCCGGGCGCTTCGGTGAAATCACCGGGGTAACGCCGAAACACATCCCTGCAACCATTTATGACCTGACGGTTCCCGCCGGTGAGGCTTTTACTCTGCCGACCAAGCCCGATGAAACGGTTTTTGTGTTTCTGATTGAAGGAAACGCGCAGATCAATGACCAGACCGTGCCGGAGAAAACCGCCGTGCTGTTTGATCAGGGCGATTTTATCACGGTCGCCTCTCAGTCGGAAAACGGCCTGCGGCTGATCTTCTTCTCGGGAAAGGCGCTCAGAGAGCCCATTGCCTGGGGCGGCCCCATTGTGATGAATACGCAGGAGGAGCTTGCCCATGCCTTCTCGGAGCTGCGCCGCAACGACTTTATCAAGCACGGCTAAAACCTCTCGCTCGGAACTGCCAGTGGAGGCATCAGCTCCTGTATAGACGAAAATACACCGTTTCTCTTTTTGCAGTCGGCAAAAGAGAAACGGTGTTAGCTATATGCCTATCGGCTTTCCAGCATCTCCCGGAAAGCTTCCACGCGCAGGGTAAGCTGGCCCTGGGCCGTGAGGATCACATCGCGGTCGATTGAGAGGCTTGGGATGTTCGCCTCCTTAAAGACGTTTTCAAGTAGAACGGTTTCAACATCCCACTTGCCACAATGCTTCATCCGCTCAATAATCACGCCGTCCACCCGGTATTCTTGTGCGGCGTTGAGGATGTATTCGTGGATGTCGTCGCTGCCGTCCATCATACGCGGACAGGACGAGCGGGTCAGGTAATAGCGCGCGATGGATGCGGCGACGTTGTTTTCATCATAAGGCAGTTCATCCCGCAGAAAGCGGATACCGAAGCTATTAAGATCGGCCACGACAAGCAGACCACAGTCCTCAATGGCCTTGATGTATTCGGGGTCATCAAGGGCGCTGCCTGCGATCATTACGCGCTTGGAGAAATTGGTGATCGGCGCGCGCGTCTCCGCCTCCGCGAGAAAAGCCTTGAGAAGCTCTATGTATTCCTCGATTGGCATTTGTGTCGCTGCCAGCGTGAGCTTGAGAGTCTCCGCGCCGCCAACGACGGGGTGCTCGGCCTTGTGCAGGTCATAGACCTGCTTGACCAGCCTGCGCGCCTCGTTGTAAATATCGACGCTGCGGCGCAGCGCATCGTTAGTGATCGTGCGGCCCGTGAATTGCTCCAGCCCCTCGCGAAGCTCATCAAGCCCACTTGCGAAGTAAGAATAGGAGGCCTCGTTGACCATATGTGGGGCGAAGATCTCATACAAAAACTGCTCACGTCCAGACGCATTTGTGATGGTCTTCCAATTGGAAAAGACCGCGGGTGCATCGCCGCAGCCGTTTGAGGCGACAAGGCCGTCCAGGTCGTAGACCCCGTCGATCAAATATTGCAGGATCGAGGTGACAAAGCCACAATTACTCTCACCCGTGCAGGCCACGGCATCAGCGCAGCTTTTGCAGCCGGTGGAGCGTAGGCGTACAGGCAGAACGCCTGCCGCGTGCAGCAGTTCAAAAGGGGCGTGGCAGCAGACGATACCGAGAGCCTTGCCTCCCTCGCGCCGCCATTGCTCAATGCGTTCGGTGGAAATATCTCCGGTTAGCGTTTTCATGTATCGTACCTCCGAATATAGTATAAACGCCGCCTCCGGCGGCGTTTATTAAGAAAAGCTTCTTATTTCGTGCCGAATATCCTATCGCCCGCATCGCCCAGGCCGGGAACGATGTAACCATGGTCGTTGAGGCGTTCGTCCATCGCGGCGATGAAAATGTCAACGTCGGGATGGTCAGCCTGCACCTTGGCCGCGCCCTCGGGCGCACCGATGATGCTCATAAGCTTGATGTGCTTGCAGCCGTATTCTTTGATGAAGGTAATCGCCGCAGAGGCGCTGCCCCCGGTGGCCAGCATCGGGTCGACGACGATGACGTCACGCTCGGCGATGTCCTTTGGCATCTTGCAGTAATACTTGACGGGCAGGAGCGAGTCGGGGTCGCGATAAAGCCCGATGTGCCCGACCTTGGCATTGGGGATCATGGTGAGCATCCCATCGACCATTCCGAGCCCAGCGCGAAGGATGGGCACGATTGCCAGCTTTTTGCCAGCGATGCGGCGGACAGTGGTTTTGGACACTGGTGTCTCAATTTCAACCTCCTCGAGAGGCAGGTCTCGCGTTACCTCGTAGCACATAAGCGTGGCAACCTCGGAAACTAGCTCGCGGAACTCCTTGACGCTGGTGTCCTTCTCGCGCATGACGGACAGCTTGTGCTGGATGAGCGGATGGTCGAACACAGTAACATTACTCATAAAACTCTCCCTTTATTTTCTCTCTGTGCCGCATTGTCCAAAAACACGCTCCTGGCGCTCCCGTTCCGCCTGGCTCAGCCGCAGATACAGCGGCAGTAGTTCATGCACCGACTGCCGGGGTGCGCTTTTTGCCGCCATGCATACCCCCCACGCGGTCTGAAAGCGTAGAGGCTCGGGTGCGAGAACAGCGTCGGCATTGAAATTTTCCAAAATATTATAACACAGCTCGGCGCCGTCTCCAAGAACAAAGACACTTTTTTTCGTTTTTTCTATATCTTCTACTAATTTAGCGGCGCTGATTGCTCTATCCGCACAAAGACGGACAGGCAGACCGTCTCGAATCTCGAAAAATGCGTTGTAAAACTGGCCGCGCCGGGCGTCCATCACACAGCAGACTAGGCTGTCAGAGGGGGCGGACAGGGCGTTCCAGGCCATGGCCTCCAGTGTGGAGATGCCGCAGACGGGCTTATCCGACGCCCAAGCCAAGCCCTTAACAATGGAGACACCAATGCGAACCCCGGTGAAGGAGCCAGGGCCGTGTGAGACGGCAATGCGGTCAATGTCATTCAAATTCAAAGAGAGGTTTTTGAGCAAATCCTCTGCCATCGGCAGGAGCGTGCGACTGTGCGTCAGGCCGCTGTTCTGGTAGGACTGCGCAACGAGGCCGCTCTCATCACAGATGGCGACAGAGGCAGCCTTGGCGCTAGATTCAAAGCCCAGTATACGCATTACAGACCCTCCCGCAGATTCTCAAGCGTAATTTTCCGGTCGGTATCCGAAGTCTTTTCAATAGTGATTCGCGTTTCCGTGCCGTCAAAGACGTCCTGGACATTCTCGCTCCATTCGACGACGCAGACACCGCCGCGGGCGAGATAATCTTCCCATCCGATGTCGAACAGCTCGTCCGCGCTCTTCAGACGGTACATATCAAAGTGGAACAGCGGTAGGCGACCGCTTGTATACTCGTTAACAATCGTGAAGGTCGGGCTAGTCACGCGCTCAGCAATGCCTAGGCCGCGGGCGAGGCCGCGAACAAAGGCGGTTTTGCCTGCGCCCAGCTCACCGAAAAGTGCGACGACAGCGCCAGCGGAGAGGTTTTTGGAGAGCGTTTGGCCGGTCAGCTCCGTTTCCTCCGGACTGCGGGTGTTCACAAGAATGCTAGGTGTGCTCATTTTCACAGCTCCATATTCGCGTAGGCATTGAGGTCCGATCCGCCTCTCGTGCCCGCGAGGTATTCGTAATAGCCTTGGCAACCGATCATGGCCGCGTTATCTCCGCAGAGGGAGAGGGGTGGAACGAAAAGCTGCACGCCTTCCCTTTCTGCTGCCGCGCGGAAGTCGTTGCGGATGCGGGAGTTTGCGGCCACACCGCCCGCAACGGCAATCTTGTTGTAGCCAAGCTGGCGGGCAAGCTGCATTGTGCGCGGCACAAGACTCTCGCTGACCGCGCGAGCAAAGGAGGCGCAGAGGGATTCCCGGTCGAGCTCTTCCCCCTTCTGTTCGGCGTTGTGGACGAGGTTTACGACCGCGGTTTTTAAACCCGAAAAGCTCATATCGTAGGGATTGCCCTCAACATGCGCGCGGGGCAGGGGATATTTTTTGTCGTCCCCAGTCTGAGAGAGCGCGTCGACGTGCTTACCGCCGGGATAGGGCAAGCCGAGGATGCGTGCGGTCTTGTCAAAACACTCGCCTGCGGCGTCGTCCCGCGTTGCGCCCATGATGGCCATATCGGTGTAGCTGCGTACGTCCACCAGCAGGGTGTTTCCGCCTGAGATGGCCAGACAAAGGAAGGGCGGTTCAAGCTCCGGGAAGGCGATGTAGTTTGCTGCGATATGACCCTTAATGTGGTGTACGGGGATGAGCGGGATGCCTAACGCAAGGGCGGCAGCCTTGGCAAAATTTACCCCCACCAGCACCGCACCGATCAACCCCGGCGCGTAGGATACGGCGATTGCGCCCAGCGCGCTTTTTTCAACGCCAGCGGTCTCCAGCGCCCTGGTGCTTAGGCGGGAGATAACCTCCACATGCGAACGGGAGGCGATCTCCGGTACGACCCCGCCGTAGACGGCATGTAGATCGGCCTGCGAGAAGATTTGGTCGGTCAGCACACGCCTCCCGTTTTCCGTTACGGCCACGGCAGTTTCGTCGCAGGTGCTCTCAATGGATAAGATCAACATGGAAGTTCTTCTTTCTTTAGGAAAAGCGTCATTAAGAGCGCTGCTTCCTTGGGTTTGTCATAATAGTCTCTGCGCCTGCCGGCCGGCAGGAAGCCGTGCTTTTCATAGAGCCGGATGGCGGCAAGGTTGCTCTCGCGCACTTCAAGTGTGAGGAAGGAAAGCCTGTCTCGCACAAGGGCGATGAGCGCGCAAATCAGGGCGTCCGCAACGCCGCTGCGGCGATGCTCGGGGGCAACGGCGATGTTTGAGATATAGCCCTCGTCCAAAACGGTTAGAAGGCCGACATAACCTAAAACCTTCTCCTCCTCGTCCAGTGCGGCGAGAAAGACGCAGTTTTCGGCCAGCATCTGCCTTTCGAGCTGCCCTTGCGTCCAGGGCAGGGAAAAGCAGGCAATTTCGATGGCCGAGATGGCCTCCAGATGCTCATGAGCGACCTTGACTATCCTCATTGGCTACCTCCACTATTTTGCGTCGCTCCAGCTTTTGCCGATGTTGGCGTCGACCTCAAGCGGCACGCTGTAGTGTACAGCGTTTTCCATTTCCTCGACGAGTAGGCTGCGCACGGTTTCGGCCTCCGCCGCCGGGCACTCGACCAGAAGTTCGTCGTGCACCTGCAAGATGAGTTTTGCCTCCAGCCCCTCTGCGGCGAGGCGGCGGTGCACGTTGACCATCGCAAGCTTAATCACGTCTGCGGCGGTGCCCTGGATGGGCGTGTTGAGTGCCACGCGCTCGCCAAAGGCTCGCATGTTGAAATTGGCGGACTTCAGTTCCGGCAGCGGGCGCTTGCGGCCAAACAGTGTGGTAACATATCCGTCGGTCTTCGCCTTCAGGACGATTTCCTTCATATACTCGCGCACGCCGCTGTATTTTTCCAGATAAGTCTCGATATACGTTTTGGCCTCGTTGGGAAAAACGCCGATGTCCTGCGCCAGAGAAAAAGCGGAGATGCCATAGACGATGCCGAAATTTACCGCCTTTGCACGGGACCGCTGAAGCTTTGTGACCTTGTCCAGCGGCACGTCGAACACCTGTGAGGCCGTGACCGTGTGGATGTCCTCCCCGCTATGAAAGGCGCCCTGCATCGTTTCGTCTCCGCTGATGTGGGCGAGCAGACGAAGCTCAATCTGGCTGTAATCCGCGTCGACGAGCAGCCGCCCTCGCGGGGCGACGAACATTTTGCGCAGCTCTGCGCCCAGAGGAGTGCGGACGGGGATGTTTTGCAGGTTCGGTTCCGTTGAAGAGAGCCTGCCTGTGGCAGTGACGGTCATCTGGAAGCTGGTGTGGATGCGTCCGTCCGGCGCGATGGCTTTGCCCAGCCCGTCGCAGTAGGTCGATTTGAGCTTGGTGAGTTGGCGGTACTCGAGGATTTTGTCAATGATCTCGTGCTTGCCGCGGAGCTTGTCGAGCACGTCGGCATTTGTCGACCAGCCGGTTTTTGTCTTTTTGCCCGAGGGCAGCAGTAGTCGTTCAAACAGGATTTCACCGAGCTGCTTTGGAGAGTTGATGTTGAATTCTCCATGAGCCAGCGCCCAAATCTCCCGCTGTAGAGCGTCGATGTCGACTGAGAGTGTTTGCCCGAAGTCCGCCAGTGCCTGCCGGTCGACCAAAAAGCCCGTATGCTCCATATCGGCCAGTACCGTGCACAGGGGCAGTTCAACCGTCTCATAGAGCGTCTTCATGCCCTCCGCCTCTAACTGTGCCGTCAAAACGGGGTAGAGGGCGAAAACTGCCTCAGCACCACTTTTAACCGCGCCGAGATATTTCTCGCTGAGGCGCTCGACGGCATAGCCGTTCTCTGTTGGGTCAAGCAGATAGGCCGCAAGCGCCGTATCAAAGATAAAGCCCCCGCAGCCGAGCTTTTCCGACAGCAATTGACCCATAAAGTCCTTGTTGTTGTGGGAAAGCTTGCGAAATTGTTGAGAAAACAGGCTTTTTACAAAAGCGTTATAGCTCTCGCCGAGCTGTGCCCAGCGCAGGAGGTAGACGGCTTTGCCATCGCAAAGTTCCAACGCGTCCAGTCCGCCGTCCAGCGGCAGCACTGCGACAAAGGGGAGGATCTTGAGGCTTTCGGCAAGCTGCTCAAGCGCCGCCTGTTCGCACAGCTCAATCAAGGGGAGGGCGGGGAGACTAGCCGCCTCTGCGTCCGCTGTTTTTTCCGTCAGACCCCATTTTTCGATCAGGGAATGGAAGCCCAGGCGTCTGAATATGGCATATGCCCCGCTAAAATCTCCGGTGAAGGAGCAGCTTTCAGGGGAGAAAGCGATGGGGGCGTTCACATCAATAGTAGCGAGAGCATAGGACAATTCGGCGTCCGAACGGCCATCCGCCAGTTTCGTGCGAACGGCGTCCTTCATATCGAGGGCACCAAGCTCGGCGTAAATGCGCTCCACCGTCCCATAGCGCTGGATCAGATCCATCGCCGTTTTTTCGCCGACACCCCTGACTCCAGGGATGTTGTCGCTGGTGTCGCCCATGAGGGCCTTGAGGTCGACAATCTGCTTCGGCGCAAAGCCGTATTCCTCAAAAAAAGCCGCAGGCGTGTATGCGCTTGTCTCGGTCTTGCCCATACGGCTTTTGATATGCAGGACGCGGGAGGTGTCGGTTATGAGTTGAAAGCTATCCTTGTCGCCGGTGACGATGGTGCATTCCCAGCCGTGCTCGCCGCAGATGCGGCTGACCGTGCCAATTAAATCATCCGCCTCAAAGCCCTCCAGCTCCAGGCGTGGGATACCGGCGGCATCCAGTAGCTCTTTGAGTAGGGGAAGCTGTACGGCAAGTTCCTCAGGCATAGGCTTGCGCTGCGCCTTGTAGCCGTCATACTGGTGATGGCGGAAGGTTGGCCCTTTGAGGTCAAAAGCTACGCACAGCGCCTGCGGACGTTCCTCGTCCAGCAGGCGGCGCAACACGGTCAGAAAGCCGTAAACACCGTTGGTGGGCGTGCCGTCCGGGGCATTGAGCATACGGATGCCGTAAAAGGTGCGGTTGATGATGCTGTTTCCGTCAAGGATCATCAGCTTCATGGTGGGCTTCCTTTCTTCAAACGAGTTCGGCTGGCATTTGCCGCGGGATCATTTTTCACCGCGCAACTTGATCAGCCGGTCGCGCAGCTCAGCGGCGAACTCGAATTCGAGCATCTTTGCCGCCTCGCGCATCTGCTTTTCGAGTTTTTCTATCAATTGCTTTTTTTCAGAAGCAGTCAGCTTGACACCGATCTCATTGCGTTCTTCCTCAGCCTCTCCTGAGATTTCCAGCAGGCCTCTGACGGACTTAACAATGGTCTTGGGGACAATACCGTGGGCTTCGTTGTAGGCGTTTTGTTTAATGCGGCGGCGCTCCGTCTCGTCAATGGCTGCACGCATTGAGGGGGTGACCTTGTCGGCATACAGGATGACCAATCCCTCGGCGTTGCGTGCCGCGCGGCCAATGGTCTGGATGAGGCTCGTCTCGCTGCGAAGGAAGCCCTCCTTGTCAGCATCCAGAATGGCCACCAGCGAAACCTCCGGCAGATCCAGACCCTCGCGCAGAAGGTTGATGCCGATCAAAACATCGAACTCACCCAGGCGCAGGTCGCGAATGATTTCCATACGCTCAATAGCGCCGATATCGTGGTGCATGTAGCGGCATTTGATGCCCGCGCCGCCGAGATAGGCTGTGAGATCCTCAGCCATTTTTTTGGTCAGCGTGGTGACGAGGATGCGCTCGTTCTTTTCGACGCGCGCGCTGATTTCGGCCATCAAATCGTCAATCTGCCCTTCGGAGGGGCGAACGGACAGCTGTGGGTCTAAAAGGCCCGTCGGCCTGATGATTTGTTCCACAACCTGCGCCGAGCGCGAGCGCTCAAATTCTGCGGGTGTGGCCGAGACATAAACTGCCTGTTTGATGCGCTCCTGGAATTCGGGAAACTTCAGTGGGCGGTTGTCAAAAGCCGAGGGCAGGCGGAAGCCGTATTCGACGAGGCTCTCCTTGCGTGCGCGGTCGCCGCGGTACATCGCGCGTACTTGTGGCAGGGTAACGTGGCTCTCGTCGACGAAGAGGACGAAGTCCTTGGGAAAATAGTCAAGCAGGGTCATCGGCGCGGAGCCGACAGACCGGCCGCTGATGATGCGGGAATAGTTTTCGATGCCGGAGCAGTAGCCCAACTCCTGCATCATCTCAATATCGTAATTTGTCCGTTGAGAAATGCGCTGCGCCTCGATCAGCTTGTTGTTTTCCTCGAAGTATTTCACCCGCGCGTCGCACTCGCGCCGAATCTCCGTAATTGCCTCGACCATTTTCTCCTTCGTGGTGACATAGTGTGAGGCGGGGTAAATGGCTATGTGAGATAGGGTGCGCTTTGCCATACCGGTGACGACGTTGATCTCGCTGAGCCTGTCCACTTCATCGCCGAAGAACTCCACACGGATTGCCGTGTCGGAGGAGTAGGCGGGGTAAATCTCGACCGTGTCGCCGCGCACCCTAAACATGTTGCGTTCAAAGGCCAGGTCGTTGCGCTCATAGCGGATGTCGATGAGGCGGCGCAGAAGTTCGTCCCTGTCCCGCCTCTGTCCGGGGCGCAGGGAGATGACCATGCTGGCGTAGTCGATCGGGTCGCCTAGGCCGTAAATGCAGGAGACGGAGGATACGACGATCACGTCCCGCCGCTCAAAGAGCGAGGAGGTCGCGCTGTGGCGTAGGCGCTCGATCTCGTCGTTGATGGAACTGTCCTTTTCAATGAAGGTGTCCGTGTGGGGAATGTAGGCTTCAGGCTGGTAGTAGTCGTAATAAGAGACGAAATACTCCACCGCGTTGTCGGGAAAAAACTCCTTAAACTCCGCGCAGAGCTGCGCCGCAAGCGTCTTGTTGTGCGCCAAAACAAGCGCCGGACGCTGCAGCCGTTCGATGACCTTAGCCATCGTAAAAGTCTTGCCGCTGCCAGTAACGCCGAGTAGGGTCTGTTCCTCAAAGCCCAGCTCCAGCCCGCGCGCCAGCGCGTCGATGGCCTCTGGCTGGTCGCCCGAGGGGGTGTATTCGCTTACGACGTGGAATTCGGACATGCACTTCTCCTCTTAGATTGACTGTGTGCTGACGTGTTATGCGAGCATCACACGGATGAAGTTTGTCGAGCCGGATACACCGATTGGCACGCCCGCTGTAACGACGGCCAGCTCACCGGACTGCAGCAGGCCCGCGTCGACGACGGACCGAATGCCCCGTTCAAAGAGGTCGTCCAGATTCTCTTCATCCTTGACGATCAGCGCGGTGACGCCCCAGTTGAGGTTCATCTGGCGGAAGGTCTGCTCGGAACTGGTGCAGGCGATAATGCGGCAGTCCGGGCGGAAGGCAGAAACTTCCTGCGCCGTGCGACCGGAGAGCGTAAAGGCAACGATGGCCTTCGCACCGAGATCCAGTGCCGAGGTGCAGGCCGCATGAGAGACGGCGTGGGTCACGTTACCGCCGCTGCTAAAATCCAGCTTGCGGAATCTGGCGCGGTAATCAATGTCGTCCTCGGCACGGACGGCGATCCGGACCATTGTACGCAGAGACTCAACGGGATATTTTCCTGCCGCCGTTTCGCCAGAGAGCATGATAGCGCTCGTGCCGTCGAAGATGGCGTTTGCCACGTCCGCGGCCTCAGCGCGAGTGGGGCGGGGGAAACTAATCATTGATTCAAGCATTTGCGTGGCCGTGATGACTGGCTTTCCGCGCTTGTAGACCTTGCCGATGAGCTGCTTCTGGATGACGGGTACATCTTCAAGCGGAAGCTCCACACCCAGATCGCCACGGGCAATCATGATGCCGTCAGAGACGTCTAGAATTTCATCAAAATTCTGCAGCCCCTGCAGGCACTCGATTTTGGCAATGATCTTGATGCGTTTGCCGCCGTTCCAGTTGAGCAGCGTCCGCACCTCTTTGATGTCATCCGCTGTGCGCACGAAGGAGGCCGCAATGAAATCATAGCCCTCCTTGGCGGCAAAGAGAAGATCGTCATAGTCCTTCTTGCTGATAAAGGGCATAGTCAGCGCAACGCCGGGGACGTTGACGCCCTTACGATCGGAGATCGGCCCATCGTTTTCCACGGTGCAACTGATCTCCACGCCCTTGACGCTCTTGACAGTGAGGGCAATCTTGCCGTCGTCGAGCAGGATGCGGTCGCCACAGCGTACGTCGCGCGGCAGACCCTCATAATTAACGTGGGCGAGCTCGGCGTTGCCAAGGCAGTCCGCTGTGGTGAGTGTGAAAGTGCTGCCGGCTGTCAACTCCGTGCGGCCACCCTCAAACAGGCCGAGGCGGATTTCCGGCCCCTTAGTGTCCATCAGCGCCGCGACCGCAATGCCCAGCTCCTCGCGCATGGCCTTGAGGGCGTTAAGCCTTTCAAGCTGTTCCTCGTGCGTCCCATGTGAAAAATTGAAGCGCGCAACATCCATGCCGCTTTCAATCAGCTTTTTCAAAACGGCGGGATCATCCGTGGCGGGCCCAAGTGTGCAAACGATTTTTGTTTTACGCATATTTTATCCTCCCTGTTTGTTTGTGAGGGCTTGTTGATTGACCGAACGTTATGACATGTGCAT
>CAYRIA010000023.1:0-19690 GCA_964424175.1 uncultured Oscillospiraceae bacterium | reverse complement strand
CTTCTTCTTTCCTTTGTGATACTGATTATAGCGCTACTGACAAGCTACATACTCCACCTGATGATTGCAGATCTGGCACTCAAAGTTTCGGAAGGCGGGCAGATTATTTCCTGCCTGTCCCAGTTCTTGTTTCGCGGAAAGCTGAAGAAAGTATTGACGACGCTGTTTTTTGCCCTTATGGCCTTGATGCTCTTTACCAATCTGGCGGCCTATATTTCCGGAGCGAAAGAAATCATCGTCGGCTTGCTGCCGATTCCAAGCTTCGTTGTAACGCTGGTCTTTTATGTTGTAGCCGCTTCCGTCGTTCTCTTCGCGCCGAAAGACCTTGTAGCCTCCCGGCCGGCGTGCACCTATTATGGCGGGCGGCCCTACCGCAAGAAAAAGGGGACTGTTGCAGAGCTGCTTTTGTCAATGTTCAAAAAAGCAAGGCTTGTTTGACGGCTCTGTTAATCGTTGTGCTTCGATGCCCTTTTATTGTTGCTTGGCCTGCGAAGATTTTCACAAGCAAATTTTTTGTTGTAAAAAGGGGTCCATGTTGATACAATACTTGTTACAGTATTTTTTGTGAGGCGCTCAACTATGAGATTTGCATCAGACGGCCTTTCCGAAGTCACCGCGCATCTGCGCTACGACGTGGTTGTGATCGGCGCGGGCATTGCGGGGCTTTATACAGCGCTGCACATCGACGACAGGTATTCCTGCTGCATCCTGACCAAGGAGGACGCCGAGGTCAGCAATTCCTGGCTGGCGCAGGGCGGCATCGCGGCCGCAATCTCTTTGGACGATACGCCCACCTTTCATTTTGAGGACACGATCCTTGCCGGTGCCGGTCTATGCGACGAGGACGCTGTGCGCGTGCTCGTCTCCGAGGGGCCTTCCGATATCCGCAGGCTTGTCGAGATGCAGGTGCCGTTTGACCTCGACCATGAGGGCGACCTTGACATTACGCGAGAGGGCGGGCACCGTCGGCGCAGGATTGTCCACGCGGGCGGCGACGCCACCGGGCGCGAAACCGTCAAGGCGCTGGCGCATTTGGTTTCACTGCGCCCGAACGTCAGCTTCATGCCCCACAACTTCTGTGTCGACATCCTGACGGATGACCAAGGCGCCGTTTCCGGTTGTGCCGTCCTCGATGGGACAGACACGCTTTTCATCCTCGACACGCGCTGCGTCGTTTTGGCGACGGGCGGCGTCGGGCAGATCTATAAGGTCAGCACCAACCCCTCTGTAGCAACGGGGGATGGGCTTGCGGCCGCCGTTCGCGCGGGTGCGGAGCTCAAGGACATGGAGTTTATCCAGTTCCACCCGACGGGGCTGTGGTCGGACAAGCACGAAAACCGCGCCTTCCTGATTTCAGAGGCCGTCCGCGGCGAAGGGGGGCTGCTCAAAAATGCGGCAGGCGAGCGCTTTATGCTTGGCCGGCATGAGCTCAATGAGCTGGCCCCGCGTGACATTGTGGCGCGGGCGATCACCCGCGAGTTGCAGCAAAGCGGAGAAAGCCACGTTTTTGTGGACATCACCGCCCGCCCCAGCGAATACCTCGAAACGCGTTTTCCCACGATTTTTGCCGAGTGCGCAAAGCGCGGCATTGATATCAGCAAGGACTGGATTCCCGTCTGCCCCGTGCAGCACTACCTCATCGGCGGCATACGGACGGATCTGTATGCGCGCACTCGGGTCGAGGGGCTCTATGCCTGCGGGGAGGCCGCTTCGACGGGCGTGCACGGGGCAAACCGGCTCGCGTCGAACTCGATGCTCGAATGTTTGGTTTTCGGCAGACGTGCCGCCGCGCACATCAACGGCAAGCTCGTCGCCTTGGGCGAGCGCCGGCCCGCTCAGCCACAGCGCCAGCCTGCGCGCCCCCGCACGGAGTGGGACTTTGCCGGCCTGCGCACGGAGATTCAGCAGCTGATGCACGACTACGGCGCAGTTCTCCGCAGCGAAAAGGGGCTGCAAAAAGCCCTCGGGCGCATCTCGGAGCTCGTGGAGCAGCTAGAAAAAAGCTTCTGGCCGGGCAGGGACTATATCGAAACGCTGAATATTGCGACGCTCGCGGCGGACATTCTCCGAGCAGCCCTCGCGCGAAAAACGAGCGTCGGCGCACACTACAGGGAGGACTAATATGACGGATCTGGGACTGGACGAGCTGCTTTTGGCGGCACTGAAGGAGGATATCGGCACCGGCGACATCACGACCAACAGCTGTATTCCGGAGGACCGTCAGGCCGAAGGGCGGATGATCGCCAAGGCAGACGGGGTCGTTTGCGGGCTTGCGGTCGCGGCACGCGTGTTCCGCCTTTTGGACGAGCGCATCATTCTGCGCCCCCGCGTGCAGGACGGTGACCGGGTTAAAAAGGGTGAAGTGCTTGCGGAGCTCAGCGGCCCCGCCCGCGGGATCCTCACGGGAGAGCGCGTCGCGCTCAACCTCCTGCAGCAC
The DNA here is from genome assembly GCA_964424175.1 of uncultured Oscillospiraceae bacterium. Classification (GTDB taxonomy): domain Bacteria; phylum Bacillota; class Clostridia; order Oscillospirales; family Oscillospiraceae; genus UBA2658. The sequence goes on along the minus strand of CAYRIA010000023.1, from coordinate 17,253 downwards.
ATGTCCGGCATTGCAACGGCGACGGCCAAGGCAGTTTCCGCCGTTTCCGGAACAAGGGCAAAAATTTGCGACACGCGCAAGGCCACACCCGGTCTGCGCGTGCTGGAAAAACACGCCGTGCGCGTGGGCGGCGGGCATAACCACCGCTTCAACCTCGCCGACGGGGTGCTCATTAAAGACAACCACATCGCCGCGGCAGGCGGGATTGCACAAGCGGTCGAAGCGGCGCGGGCAGCAGCGCCCCATGTGATGAAGCTTGAGGTCGAGACCGAGACACTTGCGGATGTACAGCAGGCACTGGACGCCGGGGTGGAGGTCATCATGCTCGACAACATGGATACGGAGACCATGCGGCAGGCCGTAAGCCTGGTGGCTGGGCGCGCGCTGACCGAGGCCTCCGGCAACATGGGCGAGCGCGATCTAAAGGAGGTCGCCCTCACCGGCGTGGACCTCATCTCCGTCGGCGCGCTGACCCACAGCGTCAAGGCGCTGGATATCAGCCTGAAATTCAGCAAATAGGCGACTGGATTGCACAAATTCACCCGCCGGGAGATTTTTTTCTCCCGGCGGGTTATTTTACCTGAAAGAGTTTACAATTTAGTAATAAAGAAGTCAAGAATAGCACTTGACTATAAATGCCACTATTCTATAATTACAATTACGAGACGTGATTATTAATACGATATTTGCCGGGCCAAGGCCCGGTTATGACAAGGTGACGAACGATGCTGAAAGAAGCTTATGTCCAGTTTGAAAATGTCTGCAAATTCTACCGCACCGGCGAAACGACCATTGCTGCCGCCGATCATGTCAGCTTTGACATCGGCAAGGGCGAGTTTTGCGTCATCGTCGGGCCCTCCGGCGCGGGCAAAACCACGGTTCTGAACATTTTAGGGGGGATGGATAGCTGCGACGAGGGTGTCATCCGCCTGGATGGGCAGGAGATCAGCGCCTACAACGCCAAAAAGCTCACCCTCTATCGCCGCCACGACGTGGGCTTTGTTTTCCAGTTTTATAACCTTGTGCAGAATCTCACCGCGCTTGAAAATGTGGAGCTTGCGGGCGAGATTTGTCGGGATCCCCTGCCCGCGGCGGAGACGCTGGCAAAGGTCGGCCTGGCCGAACGGCTGAACAACTTTCCCTCTCAGTTGTCCGGCGGCGAGCAGCAGCGCGTGTCCATTGCCCGCGCGCTGGCCAAAAACCCCAAGATATTGCTCTGCGACGAGCCGACCGGCGCGCTGGACTACATCACAGGCAAGCAGGTACTTAAGCTCCTGCAGGACACCTGCAGAAACACCGGGCGGACGGTGATCATGATTACGCACAACACCGCCCTGACCGCCATGGCCGACAGGGTCATCCATATCAAAAACGGCAGCGTCACGAAGGTCGAAACAAACGAAAACCCGATTCCCGTCGAAAGGATTGAGTGGTAATGCGCCCAACTTACGGCAAGAATGTTTTTCGCACGATCAGCGGCAGCTTCGGGCGCTTTATTGCGATTTTTGCAATCGTTGCGCTGGGGGTCGCCTTTCTGGCGGGGCTCCTGTCCTCGACGCCCGATATGCGCTATTCCTTTGATCAATACTTCGACGACGCCGAGCTTTTTGACCTGCGCATCATGGGCGGTCTCGGCCTGACGAACGACGACTTGGACGCGCTGCGCGCGGTGGAGGGTGTCGAAGCGGTGCAGGGAGCTTATCTTGCGGATGTCTTGCTGCACAACGGCGGCGAGGAGGACTATGCGGCAAGGCTCCACAGCCTCGTCCTGTCCGGCGCAGCGCTCAACAGGCCGCGGCTGGACTCCGGGCGCTTTCCCCAAAAGGCGGGCGAGTGCGCCATCGTCAACATTCCCTTCAGCGGGTCAACCATAGAGATAGGCGATATATTAAAAACATCTGAAAACGATAAAAACGCCGATGAGCTTTTGTCTGTGACGGAATACACCGTCGTCGGCTTTGTCGATTACAGCCTGTATTTTTCCGCCGAGAAGGAGTATACCAACATTGGCAGCGGGACGGTCGACCTGTTTCTTTTGGTGCCAAACAGCAGCTTTTCGACGGATTTTTATACGGACGTTTACCTCACCGCCAAGGGCGCAAAGGCCCTTGACAGTCTGACAGAGAGCTATCGTGCGCTTGCGGACGAGACCGCCTCGCGCGTTAGAGCGCTCTCCGGTGAGCGCAGCCTGCTGCGCTATGACACGTTCATGGCCGAAATGCGCGAGAAGCTTGCGGAGGCGCAGGAGGACTATGACGCGGCCGAGGCGGAGGCCAAGGAAAAGCTGGCAGACGCCGAAGCGGAGCTTGCCAATGCACAGCGCCGGATTTCCTCAGGCGAAAAGCAGCTTGCGGACGGGCGCACGCAGCTAGAGGAAAACGAAAAGCAGCTTGCGGAGAACGAAATCGCCCTTGCTGAGCAGGAGCGCAGCGCCCGGGAGCAGTTCGAGGCCGCCGAACAGCAGCTTGCGGATGCGCAGAGCACGCTGGATGATCAGACAGAGTCCGCGCAGCAGGCGCTTGTGGAAGGAACGCGTGCGCTGGAAAGTTATGCCCTCAGTTCTGCCCAGCTACAGGCGTTCAATAGCCTGCGTGCCTTGCCCGCCCGCTACACCGGATTAACAGACGAATTGCTGGCCTTGCAGACCAAATCCGACAGACTGGAGCAGGTCGGCCTGCGCCTTGCAGAGCTTGCGGCCCTGCCCGCTGTGGAGCAGGCGAAATACGCAAGTGAAACCGCTGCCCTGCGTGTTGAGCAGGAGACGCTGGAAACAGAAATCGCTGCGACGATGTCCGGCGAGGGCTATGCGGCCTTTATACGGGGCGCAACAAGCCTTGCGCTGACAGGGGCAACGGACAAGACCCTGCCCGTGCTTGCACTCAAGCTCGGCGCGGCGGACGCTGCTGGGCCGCAGCTTGAGGCAGCGCAGCAGCAGCTTGACGCACAAAAAGCCGCGCTCACCGATCAAAAGGCAAGCGTTATCGCGCAGCTTGGCGACGCGCGCGCCCAGCTTGCCGACGGGAAGGCGCAGCTCAAAAACGCCAAAGCCGAGCTTGTGACGCAGCAGGCAAGGCTTGCCGACGCCCGGGCGGAGCTTGCGGAGGGGCGCGAGACCTTTGATAGCGAAAAGGCCAAGGCCGAGCAGGAATTGGAGGAGGCTGCATGGAAGCTTGCGGATGCGGAGGAGCAGCTTGATGACACCCATGTTCCGAGCTGGACGGTCAGCACCCGTGAGGACCTTATCAGCTATGCGTCGATCATGGCGAACATCGACAAGGTCAGCGCCATTGCCAAAATCTTTCCCTTTTTCTTCTTTCTGGTTGCGGCGCTCGTCGCGCTGACAACGATGACGCGCATGGTGGAGGACGAGCGCCTGCAGATCGGCACGATGAAGGCCCTCGGCTACAGCCGCGCGACGATCATGGGCAAATACCTGCTCTATGCGTTCATGGCCTCCGTTTTGGGCAGCATCCTTGGCGTCTGCGTTGGTTTATGGCTGTTCCCCGGGGTCATCTGGAACGCGTATACGATGATGTATGAACTGCCCCGCTTCTATTATTTGATCAACTGGCCGCTGGCCTTCGGTACCAGTGGGGCGGTAATCGCCTGCACCCTTTTGGCAACGCTCAACGCCTGCCGCGCCACGCTGAAGGAAAAGCCCGCCCAGCTCATGCTGGCGCGCGCCCCGCAGCCGGGCAAACGGGTTTTGCTTGAGCGCGTCGGGTTCATTTGGCGGCGTCTGCGTTTCACCCATAAGGTCACGGCGCGGAACCTGTTCCGCTATAAAAAGCGCTTTTTGATGACCACGATCGGTGTGGCCGGCTGCACGGCCCTGCTCGTCGCGGGGTTCGGCCTGCACGATTCGTTTACGGATATCCCCGAAAAGCAGTTCGGTCAGCTGCAAACCTTTGACCTCATGGCACCCTTTGAAACCGAGGCCAGGCTCGAAAGCAGGCAAATGCGCGCCATCCTCGGCGACAGCGAGCGGATTTCCGCGAGCACACGCATCAACTATGAGAATGTCAAGCTTCAAAACGACGGGCTCTCGCTCGAAATTTCTACCTTCATCCCCGAAAATGCCGAGGATCTAAACGGCTTTGTGAACTTCCGCACGCGTCAGGGCGGAAAGCCGGTCGCCTTTGCACAGGACAGCGTCATTCTCACAGAAAAGGTCTGCGAGGTGCTGCAGGTGTCGGTCGGCGACACGGTTAGGCTCCTTACGAAGGATGGCGCGCTGGGCTACTTCACGGTCAGCGGGATCAGCGAAAACTATCTGCGAAACTACATTTATATGACCGAGCATACGTATGAGACGGGCATGGGCGTGCCGGCGGAAAAGAACGTCCTGCTCCTGCGTCTGACCGAGACCGGCGCTGCCGAAAAAACTGACCTCGGCAGACAGCTGCTTGCGACCGGGGCGGTCAGCGGCCTGAGCTACACAGCAAACACCAGAGATGCCTTCTCGCAGGCCATCGGCAAGATCGATACGATTGTGGCGGTCGTGATCCTCAGCGCGGGGGCGCTCGCGCTCGTTGTGCTCTATAATCTCACGAACATCAACATCTCCGAGCGCGTCAAGGAGATTGCAACGATCAAGGTGCTCGGCTTCACCGACAGCGAGGTCTATGCCTATATTAACCGTGAGTCGGTGCTGCTGGCGCTGATTGGAGCGGCCTTCGGGCTTGTGCTGGGCGTCTTTCTGCACCGCTATATCGTCAATAGCGCGGAGCTTGCCAGCATGATGTTCGGGCGGACGATCAAATGGTACAGCTTTGTGTATTCCGCGGCGCTGACCATGGCGTTTTCCGTGCTGATCGACCTTGTTATGCGGCGGAAGCTGCGGCACATCAGCATGGTCGAGAGCATGAAGGCACCGGAGTAAGCTGCTTGCCGGATAAAAAACCATTGCGTTCGGCACGGACAAATAACAGGGAACGGGCTTTCGCCCGTTCCCTGTTTTGATTTATGTTGAGGCTCAGTCGGCATCGGAAATCATGCCGTAGCCACCATTCTTTCTGCGATAGACAACCGCAAAAGCGTTGCCTGCGGTCATGTCCTTGAAAGCGAAGAAGGTGTGCTCCAGCAGGTTCATCTGCAGGATGGCCTCCTCCGGCGTCATGGGCTTGATGGGGAAGCGCTTGGAACGGACAAGCTCGAAGTCTCTTTCCTCTTCCTCGGGGAGACCGGTGCCGGCAAGCTCCTTTTCCTCAAAGACGCCCTCGCGCAGCCGCTTCTCCAAACGGGTCTTGTTCTTGCGGATCTGCCGCTCGATTGCGGCGCAGGCGGAGTCGATTGTGGCGTGCATATCGCTCGTGATCTCGCTGACGCGGTAGAACATTCCGTTGTTTTCGATGGTGACCTCTGCTTTGAACCTGCCCCGTTCGGAGCCGAAGGTGATAAAGGCTTCTGCATCTCCGCGGAAGAAGCGATCAATTTTGCCGACCTTGCGCTCGGCATAGTCCTTGATCTCATCAGATACTTTGATTCTCTTTTCTGTGATGGTAAACTTCATAGTGTCCATCTCCTTCTTTCGGCGAATCGCCTTAGTTGCATAAGGGTCTGTGTCTTTCCCTTATCGTACTTTAATTATATCACAGTTTTTCCGTAACTCAATCACATTTTGCTTCAGATGAAGGCGATGGCCTCAACCTCGATTTTCACGTCCTTCGGCAGCCGCGCAACCTGCACCGCAGAACGCGCCGGACAGTTCTCCGTGAAAAACTCCGTATACACCGCGTTCATCGCGGCAAAATCGTTCATATCCGCAAGAAAGACCGTGGTCTTGACAACGTCTGAAAGCTCCGCGCCCGCCGCCTTCAGCACTGCGCTGAGGTTCCGAAATACCTGCCGTGCCTGCACCGCGATGTCGCTGCCCGCAACGCTTCCCGTGACCGGGTCTAGGGGAATTTGCCCCGAAACAAAAACTGCGGTGCCGCTGGCCGCGATGCCCTGCGAGTAAGGCCCGATCGCCGCGGGCGCCTCTGTTGTGGAAATAATCCTTTTCATGTGTTCGTCGCTCCTTATCTTCAAGCTGTCTGCGTTAGTAAGGCCTGTGTGTTTTTTCCCCATCAGTATATCACAGAACGGCGGAGCATAAAAGATTCTTCGTGCACGAATGTCGATTATTTGAGAACTGCGTTATTTCATCGCGCAAAAATACGCGGGCAAGTGTCCAGCCGCTCGGTTATTTTAAGATTTGAAGTTTTTTCAAACATCAAGTATAATAAAAAATGGCAAAGACGAGGGCTTGAATGCTCAAAGGCGTTTTTGGATTTGGAGGAGGAGAAATGGCGGATATCGGCGTGAAGCCCAGTGCATTATCTCATAAGCTAAACGAACGGGACCTGTCGGTTCTCGTCCATTCTCTGTTTTCCGCTTGGATGTTGGCCTTTCTCTTTGAGGGTCAAATCCTTTATGCCCTCGCCGATGCGAACCAGATTGACCCCGCTGAAATCGTTTTTTGCGGACTCGCGGCGATGATTGCAGGGCTGTTACTTTCCGGACTGTTTGTAAAAACAAAGAAAACGGCAAAACAGCTGTTTCTTTGCTCCTACCCCATTTTCATCGCTATCTCCGTGATTTTTTTCTTTCCGCCATCCGTGTTTTGGATAATTGGAATGGTTGTAGGCTCGCTCCTGTCCGGCGTCTGCGTTGCGGCCTGGGCATTTTATCTGAAGAGCGGCACGCCGAAAAATGAGCGGATTAAAACGGTTGCGGATTTGCTGATTCTATCTAATGTCTTGATGATACTCTGTAATATGACAGCCATTCATCTTTCGCCGAGGGCGGGCCTTGCACTATCGATGTTTCTGTTAGTATGCGCGTTTGTTTTTGCCCTGAGGCTCCCGGACGCACAGGATGGGGTTTCCGTCACCTCTGGGCAAGAGACAGAGCCCATAGGCATTGTGAAGCTTTTGGCTTTTTTGTGTTTGTTCATCGCCCTTATTTCCATCAACTCAGGGCTTATGTACGAGGTAATATGCCCTGTCTTTGCGCATCTAGAAGGTTTGACGAGCTGGTATTGGGCGATTCCCTATATCGCGGCGCTCTTTGTTATGAGAAACTTACACCGCCGGAGAAACCGGACCTATATCCTCTATGTGGCCATTGCAATGATTGGGCTTTCATTTGTTGCCTTCATGGGGCTTGATCGTGGAGCGGCCAGCTATCTTATTGTCAACACCCTGATGCTTGGGGCCTGCGGTGTGTATGATTTGTTTTGGTGGAGCATCCTAGGGGAAATGCTGGAGTTCCACAAAAATCCCGCGAGGATTCTTGGGATAGGCCTCTCCGCCAATGTTCTGGGTGTGCTGGTCGGAGGGCTGGTTGGCAAAACCGTTTTATCCGCGGATATTCTGGCTCCGGAGCCGACCCTGCTGGCATTAGCCGTGGTTTGCGTGACACTCGTCCTTCTACCGCCACTACATAAGCACCTCTCATCCTTGCTCGAAGGCCATGTGTTTCTCTCGGCGTTTTCCGAGTTACCGGCTCAGGAAAAAACAAGTCAGCTTGACCGCGCCGTCCGCTTTGGAAAACTGTCGGAGCGGGAGAGCCAGGTGGCCTCACTGCTGCTTCAGGGAAAAACCTATCGAACGATCGCCGGCGAGCTTACGATCAGTGAGAATACGGTTAAGTATTATGTGAAAAACATCTATTCCAAATTTGGGATTCAAAGCCGCGCAGAGCTGATTGACATCGTGCTAAAAAAGGAGGGCGCGGACACACCGAAATGACGCCTTATAAGCCAGTATTTTAAGCCCTACCCGAAAAAGGTAGGGCCTTTTTGCGAAAACTACCCTTTTCAGGTGAATAGCAGTTGGGAGGCAAAATGCGATAATAAACTAGGGCAACACCGTGTAATATGGATTCAATGAGACATGTTGGCGTTTTTCCGAAAAAATCTATGCCTGTGTTGGGTCGGTGTTAAAATGAATGGAGAAGAGATTATGACGAAGCACTTAAAACGTTTCTTCACGCTGGTACTTGCGCTTTGCCTTCTGGCAGGAGCTGTTCCGGGCGTGCCCGGACAGTCCGCGGACGCGGCCCAGGTGGACGACTTCGAGCTGTTGTATTCCAACGAGAACATCGGGGCGGTATCCAACAAACCGCCGTATTATCTGATGTTTGACGTTTCGGAAACCATCATCGTTCAGTCTGCAACCACCTACCACTGGAACGAGGGCAAGGGGCAGTCCCCCGGCTCAATCAGCATCTACAAGGCCTCCGGAAGCCTGCTCGGAAGCTATGCCGCGCAGGGGCGAACAGGCTACAGAGGAGTTCCAAACGCCTATTGGGATATTTTTCCAAACATTGAGCTGTCCCCCGGCACCTATTACCTGCTTCCCTCTGACACAGAAAGCTGGGCGCACAATGCGGAATCGGATAACTGCGGCTTCTTCAACATCCGTGGCTATAATAAACCCACCGCGTCGGGCGGCTACACCAATTCCTCCTGGGCGGCAGGGGAGCTTGCCGACGCCCTTGCAAAAGGGCTATTCCCTGACCGGCTGCTCAATGCTGACCTAACAAGGCCCATCAGCCGAGCCGATTTCGCCGCTGTATCCGTTAAGGTTTACGAATACCTATCCGGTACTAAGGCGACCGCCGGTTCCAACCCTTTCAGCGACACCTCCGATTCGGAGGTTGTCAAGGCCTACAATCTCGGTATTGTCAACGGCACGGGAAGCACAACATTCTCTCCCACCGTCATACTCGACAGGGAGCAGACCGCGACTATGCTCACCAGGGCTTATAAGCGCGTTGCTATTCCCGGCTGGACGTTGCCCACTGATGGCAACCATTCATTGGAATTCACACGGCCATCTCCGTTTAACGATGACTATGCGCTATCCTCCTGGGCCAAAGAAAGCGTCTATTTCATGGCGGCCAACAAGGTTATCAACGGCGTCGGCAACAACAATTTCGCGCCCGGGAACAAGGCAAGCGCCGAACAGGCGCTTGTGCTGGCCGTCCGGATGGCAAACAAGCTGGGCGGCACAGCGAAGGGAACCGAAGACGGCAAGCCCGTTCCCGCGAAGGGAACCGTAACGGCTGGTGATGTGAAACTCAGCTTCGGCTCGTCCTCGGGCGGAACGGTCACAATAAGCGGCAACCAGAGCGTGTCCTATGATGGCTATTCCTCAGATGCCGACGCGCTGTCCTCCTGCGCCCGCGTAGCGCTCAGCGAAATACCCGAACAGCCCATCACGCTATCGGTGAAGCTGAATCGAAACCCGTCCTCCGCCACGAATGTGGAGACTTTCCTTTTCCTGGGGATTGAATACAAAACCGAGAGCGGGAATACCGGCGTGCTGTTTAAGCCTCTTCATGCTACGGTCTCGGACGGCTATGCCACAGTCACCAATCTCGACCTTTCCGCCTATGCGGATTTTGTGGAGACCGCGCGCACCTCCGGAACGGGGGGAGGCGGAGACCTCAGCCGCCTTGAAGCCATCGGTTTTCAGTTCATCGTTCAGGCTAAGCAGCTCCAATTCTTCTTTGACGCCGGACTGGGCTTTTTCAAGGTATATGCCAGCCTCACGGATAAGGAGCTGACCAAAAGCGGAGCGGGCCGATTCCTCGTGGACATAACCGGCCAATTGGCTGAATATAAACGGCTCGGCTATACAACCACAGCGCGTGGAGTCTGGCCCTTTGAAGTGTTCATCACAAAAATGGCCTCCGAGGAAGGTGACACCAAGGTGGGCAATGACGGGGTTTACATCCCGGGCTGGACCATTGACGGGGGAACCATCAATCTCAACGCCAAGTTGTTCAAAAATGACTATACATCTAAGACGGTAAACAGAGAAATCTCCAGCACCATGGCGCATGAGCTTTTCCACTTCATCCAAAACTGCTATGTCGCGCCGACCTTCTCTGCGCTCTGGTTCGACGAGGCAAGCGCGAGCTATTACGAATACAAGCTAACAGGTGTGACTCCCACCAATTACGATTTACACAATATGCGTGTTTTCGATGGCTTTGTGCCAAGCTTCGCAACAGTCTTCAATCTTTACAGCGCCGAGAACGGGTATGCCCGGCTGCCGGTCATACAGTATCTGCAGGAACAGGTTGTCACCAAAAAAAACTATGTCCGCGCGGCCTATGAAGCCGGAGGCACCACCCTTGTCCACGACTGGGCTCCGCTTAACATTGAAGATGTATCCGGTAAGAAAATCTACGAAATGGCGGGACCCTTCTTCGAAATGTATATTACTGGAAATAAGCTGGTGGGCAACGCCGCAATCTCCCCGGGTAACATCAGCACGAGCAAGGACTTCGACAGTATCCGTGAGAAGTTGAGCTACAACTATTCGGACTACGGCACGGCCTCAGAAAGTCTTGTAATTCCAGCCTTCGGTGCGAGGTTTGTGTTCATCCAACCGCTGAACACAGCTGCCGACGCTGAATATGTCATCAACGCGGGCAGTAAGGACGCTTATGTTGTCGCAATGCTCATGCAGGGCAACAAATGTGTAAAAACCTATACAGGCAAAGAGGGTAATGTCACCGTTCCTGCAGGAATACACAACCTGCTTGTCATGGTCGTTAACAAAAGCCAGGCTCCGTGGGTTTACACGCTCAAGGTAAGCGCTTCGCGCAGATCCGGACTGAAGCTCGCCACGGCGGAACAGCTCGAAAAATCATCCGGCGAATTCTCCGCAGCCATCGAGCAATACGCGCCCGGCAAGTCCGGCGTCATCAAAACAACAGAAAAGCTCAGCTTATCAGCCAATAAAAACAGTGGCAATGTCAGCGTCTCAATTCCTTCGTTGGGCTATACCTTCTCCGGAATCTATGAAGCCTCCACAGGGCTGCTCAGATGTCAAGAAACCAAGGGCGGAAATACAACCGCTGCAACACTGCTTTTCACTTATTCAGACGACTCAAAGGGTTCGAATTCGTCCAACCCCTTTGAAGTAATCAACCAGGGAGGGTTCATCAGCGCCCTTGTATATGATTCAACGGGCAAGATTATCGCGGCATTCACAGCGCCATTCAGCCCATTCAAAATAGGCCCCTAACAGAGGGCGCAAAAAGCATAATCCCTCCCGGCCAGTACCAGCCGGGAGGGATTATGCTTTTTGCAGACAGCACGTCTCAATTTGTTAGCTTGAAAAGCTCATGCTTAGCTATTTTTTGTTCATGGGATTATGTCGATAGTGGTTTTTGCTATCCCATCACCAGCTTATTTGTCTTCTTCAAGTACTTCGCCGGAATCGGGCGGTGCAGTTTCCACGTGAGGTTCATCGGGCGTGAGCCCTCGTGCCTAACATAGTCGGCGGGGCCGAGGAAGGTATATGAGCCGGTTCCGAATCCATCATTTTTGAATTCACGGACAAAGAGCAAAATCCTGTTTCCGGTATCCCGGTGCGTGATGTACCGAAGGCCTGTGGGCGAATCCTCCGACGTCGTGCTCTGGCTCTGCCAATGAAACAGGGACTCGTTGATGGAATAGTCGTTGTACATGGTCGTGGGCGAATAGTCCTTTTTGGATTTATTAAGCGTCACAAAAAACACGTCAGTCTTCTTTTCGGGAAAATATTTCACGCCGATGCCCTGAAGCGCGCTGTAATTGAAATATTCCATCGCTGTGGCGATCTGCCGCATGGAGTAGGTACAATGCACGTCTAGCGAAAAGTCAAAGCCCATCTCCACTGCCTCGTCTACCAGGTCGATGTGGTCGAGATTGAAGTGCAAAAGCTCCAGCAGTTCGCCCATGATCGTGGGGCTTTCCGCCAGGGTGTAAAGGTTTTCCCTGACATCATCACTGTTTACATTCTCTGCGGATTTGTTCCAGACCGTCACATAGAACATCTGCAAAAACGTTTTTTCATTTACGCTGAGTGCCGCATAGTTCAGCGTTGCCAGCCGCGGCAATAAATCCAGTAGGCAGGCAATCCACCGACGCGAATCAATCGTGCAGAGGCGGGAAAAGGCTGTTTCCAAGGAGGCTTCTGCTCCTTCCTGAAAATCCTCTCGTGCGCCGGCCTGCACACAGAGCCTGGCAAAGGAAGCTCGCGCATAGAGTGTGCGCGGGTCAATGCGATAGTAGTCCAGAAAGTTCGTGAGCGTAAGGGGATTTCCGGTATCGTCCTCGAAGCTGGCAATACGGGCAAGGATACCTGCCTTTACACCAAAGGACGAACGGATATTTTCTAAAATATAGTCTTTGGCCTTGCGCTCGAGCTGGATATAGCAGCCCTTTGGCAGAGCCGCAAAGCCGTCCTTGATTTCCCGCTGGACGCTGTGGGGGGTGTTTCCGAGCAGAGCGGCAAATTTATCTTCAAAGTTGTATTTTCGGTTGGCCTGGCCGATGAAATCCAGCACGGTCAGGCATTCCTTGTTATCGGATAGTCGCAGACCGCGCCCAAGCTGTTGTAAAAAGACGGTCAGGCTTTCTGTTGGACGCAGGAAGAGAACCGTATTGACCTCCGGAATATCAACGCCCTCATTATAGATGTCCACGACGAAAATAAAGCGCAGCTCTCCTGAGACAAGCCGTTGTTTGGCTGTGTCGCGCTCTTCGTCGGGAGAATTGCCCACCAGGCAAATAGAGGGGATTGCCGCATGATTAAAGAACTCGGCCATAAACCTTGCGTGCTCTACCGAGACACAGAAGCCAAGTCCCTTGACCTCGTCCATGTCGGTCACATATTTGTCCAGCGACCGGACGATATGGCCGGCGCGACGCTCAGCCGCAGCACGATTGAGCACATAGACGTTTTCAAGTGCTGACTTTTCATAGCCACCGCGTACCCAGCGCAGATCACTCAGATTGACGGTATCCGTCACGCCGAAATACTGGAACGGACAGAGCAGCTTTCGGTCGATGGCCTCGGGCAAACGTATTTCTGCAGCAATCCGGTTATCGAAGTAGTCAAGAATACTCTTGCCGTCCATGCGCTCGGGTGTTGCGGTCAGGCCAAGGAGAATTTTAGGCCTGTAGTATTCGAGAAAGTCATAAGACTCTGCTGCTGCGTGGTGCGTTTCATCCACGACAATATAATCATAATACTCCGGTGACGTTTTCTCGGTCAGCGCCTGGGAGCGGAGAGTCTGCACGGAGACAAAAAGATAATCCAGCGAATCCGGCCGATAGTTGCCCACAAAGAGGCTTCCGAAGTTTACATCCTTCAATACGCCCTGAAAACAGGCTAAGCTTTGCTTAAGAATTTCTTCCCGATGAGCAACAAAGAGCAGACGATTCGGTTTGCCGGGATTCGCCTTGCAAAAGCCGCGATAGTCAAAAGCCGAGATCACAGTCTTGCCGGTGCCAGTGGCGGCGACCAAAAGATTCTTATAATAAGCGCGAACCTCGCGCTCAGCGCGCAGGCGGTCCAAAATCTCCTGCTGGTAAGGATAGGGCTGAATGTCAAATAAGTATGGCCGATCCGGCGCACGCTGGAAGCGCTCGGCATGTAGAGCCGAAGCCAAACGCTGCTTTTGCTCCTCGCTGTAGGGTTCAAACTCACTCGAGTTCCAATAGCTTTCGAATGTGGCGCCGATCTTGGCGATTGTCTCAGGTAAATCCTTTGCCGTGATCTTTATGTTCCACTCCAGACCGCTGGACATCGCTGCGTTTGAGAGGTTGGAAGATCCAACATAAGCAGTCGTAAAGCCGGTGTCACGGTAGAACACATAGGTTTTGGCGTGCAGGCGCGTCCGCTTGGTATCATAGGAGACCATGATCTCTGTGCCGGGAAGCTGCCGCAGCGCTTCTATCGCTTTCGTGTCGGTCGCACCCATATAAGAGGTCGTGATGATACGCAGGTTTCCGCCATTAATGGTAAAGGCACGTAGCTCGTCCATGATAAGACGCAGACCGCTCCATTTGATGAATGAAACCAGCATATCGACGCGGTCAGAGGAGCTAATCTCCTTCTTGAGCTCCGAATACATGCTGGGCTCGTGAATAGCGCCTGTAAACAAAGAGCTTTGCGCGATGGAGGTCTTGGGCCGCTCCAGGTCGGAGGCCGTTTTTCCAAGCGCTAAGCGGGAATCATTTTCAGATAATAGAGCAAGAAGCTGTTGTGCGCGTTCGTCGACAGTCAGCATGGAAAAGGCCTCTTCTTCGCTCGTGCTTTGAATGAGTGCAACAATCTGGTTGGCAAGAACAATCTGCGCAGCAATATCCCCACCACTGTCCAGCACGCTATCAAGGCCCTTCTGAACGACGTCGGCCAGATACTGCGCCAGCACTTTGGAGGCCTCGGCCTTGTCGATGGGCGCAAGAGCCTTGCGGGTTTCCGAAATCTGCGAAAGCTCGCTGCCCAGCTGGGAATTAACCACCTGTTCGTAAAGACCTGGTTTTAGCATGATACCTACCTCACATGAAAGATGTAGTGCCAAACGTCTCGTTTTCAGCGCAGAGAGCCAACGGATTGACAATAGTCCATCGTCACCAGCGAAAAAGAGCCCTGTATTTACACAGAGCCCACGTTTCCGCTTGCAGCCGGCTGCCATCGAATGAGGCCCTATAGCTTTGCGTTACTGCTTTTCGGCAGTTTACAGAGGAAAATATTAACAGTAATAGTATAGTTGAAGCTGCAAATGAAGTCAACGAAATTAGGCAATGCTTACCTTCTAATCAATGTCTGATTGTCAGGCTCGTGTATGCCAAACCCAGCGCAGGATTATTTCCGCAGGAGTGGCAAGTATTTTTGCTAGCACTGAAAAAAGCCCGAAAATCTCTTGTATAGAGAAATTCGGGCTTTCTAATATCCGCATATTGCTTATTGCCAGCGCAATTGTCAGCAACTTGAGGAATATTCCAGCAACGTCAATGCTGATCAATATCTGTGCTATAATCGGGTCTGGGGAGCGTTTTCCAGATAGTTCAGAGCTCGACGGGCTGTGCCAAGGCTCACCTTATTGGATTCTCCGTGTTTTAGCCAGGCATTGAAGTTTCCGGGATTCAGCCCCAGATCTGCGTAAAGCCTATAGTTTGAAACGCCGTTGGCCTTCTGAAGGTTAAGAAGCTTATTTCGCATAAGCTCTTTTGTGTGGTTATCATTTTGCAGTCGGTTTTTCTTGCTGAGAAAGGTTTTCCATACTTTCTTGTATTCGTCCGGTAGAGGAGATTGCGCATCTTGAAGTGCAGCCTCTAACCCTATTTTGTCAAATCTGTTTGTCAGATTCTTGTACGCCGAATACAGCGCAGGGCTTTTTGTAGCATGGAGTAAAACATCCGTTTTGTCTGCAAATACGGCATAGAGAAGAAGTGGCTCACGAAGCCTTGGGTTTTCATCCGCTGCTTCTTCCGCCAACTTGTATAAACTGTTTGTTTCGGTCAAAGAAAGTGATCGGACATAGCTCTTTAAGAATCCCGCAAAAGTCAGCGTTCTCACTTCCGAAACCTCCTTACATACTCAGCGTAATTTGCCTTAAAGTCGGCATAGCATCTGTCGTTTAATGCACTGGCCCTAGCTTCATTCTCCTCAGTCGCAAGCTTTTCGAGAAGCATCCAATCAATAGCCTCGACCACTTTTTCGCCTTCAACATCCCGAATATCTATAGCCCTGGCTGAATAGAGTTTTGCAATCACGATATCCTCAAGAGAGGCCGTAAAAAAATCAATCTTTCTGCCGCCGGCTCGCAAAGATACAAGTCTATCCTCGTAGTTATATGGGAAGTTATTTACATAGGTCTGAACCCTGCAATTAATATCATATTTCTCGAGCAGCTCAAGTATTTCACGGGAAGCGGAAATTGCGTCAACATCGTGCGTGGCTCTGGATATGCGCTCTTGCAAAATCAATGCGCCGCCGCCTACGATCACCAGATGAAACCGCTCTTCACCCTCAAACATCAGGCTGGCATCTTCATCAAGTCTATCAAGTCGTTCCAGCAAATCTTCACGAAGCATATCCACCATACAGCGCACCTCGCAATAATTCAATAATACTATTATTCAATTATCATTATATGCAAGTATACCCCGTTTGTCAATGAATAACCGATGCACAACAAATAGAAAATGAGATTAAGCCTTACGGCTTATGAACAGGAGCCTCGGGCTCAGTGCGGGTGGCAGGAGCCGCTGCTGCAGCCGGAGCAGCCGGAGCAGCCCCCGCAGGACTTGCCAAGCTTTTTCTGCCGCACCATGTGCACCACTATCAGGACGACGACCGCGAGCACAACCGCCCCCACCAAAATGCTGCCCAGGTTTTCTGCAATGAATTGAAACATCAGGACGCCTCCTTTCAGGCTGTGTTAACGTATTTCTCAGACCTTGACCGTGCTCTTTTCCGTGCTCCACGCGCAGTCCGGGCATTGCGGCTGTTTTGCGCGGCGCGCAAGCAGATACAGGAAGCCCGCGAACACCAGGATCGCCGCCAGCGTGCCGAGGGTAAAACCGCCGCCGGTGAAGAGACTGCCGAACTGATAGATGCAAAGGGAAGCGAAATAGGCCAGCGCGGTCTGATAGCCGATGGCGAACCAGGTCCATTTTGCGCTGTTCATCTCGCGGCGGATCGCGCCGATGGCGGCAAAACAGGGTGCGCAGAGGAGGTTAAACACCAGGAAGGAATAGGCCGAAACGGTGGTGAAGCTCGCAGCCAGTGTGCGCCAGATTTCCGCGCCGTCTTCGGCGACCTCTGCAAAGCCGTAGAGCACGCCGAAGGTGCCGACCACGTTTTCCTTGGCCACAAGGCCGGTGATGGCGGCGACAGCCGCCTGCCAGTTGCCCCAGCCGAGGGGGGCGAAAACCGGAGCGATGACGGAACCGAGCATTGCAAGGAGCCCGTCGCTGAAATCTTCAACCATGCCGAAGCGGCCGTTGACCATGCCGAAGCTGGAGGCAAACCAAATGAAGACCGTGGACAGCAGCACGACGGTGCCGGCCTTTTTAATGAAGGACCAGCCACGCTCCCACATGCTGCGCAGGAGGTTTCCGACCGTCGGCCAGTGGTAGGCGGGAAGCTCCATCACAAAGGGTGCGGGGTCTCCGGCAAACATGCGGGTCTTTTTGAGGATAATGCCGGAGCAGACGATGGCCGCAATGCCGACGAAATAGGCACTCGGCGCGACCCACCATGCGCCGTCAAACAGTGCGCCGGCAATCAGCGCGATAATCGGCAGCTTCGCCCCGCAGGGGATAAAGGTTGTGGTCATGATGGTCATTTTTCGGTCGCGGTCATTTTCAATCGTGCGCGAGGCCATGACCCCGGGCACGCCGCAGCCGGTGCCGATCAGCATCGGGATGAAGCTCTTTCCGGAAAGGCCGAAGCGGCGGAAGATGCGGTCCAT
>CAYRIA010000022.1:0-19812 GCA_964424175.1 uncultured Oscillospiraceae bacterium | reverse complement strand
GGATGGAATGTTGGAAACAAGCCGGATGCTCTGCGGTGAAGCGGCAAAAAGCTATAACCGAATTCTGAATAAGCCCATGAACCGCATTCCCGCCCTGCTGATGGGCTTTCGTACGGCGGAGGATAACAAACAAACTAATAAGGAAATGCAATAAAAAAAGAGGAGAAATCATGACATGAAAAAACGGTTATTGAGTATTCTGTTGACCGTCTGCCTAGCGCTGACCCTGCTGCCGGTGGCGGCAAGTGCGGCGGATTTGACAACTCTATATATCGGCAGCGGTACAGCGGTCGCTCTGCCGACGACTGACGGCTACTACACCTTCGGCACCAATAGTGGCGGAGCCGGCACGGCAAGCAATCAAGAAACCCTTCCCGCCGACGGCTGGACATGGGCGGTGCAGTATAACGAAGGGGCTTCCGTGAAGTACACCCTCGCCCTCAACAACGCAGCCATATCGACAAATTATAGCGCACCGGGCAGTCTCATGGCTGCAATCCATGCCGACGGCGACTTAGACGTCGTTCTGCTCGGTGTCAATACCGTCACAGGTCTGGACGGCACTAATGAATTCAGCAGCGGCAGTTTCGGCGTGTATGTATCGGGGTCGCTGACTGTAGGCGGCAGCGGAAGCTTTACCGCCATTGCCGGCAAAGCGCCTTTCGCAATGAGCGGCGGTGTTTTCGCCACAAACAGCATCACCATTTCCAGCGGAACAATCACAGCCATCGGCGGATACGGGAACCGTAGCTTTGGTTTGGGTACCATTTTCAACGGCGGAGATAGTATCGCAATATCCGGCGGAACGATCACCGCTATCGGCAGCAAAGCTGTAGAAACTAAAAGTTATGGTATACGGACCTGCACCGTCAGCATTACCGGCGGCATCGTCACCGCCGCGGGCATTTACAATGGCGTTTTGGCCGACACAATCAACATTAACAACGGTGAAGGTGACGGTCTGCTTATCGCCAAGGGTAGAAACAGGGCGGAGACCAGTACTCCAACCTGCGGCAGCGGCAGTGCGGCACTCAGCGGCTCGCCTTCAGATCACACTGGCGTGTGGGGCGTCAGCGCCATGTATCCCAGCGCCAATATTCTCGCTTCAACCCTCGATTTGTCAACATGGAGTGATGACGCTACAACATATTGGAACGCTTCCACCGGCGGCTATAAAACCGAGACGGTGGGCGAAGTTAAGACCCTTACCCTCCAAAATGTCATCATAAACACACCGGACAATTCTAGCGGAAACAATTGGGGCATCATATTACCCTCAGAAAATGTAAATATCGTGCTCGAAGGTGTCAACATTGTCAATGCGGGCAATGCAAATAGTTCAAGCTATAGCTACGGCATTTGGGGCGATAACAGTAATATCTCCGTCTCCGGCAACACCCTGATTGCACTCAGCGGCACAGGGGGAATCGGCAGCAGCGGACTTTATGCGGGAGCATCTCTCAGCATTAAAAGCGCAAAGGTAGTCGCTCTGAGCGGCTTGACATACCCAAACAATCCGAGCGCCGGTATAAAATCGGGCGGAGCAGTCTCTTTAAGCGGCGGCAGCACCACCATCGCCGTAGGTAACGGCCAGAACGGCAATAGCATGGGGGTGCAAAGCGGTGATAGCTTAAGTATTACAGGAGGCACCACTATTGCAGCAGGTATATCAGGCACCAAGTGCTATGGTGTGTAAGCCGAGAACAGCGTAAGCATTACCGGTGGAACTACCATTACCGCAGGTCTTTCAGGTGGCAATATCAGTTATGGCGTGTACGCCGAGGGAAGCATCAATATTACCGGTGGCAACGGCACTGCCTTTACGACAGGTGCAGATATCGGTACCAGCAAGAAAGCTTTTTTTCAGGCACCGCAGAGCAACGAAACCCACGTTCCTGTCTTGACCGGCGGCAGTTGGACCGGTTCGACGGCTATCTGGAATACGAGGGAAAGAGCAACCACGCCCAACGCGACCATTGACTATGAAAACGAAAAGCTGACAGGCCTAACGTCTGATGCCGCCTATTCGGTGAACAGCTCGAATGTCACAGCGGATGGAGACGGCAAAATTGCAATTCAGAACGCATGGTTCGGTACCACGATTTCACTTGTGAAGAATGGTAACGGCACCTCCACCGTCGACAGTGCGGCGCAGAGCATTGCGCTAGCGGCACGGCCCGCAGCGCCTACCTGCACAGCGGTGCAGCCATCAGCAAGCTCCAGCACCGGCACGGTTTCTGGGATTACAACAGATATGCAATATTCCATAAACGGCGGAACCTCATGGACTGATGGAACGGGCACAGATGTCACCGGTCTTAATCCAGGTACAGTTCTTATCCGTGTGAAGGCTACTCCAACCGCTCCGGTTGGACTTATCCAAAGCCTTACCATTACCGCATACAGCGCACCGCCTCCCTCCGGCGGTGGCGGTGGCGGCGGTAGCGTCACTCCGGCAGCTCCGGTGACCGAGATTAAAAACGGCGACAGCACGACCGGCGCAAACCTCGAGCGACTGGTTTCTGAGGAAAAACCCCTGACGGTTGAGGACAAAAGCGGCGCAAAGCTGGTGTTCGACACCGAAGCCCTCAAGGGGATCGGTAACCAGACCTCGGGTGAAATCAAGGTGGAAATGAAGGATGTTTCCCCCGTACATCAGGAGAAGCTCCCCGGCAAGCAGGTGTTCTCGCTGACGGTTTCCTCCGGCAGCAGCACCATCACGAATTTCGGCGGCTCAGTCTCGGTCACCCTGCCCTATACACTTAAGAACGGCGAAACTGCGCAGGACGTGACTGTCTGGTACCTTGCAAGTGACGGCACGATGACCGAAATCCCCTGCACCTATGACCCCACGACAAAGCTTGCGACCTTCACGGTCACGCACTTCTCCCTGTATGTGGTGGGCGTGCCTTGGGAAAATCCCTTCACCGACGTGAAAGACAGCGACTGGTTCTACGGCGCGGTTGAATTTGTTTCTCAAAACGGTATGATGAAGGGGATTGGCGGAACCGATTTCAGTCCCAATACGACCGTTACACGCGGTATGCTCGTCACCATTCTCTGGCGCTTGGAAAACGAGCCTGCAACAACAAAAACGATAGCCTTCTCTGACGTTTCAGACGGCAATTGGTACGCGAAGGCCGTGGCCTGGGCGGCGGAAAAGATTATCGTCACCGGTTATGCAGGCAAGTTTAATCCCGATGACGCACTGACACGCGAGCAGCTGGCAGCAATTTTGTATCGCTACGCCGCGTACAAAAACTATGATGTGAGCGCAGTGGACAGCCTTTCCGCTTATGCAGACAAGCCCTCCGATTGGGCACTTTCGAGCGTGAACTGGGCCGTGGCAGAGGGCCTGATAAGAGGGAGCGGCAGCAGCCTTGACCCGAAGGGTAGCGCAACCCGCGCTCAGACGGCAACCATTCTGCAGAGATTTATGGAAAATAGGGCAAAGTAAAACACGCCTTCATACAAAATCAGAGGGATGGGCTCATAAATTGCCCCCCTCTGATTTTTCCTTTGAGCCTATAGAAAGCTCGATATGCTTGGCTTTTCAATATTTCGTCCAGAGCACTGAGAGAATTATTGGTTGTTCTTTCCTGGCTGTTATGGTACGCTCCTGAATAAGGCGCGACAGGCGCCCCGCATCAGAAACGGAGAGGATGATTTTTATTCTGCTCATACTGCTTATTATCGGGATCAATATCGTTTACGTATCACTCAACACACTTCGCATTATTCTGGTCATTAAGGGCCAACGGCTTATCGGCGCAGCAATCTCCGTGGTCGAGGTCGCCGTATATCTGACCGGGCTGAGCATCGTCTTGCAGAATCTCAACAGCCCGCTCAACATCGCCGCTTACTGTGTCGGCTACGGGGCGGGAATCTTGATTGGTAGCCGCATTGAACAGGCACTCGCTCTGGGCTATCTGGATATTCAGATCATCACCGATTCCGTAGACCGTGATTTAGCGGGAAAGCTTCGGGAAAAGGGCTATGGAGTGACCGTGTGGTACGGCGAGGGAAGGGACGGTCTGCGGCTTGTGCTCCACGTTTTGGCCAAACGCAGTGACGAAAAGAAACTGTTGAAGGTGCTGCAGGAGATCTGTCCGAACGCCTTCGTCATTTCCTACGAGCCGAAGCGCTTTGTGGGCGGCTTTCTGGCCAGACACGTCCGTTAAAGTGCTGCCGTTTGGTGCACCTTCTGCTGCAGACTGCTCGCGGCGAGGGCTATATTGTTTTGAAATTCCTTTGAAACGGGTTGTATCAGCGGGAATCGGGGTATGCTTTTCCTGGCTTGACACATAAGGGCAGGCCAGGATGACTTCGGTGAAAGGCGTGACCCTGCTTGAATGCATACAATGGACGCAACTTGGCCGGCTGGGCAGAGGAATATGTCAATGCCCTGTGTGTGGAACAGATGTATTCCGAGTACCTGCGGCGGAAAACCTATCTCAACCCCGGCGAATACGACAGGATTAGGCTCCGGCTCGACTGCCAGAGGCTCCTGTGCGAGACGGCGAAGGACAGTTTGCTCGTTATGCTGAAGGAAAAACGCTTTAACCTAGCCGAGTTGAGCGAGGCCTTTGTGTTGCTGGAGCCGTATATCTCGGGCAGAGCCCGCTCCGGCTGCTGAACGGAAAAAATCCTGAAAGCCGCCTATTTTCCGTGCGTTGCATTAGTGGCGTAGTTTTTCTTGTTTTTTCCGCGGTGGTATTGTATAATCTGCAAAAATACGATTAATCCGGTTGGGCGGGTAACCGCTTCAAGATTTGAGCTTTAAGGGTGGAGGGCTCCGTTTGGGACCCCTCCGCTCTTTTGTTTTTAAAGGAGCAGAAAAATGAACTATTTTTTGTTGATTCTGGGCTTAGCGATGATTGTGAAAAGTGCGGATGTTCTCATTGATTCCGCGTCAAAGATCGCAAGGAGATACGGCGTATCAACGTTCGTAATCGGAATAACGGTTGTGGCATTTGGTACTAGCGCGCCGGAGCTTGCGGTCGGCATTGTATCCGGAATATCGCAAACCAATCAACTTGCGCTTGGAAATATTATCGGAAGCTCTTTTTCAAACATTGCATTGATTGTCGGGATTTCTGCGATTATAATGCCATTAAGCGTCAAGGACTCTGTCGTTAAGCGAGAGATTCCCATGCTTATCGGCGTTCAGATTGCACTTGCTGCGTTGCTCTTTATTGACGGGTGGCTCTCGCGCATCGACGGCGTCATTCTAATCGCCGGGTTTGCCGCATTTATGTTATATGTGGTTAAGGATTCGAAGGAATCCTTGAAGATACAGATTGACGCGCAGGGAGATATTGATACCGATGCTGACGGAAATTCCCTGCTGCCGGAGCTTGTAGAAGCAGAAGATCAAAAATCAACACTGAAATTATACGTCTTATCCCTGATTTCTCTTGCGGGGCTGTTTATCGGTGGAAGGCTGTCGGTCAGTGCCAGCACACAAATCGCGCAGAGCTTAGGTCTTTCTGAAACGCTGATTGGGTTGACTGTGGTGGCCTTAGCAACAACAATGCCGGAATTGATAACGAGCATCATGGCCGCCGTAAAAAAAGAGCCGGACATCGTTTTGGGCAATTGTATCGGCAGCAATATATTTAACATTCTTTTGGTGCTCGGACTTTCATCCCTGATTTCGCCGATTGCCGTTGAAAAGGCGCTTTGGATCGATACGACTATTATGATCGTTCTTACGTTCTTCGTGTTGATGATTTCGTGGATACGCAAAGCCCTCCGGCGCAAAACCGGCATTTTCCTGTTGTGTGTCTATTTCGCTTATCTTTCATATAAAGTGCTTGCCGCCCTTGTATAATAAACAGACGATAAAATCCCAGGTATAGGTTAAGACAACGTTTGCATTGCATCGCATGGAAAATTGATAGTTGCGGAAACAGATGTTCGTGTGTAGACCAAAGGGGGTATTAGATATGGCGGTTATTCAAATCGAGCATTTGCAGAAAAACTATGGCAGGCATGTCGGCATCAAGGACGTGACCTTCTCAGTGGAAGAAGGGGAGATTTTCGGCTTCGTCGGCCCGAACGGTTCGGGCAAGTCTACGACCATCCGAACACTTATGGGCTTGCTTTACCCAAGCGGCGGATTTGCCTCAATCTGTGGGATGGACTGCACAACAAAATCAAAAGAATTAAAGGCTTTTACCGGCTATGTCCCAAGCGATGTCCGGCTTTATGGAAATTTGCGCGTCGGCGAGCTTCTCCGCCGCAACGACCGTTTTTACGGACCGCTGGCGCACAGCGATTCTGCGCGACTGTGCCAGATGTTTGGGCTGGATCTATCAAAGCGGTTTCGTGAACTTTCCACCGGGAACAAGAAAAAGGTTTCGGTCGTTTTTGCCCTTGCGCCAAAGCCAAAGGTGGTCATTCTTGACGAGCCGACAAATGGCCTCGACCCGATTATGCAGAAGGTGCTGCTGGAGGAGCTCAAACATTTGGCTGCGGATGGGGTTACGGTGCTTCTGTCCAGCCATAACCTTACGGAGGTTCAGGAATACTGTGAGCGGGCTGCGTTTATCAGGGATGGCGCCATTATCGCCGTCTCAGACTTAAAGGAAGCCGCTGTCCCGAGAAAAATCATTGAAATTTCAGGTGGCAGCACTGTGTTTCCGGAAGGCTGGGAATTGATTCGGCAGGAGCAAAACCGCCGGGTTTTCCGCGTCTCCGCCGACAGTCGGAGCATTCTGTCGGCGTTGGCGGCGATTTCGCCCGACGACTTTACGGTTGACACCGAGAGCATGGAGGAGCGATTCTGGAATCTATACGGGATGGAGGGTCGGTCATGAATATCTTTTTTCTTGAGCTGCGGAATCTTCGTAAAAGCATCCTTTCCAGCACCTTATCAATTTGCGGCGCGATCTACGTCATGCTGATGTTTTTTCCATCCTTTCAGTCGGAGTCTATGAAGGCACTTGCAGGGGCAAAGCTGGAGGGGCTTGATCCTGTGGTGTTGGAGGCCTTTGGCCTGACGCAGATGATGGACTTTACGGTCATAACAAACTACTTCGGCTATGTACTGCAATTTATTGCGCTGGCAATCATGGTTGTCGTGACCCAGCGTGCAGTTGGGCTGCTTTATAAAGAAGAGTCCGACGGAACAATTGAGTTCTTGTGCGCAAAACCTGTTTCCCGCGGCGAAATCTACTTTCAGAAAAGCCTAGCTCATCTTGCGTCTTTTCTGATTATGATTGCGGCATTCGTGGCCACCACTATTGCAGGGTATCTGCAGACTTCCGACTATTCCTTTGAGGAAGCGGCGAAGGAAACGCTGATTTTATTCGGCGGTATCCTTTTTGTCGGACTGGTTTTTTCTGCGGTCGGTGTTTTAACTTCTGTTCTGTTAAAGGGAGGAAGGGGCATTGCCGGCATAACGGTCGGCATCGTATTCGGCACATTCATAATCGGCGTGTGTTCTACGGTCGTTGACTCCCTCGCCTTCCTGAAATGGCTTTCTCCGATGGAGTGGATTAAGACGCAAAAACTGATGACAGAGGGAATCCTGCCGGAAGAATGGCTCGTCGGAAGCATTGTGATTGTCGGCTGCGCTGCCGCTGGATGGCTGCGATATCGCAGAAAGGATCTGCTGATTTAGCTTTCGGGCGCAAAACGCAACAGGGATTCGAAGAAAACCTATCTTCGAATCCCTGTTAACAATTTATGGCTCAGTGGACTTCTCACTTTTCACGGATGTGTGCGAGACCCATCTCAAAAATCTGTTCAACATGCGCGTCGGCAAGAGAATAGTAAACGACCTTGCCCGCGCGCCGGGTTTTAACCAGGTTGGCCTGACGCAGGGCGCCCAGCTGGTGGGAGATGGCTGACTTCGTCATGCCCAGTAGCACAGCGAGATCACAGACACACAGTTCCCCCGTGTCTAGCGCGGAGATGATGCGGGCGCGTGTGCTGTCACCCAGCACCTTGAAAAAATCCGACAGGTTGCTCAGGTCGGTCTCCTGTGGCATATGCGTTTTGGCGTGCGCAACTGCGTCGGCGTGGATGACCTCACAGTCGCAGAGAATCTCGTCTTTTTTCATGGCGGTGCTCCTTTCGTGGGGAGTGCGGTTAGCGGCTTTCGTTTATTCTAACACAATAGCGCAACGATTGAAACCACCCGCTAGACGAAATACTCTTGAAAAGGTGCAAAATAGGCCTTGACAGTTGAGCGGATGTTCAACTATAATGAGGGAACGGTTGAAGCGATGTTCAATCGAAAAGAGACAGAAACCGGGAGGATTATTTGATGAAGCAGGCATTCAGACTGGACGGGCTCTGCTGCGCCAACTGCGCGGCAAAGATTGAGCGCGCGGTGGCGAAGCTGGACGGTGTTACGTCCACAACGGTCAGCATAATAACCACAAAGATGGTTATTGAGGGAGACGACGCGCGGTTTGAGGAGATTGTCAGGAATGCTCACCGGATTGTAAAAAAATATGAGCCGAGCGTGAACGTCAAACCCGCCTGACGGTGACAACTGCGGAAACACAGATGGAGGGAAGGGTTGAAAACGATGAAGCTGACTGCTAACCAAAAATGGCTTGTGCGGATACTTCTCGGCGCGGCCGTTTATCTTTATGCAATCTTATTTAAAACTGAAAACGAAACGCTCGGGCTGGTGGTTTTTCTTGCGGCATTTCTGACTCTGGGAGGAGACGTTCTTTTCAAGGCGCTGCACAACATTGTCCGCGGCCAGGTCTTTGACGAAAATTTTCTGATGGGGATTGCCGCCACAGGTGCGTTTATTATCGGCGACTATGCTGAGGGCGTTGCGGTTATGCTGTTTTATCAGGTGGGGGAACTGTTCCAGAGCTACGCTGTGGACAAATCGCGCAGATCGATTGCGGAGCTGATGGATATCCGCCCCGACTACGCCAATGTCCTGCGCGGCGGCAAGGCAGAAATAGTTGACCCGGATGATGTGTCTGTCGGTGAAACGATCCTGATCCGCCCGGGGGAGAAGGTCCCGCTTGACGCCGTGGTTATCGAAGGCGCCTCCGCCGTGGATGCCTCTGCGCTGACGGGTGAGTCACTCCCGCGCGAGGTTATGGCGGGAGATGTGCTTCTGAGCGGCTGTATTAACCTCAGTGGCCTAATCACTGCACAGGTGACGAAGCCCTTCGGGGAGTCCACCGTCAGCAGGATTCTCGACCTGATGGAGAATGCCAGTGCAAAGAAGTCGAAATCTGAATACTTTATCACGAAGTTTGCGCGTTGGTACACGCCGGCGGTTGTGATCTTTGCCGCCCTGCTTGCGCTAATCCCGCCACTTGTGCTTCCCGGTGCGGAGTTTGCCGACTGGGGCTACAGGGCCCTGGTTTTCCTGGTTGTCTCTTGCCCCTGCGCGCTAGTGATCTCGGTTCCACTGAGCTTTTTCGGGGGCATCGGCGGTGCATCCAGACTTGGCATTCTGGTCAAGGGCGGCAACTACCTTGAGGCACTGGCGCAGGCCGAGCTTGTGGTGTTTGACAAGACCGGCACGCTGACCAAGGGCGTTTTCAAGGTGAAAGAAATCGTGCCTGCGGGCATTTCCCGAGAGGGGCTGCTGGAGCTTACGGCCTATGCCGAGAGCCATTCCAAGCATCCGATTTCGCAGTCTCTGCTGTACGCCTTCGGCGGAGAGATTGATGGTGCGCGTGTCTCAGAGGTCGAGGAGCTTTCCGGGCAGGGTGTTGTGGCCACAGTGAACGGCAAGCGCGTCGTCGTTGGAAACACGCGGCTGATGGAAAGCGTCGGCGTCCCCTATGCAGATTCAGGCGGTGCGGCCGGAACTGTCGTACACGTGGCGGCGGACGGCGATTACCGGGGGTATATTCTTATCTCAGATGAGATCAAGCCCGACGCTGTGCAGGCTGTGCGCTCGCTGTATGGGACTGGTGTTCGGCGGACGGCCATGCTCACCGGGGACGTGCGGCTGATCGGTGAGCGCGTGGCCGCGGAGCTGGGGCTGGATGAAGTCTATACGGAATTGCTGCCGGCGGATAAGGTGGAGCGGCTCGAAGAGCTGCTAAAGACGAAGTCGCGCAAGGGCAGGCTCGTCTATGTGGGCGACGGCATCAACGACGCGCCAGTTCTGGCGCGGGCGGATATCGGCATTGCGATGGGCGCGCTTGGCTCAGACGCCGCAATCGAGGCGGCAGACGTGGTCATTATGACCGACGAGCCGGTGAAGGTTTCGACCGCAATCCGGGTTGCGAAAAAAACCCTTCGCATCGTCAAGCAAAATATTACGCTGGCGCTAGGTGTTAAGGGTGTTGTGCTCATCCTCGGTGCGGCGGGCTTTGCAAGTATGTGGGCGGCGGTATTTGCGGATGTCGGGGTGGCGTTCATCGCCATCCTCAACGCGATAAGGATGCTGAACGTCAAGAACCTGCAATAGATCTAAAGGAAAAGGACAGCCCGCGGGCTGTCCTTTTTGTCAGCGCATGATGGCCTCGGCACGGGGGAGGCGGGCCTCGGCAGACATCATAAACGCATACATTGGTGCGAGGAGTGCAAAGTCCTGTGCGAGCCTGTCCGACAGAGCATCGGAGAACAGCAGGTCGAAGTCCTCACTGTCGGCGATGAAGCAGAGGTTGCGCTGGTCAAGCCATTCGCGCCTATCCTCAGGCTGGTCGGGGTGGCGGCTGCGCTTGTAGCGCGAATCCTCCAGGTGGAACACGGACTGCTTACTAAAGGCGTGTAGGGCGGCTTTGAAGGCCGGCTCGCCGCCGACGATCATTGCGCGCATGGCATCCATCGCCGCGGAGCTTGCCTGATAGTATCCGCAGCCATAACGGAAGCCGCGGGGCGAAAACTCAAAGAAAAAGCCTGGCAGGCCGTTATAAAGCTTCTTTTCACGGATAAACAAGCACCACATTACGTCACGGAAGATCGATTTGTCGTGGGAAAAGCGCGTGTCCCGATAGATGCGCGAGATCGAGCGGCCGACCTTCGGCTCACAGATCAGTAGGGGATCAATGGCAAGCAGCGCCGGGGTAAGTGCCGAGACCAGCTCGCGCAGTGGCTGGAGCACCAACGCGTCGTATTCGACCTTGTGTTCGAGAAACCAGGATTTGCTGTCCATCACCCGGTTTTCAAAGAGGAAGCTTAGGGCGTTTTCCGTCAGCGGCATGGCGGTGATCGATCCTTTCCAAGTTTGGATGGGCGCTCAGGCGCGTGTTTTTATCGTGTGGCTAATAAAAAAGAGCCTTCCGGCTCTTTTTACAGCATCTTTTCCATGTTGACGTAGTTGGATTTTGTAAAGCCGTTTTTTTCGTAGAAACTGGCGTCCTCACGCAGGGCGTGAAGCTCAATTTTGTTGAAGCAGTCCTTCTTAAGTTCCTCGTGAAGCGCATTGAGCGCCATGCTTCCGCAACCCTTGCGCTGATAGTTGGGATGCACAAAGATATCGTCTACATAGAAGTTGCTACACTCCGCCGCAACGATAACCCGCCCGAACAGATAGCCGACGATCTGTGTGTCGATAATCAGCGCATAGCCCTTTGAATTCGTGCCGGAGAGATAGGACGTGATGCGCTTTTCCGCCCTGTCGAGCGGCCAGCGTTCATTATAGGGGGGGTCGGCATAAACCCGACACAGCATCTGGGCAGCGTTTGGGATGTCCTCCTTGTCACAAGCGCGTAGAAACAGCATTAAGCGCACCTCCATAAATTTATTTTAATTATAGTATAGCACTCGCCACGCATAATACAAAACAAATTTCATGCCGAAGCGAGAAAAGACGGCGGTTTTAAAAGCAAGGGCTGCTCCGGAGGAACAGCCCTTATGGAAAGCTATTCCTGTGTGGGGCTTTCCTCATCGTATTCGATGCTGTCAAGGTCGAATTCCAGCGTTTCACCGCAGTTGGGGCACTCGATCTTGCCGAGGTTGAGCACGTCTTCGTCGACGGTGATGGTGTTTTCGCAGGCGGGGCAGGTGACCTCATAGAACACAGGGTCGCCATGGTGATGGCCACCGCAGCAGCCGTCGTGCTCGTGACCGTGATGCCCGCCGCAGCAGCCATCGTGTCCGTGATCGTGATGGTCGTGACCGCAGCAGCAACCGCCCTCATCTTCGTCTAGCAGGTCAAAATCGTCGTCCGCATACTCCTCATAGACCAATTCCTCAACGGCTTCAAGGTCTTCGGAGAGTGCGTCGATTTCTTCGCCGAGGTCGAGTGCATTTTCTTCAAGCTCCTCGATGTCCAGTGAGATAGTTTCAAGCACATCGATAATTGCGGAAAGAAGCTTGTCCTGTTTGTTTTCTTTGTCCAAGCCAAGCCCGTCGGCAAGGCCTTTGAGGTAGGCAACTTTTTCGGATGTTGTCATGTGTAGTATCCTCCTTTGGTATCGCCGGATGCGCGCAAATGCGACTTGCCGGCAATTGAATGGTTTACGGTCATTGTGGATTCAGGCTTAGCCCTTGGCACGCTCCAGATATTCGCCGGTGCGGGTATCGATCCTAATGCGCTCGCCCGGCTCGATGAACAGGGGAACCTTAATTTCTGCACCGGTTTCGACGGTGGCGGGCTTGGTTGCGTTTGTAGCGGTGTTGCCGGCGAAGCCGGGGTCGGTTTCTGTGATGATCAGTTCAACAAAGTTCGGGGGGTCAACTGCAAATACCTTGCCCTTGAAGGACGAAACGGTGCAGACCATGTTTTCCGTTACGAAACGGAAGCCATCGGACAGGACACTCTTGTCGATGGGGACTAACTCGTAGCTTTCGGAGTCCATGAAGTAATACAAATCACCATCGGCATAGCTGTATTCCATGCTCTTGCGGTCAACAAAGGCGTTCTCGAACTTCTCAGTGGGGTTGAAGGACGTTTCGACCACGCCGCCGGTGATAACGTTTTTCATCTTGGTGCGGACGAAGGCGGCGCCCTTACCGGGCTTAACGTGCTGGAATTCGATGACCTGCATGACCTTTCCGTCCATTTCAAAGGTAACACCGTTTCTGAATTCGCCTGCAGAGATCATAAGTGATCCTCCTGTATAGAGATTATAGGGCTTTGAAATCGTTTTAGTAAAACGATGCCATAAATGTATCTAAGCCAAAATATTCTACACTAATTTTGTCCGTTTGACAAGGATGTTTTCGCTAAAAGCATGGCTTTTTACAGGATTATAAGCTCTTTGGGCGCGAGGGTGAGGTTTTCGGTACCGTCGGGGGTGATGTAGAGCATGTCCTCGATACGCACGCCGAAACGTCCGGGTAAGTAAATGCCCGGCTCACAGGTGACGACCGCTCCCTCGGGGAGAGGGCGGATCTCCCTGGGGCTGGCGTTCGGACCCTCGTGGATCAGTAGGCCGACACTGTGACCAAGCCCATGCCCGAAGTATTCCCCATAGCCCGCGTTTACAATCACGTCACGAGCGGCTTTGTCCATATCGCGACCGATTACGCCCGCGCGGGCGGCACGCTCGCCGGCTAGCTGCGCCTCAAGTACGGTTTCATACACACGTCGCATCTCCTCCGTCACAGATCCGAGGGCGACGGTGCGGGTCATGTCGGAGCAGTAGCCGCCGATCTTGCAGCCGAAGTCCATTGTGACGAAGTCGCCAGACCGGAGCTTGTTTTCCGAGGGCATGCCATGGGGACGGGAAGTGCTTTCTCCCGCGACACAGATCGTCTCAAAGGCGAGGCTCTCTGCGCCGTTTTTCTTCATGTGGTATTCCAACTCCGCTGCGACTTCGTTTTCGGTCATACCGGGCCTTAGCAGGCCAAGTATGTGGTCGAGAGCCCTTTCGGCGATGCGCTGGGCGAGGAGGATGTTCTCGACCTCATAGCGCTCCTTGGATTCGCGCAGGCAGGTAGTGATTTCCTGCGCAGGCACGAAGGCAACGCCTAGGGTTTCCTGCATACGCAGATACTCGGAATAGCTCAGGCTCCCGTCCTGCACGCCGAGCGTGGTGATCCCGTTTTTGGCAAGAAGGCGGCGGAGGATGTCACTCTCACGGTCCTCGTTTGTGCACAGGAGCACCTCTGCGTCCACAGCCTCCTCACGGGCGGCCTCGATATAACGGGAGTCTGTGATGAAATATGCGGCGTTCGGCAGGATAAGCACTGCGCCGTCGCTGGAGTGGAAGCGGACGGCATATTGCCTGTCCTGAACGCTGCTGAGCCAGAGGGCGTTTAAGCCCTTTTTCTGCATGGCTGATCTGATTTTTGTAATGCT
The DNA here is from genome assembly GCA_964424175.1 of uncultured Oscillospiraceae bacterium. Lineage (GTDB taxonomy): Bacteria > Bacillota > Clostridia > Oscillospirales > Oscillospiraceae > UBA2658. Next base: position 5,624 of record CAYRIA010000022.1, on the reverse strand, counting down.
TGACACGTTTAAACCTTCTTTTCTTTGCGATTTGTGCGCCGCCAATAAGAGTAGCGGAAGGGTAGCTCCGCGCCATAGCGAAGATAGTAAAAGGGATTTGACAGGCTGATAGGGCGAACAGCAATGGTGAGGATGCCCGCGCGCTTGCCGCAGAGGACATCGGTGTAGATTTGGTCGCCAATGATCGCTGTTTCTTCGGGCGCAACGCCCTTTTCACGCAAAAGGGCGAAAAGACGCCGAACTCCGGGCTTTCTAGCCTTGTTGATATAAGCGATGCCGAGGGCAGAAGCGAAGCGCTCTGCCCGATGGCCGCGGCTGTTGGAATAGAGGAACGGCTCAATGCTATTGCGCTTGAGCCCGTCAATCCAGCTTCGTAGACGGTCGGTCGGTGCCTTGGCGTGGTATTTATCCAGTGTGTTGTCCAGATCCATGAGGAGGAGTTTTACACCCATTTCTCCCAAAAAGGCGGGCGTTAGTGCATAGACGTCCTTAAGCACGATATCCGGAATGGGCAAGGTAGGCATAGAGGAGCTTCCTTTCCTGCGTTTGTCAGCGTAGCAGATGGGGGACGACGCCAGTCACCTTCGAAGCGCCTGCTCGAGATCTTCAATGATGTCGGCAACGTCCTCGATGCCGACGGACAGGCGGATCAAATCCCCGGGCACACCGGCCTTTTCCAGCTCTGCCTCAGAGAGCTGGCGGTGGGTGGCGTTGGCGGGATGCAAGACACAGCTATGCGCATCAGCGACATGGGTGGCGATAATGGCGACTTTTAGTTCCCGCATAAACGTCTCGGCGGCAGCTCTTCCACCTCTGAGGCCGAAGGAGATTACGCCACAGGAGCCGTTCGGTAGATATTTCTGCGCGAGGGAGTAGTATTTGTTTGAGAGCAGACCGCAGTAGTTGACCCATGCAATTTTCTCATGCCCTTCGAGGAATTCCGCGACGGCCTGCGCATTTTTGCAGTGGCGTTCCATACGGACGTGCAGGGATTCCAGTCCAAGGCCGACCAGATAGGAGTTCTGGGCGGAAGGGGAGGCACCGAAATCGCGCATGAGCTGCGCCGTTGCTTTTGTGATAAAGGCGCCCTCTCGGCCGAACTTCTCGGCGTAGATGAGACCGTGGTAGCTCTCGTCCGGGCTTGTAAGGCCGGGGAACTTGTCCGCGTGGGCAAGCCAGTCGAACTTTCCGGCATCCACAATCGCGCCGCCCACGCCAGAGGCGTGGCCGTCCATATACTTTGTGGTTGAGTGCGTGACAATGTCTGCACCCCACTCTATGGGGCGGCAGTTGACTGGGGTGGGGAAGGTGTTGTCCACGATCAGGGGAACAAAGTGGGCGTGCGCCATGTCCGAAAAGCGTTCAATGTCCAGAACTGCGAGGCTGGGGTTTGAAATGGTTTCACCGAAAACGGCCTTAGTATTTGGACGGAAGGCGGCCTCGAACTCCGCGTCCGTGCAGTCGGGGGCGATGAAGGTGAAGTCGATCCCCATTTTCCGCATTGTGACGTTAAAGAGGTTGTAGGTGCCACCGTAGATCGCCGAGCAGCAAACGACATGGTCGCCGGCGCTACAGATGTTGAAAACCGCGAAAAAGTTCGCTGATTGTCCGGAGGAGGTGAGCATGGCCGCCGTGCCACCCTCCAGCGCGCAGATGCGCGCGGCGACAAAGTCATTCGTCGGGTTCTGCAGGCGGCTGTAGAAGTAACCGCTGGCCTCAAGATCAAACAGACGTCCCATATCCTCGCTCGTATCGTACTTGTAGGTCGTGCTCTGGTAAATCGGGATTTGGCGCGGCTCGCCGTTTTTTGGGCTGTAGCCCGCCTGTACACATTGGGTTCCGATCCTGCTCATGCTGTATTATATCCTTTCGTAGCGCTTTATGCGTTGCTCTTCTTATTACGATGCTACTGAGCCGATAAGCGACTCGTCCCGCGTTAGAGGTGCGCTGATGTCAAAGCCCCAGAGGCTCACAATGGTTTGCCCGTCCATTAGAAGCTGCACGCTGCGAATGCGCGTAAGCCCGGTTAGGGAGTTGACTATGGCATAGGCGGCGAGTCTTGCATCCTCGGCGCTGTGCGCCCCGTCCTCAGGATTGAGGCCGGTGAGGCTGACTGAACACAACCCGTCCAGAGTATAGACTGACAGAACCAGAGCGCCGGGAGGAAAGGCGCGCTTTAGCTCGGGAGCAGTGGGGCCGTCGAACAGGGCATCCAGAATAGCACGCTCGGCGGAATTGTCATCATCGTAGCTTATGCTACGGTATTCCGAGCCGAGCGCCTGACCGTCGGTTTTGGGGAAGTAGACCCGTACTTGTGCCCTTCCGCCGCTGACGACCGTGTCGAACTGCAGGAAATCCTCGGAGGAGAGTCTGTCCTCAATCGTTTCGCTGCCGACGTGCAGACTGACAAAGTCAATTCCTGCCAAAGAACAGAGGGTCAGCGTCAGGCAGGCGTCCATCAGCGTTTTCTCGATGCCGGTAACGTCCAGATACTTGGCGTTCAGGGAAACGATGGCGGTGGTTCCCTCACGCGCAGCGCCCATGATTCGGACGTTTCCTGGGACTGGCGATTGGAGCTTCGCGTCCTCGGGCTTTTCAGAGACGGCAATTGCCGCCTGGAGCACGGCGTCCTTCCCGGGGTCCAGCGCCTGTGTTTCTGCGGAAAGCAGCGCGCCGCCCTCTCGGTATTCAGGAGCAAGCACGCGATAAATGCGGAAGCCCGCCGAGGAGGAGGGAACAGTGGTGCCCACCGCGCAGCCCGAGATGAACACGCAAAGGGCGAGGATGCCGTATAGAAGACGTTTTTTCATATCAACCTCGTCTCTGCGCCGATACGGGCGCTTCGTGCTATTGGTCCGTTTCGTGCGGGCAGGCAGGGAAGCTGACGATAAAGCGCGTGCCGCCACTGACCCGCTTTTCAACGGTGATGACACCGCCGTGCAGGCGCACCGCGTCGTAAACGATGGAAAGGCCGAGGCCGCTGCCGCCTGCATCGCGGCTGCGCGCCTTGTCGACACGGTAGAAACGCGAAAAAATGTGCGGCAGGTCCTCATCCGGAATCCCGATGCCCGTATCTTCGACGACCAGAATAACAGCATCCGCCTCTCGATAGAGCAGGATACGCACAATGCCGCCGGGGAGGTTGTATTTGATGCTGTTTTCGGCGAGGTTGAAGATGATGCGGTAAACCAAATCTTCACTGCCGTAAATGCAGCAGTTTTTCTGCAGCTCCGTGGCAATTGCAACCTGATACTCCTTTGCGAGCGGGGCGAGCAGGTGCATCGTTTTTTCTGCGATGCGTCGCACATCTAGTCGGTCGCTGGCAAGGCCCACGCCGCTATCGAGCTTGGACAGGCTCAGGAGTTTTTCCGTTGTGCGGGACAGGCGCTCGGCCTCGTTGCCAATGTCGGCAACGAATTCTCGTAGTGTCTCCATGTCCATGCGTTCGGCATTGACGATGCTGTCCGATAACAGGCGGATCGAAGCGAGCGGCGTTTTTAGCTCGTGGGAGGCATCCGACACGAAGCGGCGGCGCAACTCCTCTGTGTCCTTAAGACGCTTAGTGAGACTGTTGAATTCCCGCCCCAGTTCGGAAAGCTCGTCGTTGCCACTGACGCCGATCTGATAATCATAATCGCCTTCGGAGACGATCCGCGTTGCGCGGGCAAGTTCAGTGATCCGCAGGGTCAAGGCGCGGCTGAAGATGAACATGAGGATCACCGCTGCGGCGCCCAGCAGGAGTGTGACGTTGCGCAGGTTTTTCTGGATGCCCGTAATCAGCTCCGCCTGTGTGCTGTCATATTCATAAAGGTAGACCGCGCCCACCGTGTCCCCGCCGTTTTTAATCGGCATGGTTTCACGCGTCATAAACGCCTTGCCGTCGTAAACAGAATAGCAGACGACCTCGCCGCCCAGTGCACGGCTGATCTCAGGGAAAAGAGCAAAGTCGCCGACGCCGGAGCCAAGCTCCGCAGTATCATAGAGTACGCGCGCCCGGTCGTCTGTGACGATGACACGGGTCAGCAGACGGATATCTAAAAAGTCCATGACCTCCTCTACCGTGTCGCTGGTGAGCTTGTCAGAGGCGGATAGGGCCGAGGAAATAACACTTGCCTGCGTCTGCAGTGAGGTCTGCTTGGCCGCAAAGACCAGGTCGCGGGAGACGATTGTGGGATAGGTGTTAAGCATGGCCATCAGGCCCGCGATCAGAACAAGAAAGGTCGCGGCGAATTTGAGCTGGACGCTGTTTGAGATGGAACTGACTCCCGGCAGCCTTTTCATGCGATGTTCTCCCGATGGTTTCTTGCTAATTTACTTATTCTAAGGCAAGGTGCGAAAAATGTCTATATGGGCGGCAGAGTATCTCCTGCGCTCAGTTTTCACCGAAGTAGTAGCCCACGCCCCATTTGGTGTTGAAGCAGACGGGGTCGGCAGGGTCCAATTCCAGCTTTTCGCGCAGACGTCGGATGTGCACGTCTACCGTGCGGACGTCACCCTGATAGTCGATGCCCCAGATGAGGTCCAATAGCTTCTCGCGACTGAAGACCTTGCCGGGATTGCGCATCAGAAGTTCGGCGAGGTTGAACTCCTTGGCCGTCAGCTCTACAAGCTCGCTGTTTTTGCGTGCGATGCGGCGTGAGGCGTCAATGGTAATGTGGCCGCGGGTCAGGCTACCGTCCTTATCGTCCGCGTTCTGGATTGCGCTGCGGCGCAGCAGGGCGCGAACGCGCGCCTTTAGCTCGAGGATATTGAAGGGCTTAGTAATATAGTCGTCGGCGCCGTACTCAAAACCGATGAGCTTGTCGGTGTCCTCGCTTTTTGCCGTGAGCATGATGATGGGGACGGTGGAAAAGGCGCGGATCTGCATACAAGCGCCCAGACCATCCAGACGCGGCATCATTAGGTCGAGCAGGATTAAGTCGTAATCGCTGTTGCGCGCCAGTTCTACGGCAGTTTCACCGTCATAGCAGCAGTCGACCTCGTATCCCTCATTTTCTAGGTTAAATTTAATGCCCTTGACGAGGGTTTTTTCATCGTCTACGACAAGTATTTTCATGGCTGCTTTTATTCCTTTCGCTGTTTTCAGTGAGGAAAGCGTAGGTTTAGTCTACGGTGATCAGATCCTTGAGCCCATTATAGGTTTTGGCGCCGATGCCCGAGACGCGCATCAGATCCGCTGTGGACTGAAAGGCACCGTTCCCTATGCGATAGGCGATGATGGCCTCAGCTAAGCTTTCGCCGATGCCGGGCAGTGTTTCCAGCGTTTTCTTGTCGGCCGTGTTGAGATTGACGGGAGCAAAAACTGCAAGCTCCGTGTCCAAGTCCGGAGGCGTGGGGCTTATGGTAGTTTCTGCCATACGCCCGACAGTTATGGTGACAGCGGCCTCGTCCCGGTCGGCAAGCAGCACGAAAACAATCGTGAAAATAAGGAATATGAGGGTGATGGCGATGGCGGTAGTTTCCACGCGGCTCGGCTTCAAGCACTCTTCCTCCCGGGGCCGCGGCGAGCGGCGATGATATTTGAGGTTGATTTTCAGGGAATTAGTTCGTATAATGAAAACGATATTTTGCGATATTTATACGCTTACTATTCCCAATATAACATATTTTCCCGGAGATGCATA
>CAYRIA010000021.1:8387-19857 GCA_964424175.1 uncultured Oscillospiraceae bacterium | reverse complement strand
TTGCGAGCGAATGTGCCCGCTTCGGCCTGACGGGGCTGGAGTTTGCCCACGGCATTCCGGGAACGCTGGGGGGCGCTGCCAGCATGAATGCAGGCGCTTACGGCGGAGAAATGAAGCAGGTGATTACCGCCGCCGTCTATCTCGACGAGGAAGCACGGCTTTGTGAAAAGCGCGGGGAAGCTTTGGGCTTCGGCTACCGCCACAGCGCCTTTTCGGATACGGGAACACTGATATTAAGCTGCACACTCTCACTTTCAGCGGGAGAGGAAGAGGAGATTTTTGCGCGGATGCGTGAGCTTTCGGAAAAACGTCGTTCCTCGCAGCCCCTCGATAAGCCCTCTGCCGGCAGCACATTTAAAAGACCTGCCACAGGCTATGCCGCCGCGCTGATCGAACAGGCGGGGCTCAAGGGCTACACGCTCGGCGGAGCGCAGGTTTCGGAAAAGCATGCGGGCTTTGTGATCAACCGGGGGGACGCAAGCTTTGAGGATGTGCTGCGCCTGATGGAGCATATTCGGGAAACGGTTTTCAAACAGACGGGCATCACGCTGGAACCGGAGCTGAAAATCATCCGCAACAGATAAATACGCTTCCTGCGCAAGGCAGGAATTGACAAGGCTAGACTTAGAAAGAAAAGGTGCTGCCCATGGAATTTTTGATTATATCCGGCCTTTCCGGTGCGGGAAAGAGCCGCACCGCGGATATTCTTGAGGATTTGGATTATTACTGCGTGGACAATATGCCCATCGCCCTGATCCCCAAGTTCGCGCAGATCTGCATCGCCGCCGGTGAGCGCTATGAAAAGGTTGCTCTGGTAACAGACATCCGTGAGCGCGCGAACTTTGACGAGCTGTTTGAGGTGCTCAACGGACTGTGGAACCTCGGCTGCGATTACCGCATCCTCTTTGTCGAGGCCGACCTGCCCATCATCGTCAAGCGCTATAAGGAGACGCGCAGGCGGCATCCGCTTGCGCTTCCCGGCGTGTCGATTGAGGCGGCCATCGAAAGCGAAATTAAGCTTCTTGCCCCGGTGCGGGAGCGGGCAGACTATGTCATCAACACCAGCAAGCTGACGCTTGGAATGCTCCAGAGCGAAATTTTCCGGCTGTTTGTCGGAGAGGACACCGCGCGCAAGCTCATCGTGAACGTGATGAGCTTCGGCTATAAACACGGCATCCCGCTGGAATCCGACCTTGTTTTCGACGTGCGGTTTTTGCCGAACCCGTTTTATGTCTCCGAGCTGCGCGAACTGACCGGGCTTGACGAGCCGGTTTTCCGCTTCGTTTTCCAGCAGGAGACCACGCATGAGTTTATGCTCCATCTTCAGAATATGGTAAAATTCCTGCTTCCGCAATATGTGGAGGAGGGGAAGATGAGCCTCACGATCTCCATCGGCTGTACGGGCGGACACCACCGCTCCGTCGCGGTCGCACAGGCGCTTGCGGAATATATCGAGAGCCTCGGTTATCCCACGCAAGGCATCCACAGGGACATCAAAAAATAACGCTCCGCGCATTGTTTGCGGGGCAAAGGCCAAACTTGGGCGGCGCGTGTCCCGAGAAACGGGTTCGGAGTAGTTCGGTCGGGCTAAGGAGGTGTTGGGCGTATGATTCAGAAGAAGTCCGAGCCGGCCGTCGTCGTCATTGGCGGCGGAACGGGGCTTTCCAATATGCTCAGGGGACTGAAGCTCAAAACGAGCCGACTGACCGCAATCGTCACCATGGCAGACGACGGGGGCAATTCCGGCACACTGCGTGACGAGCTTGGGATGCCGCCTCCGGGCGACGTGCGCAACTGTCTGGCGGCACTGGCGAACACCGAGCCTGCAATGGAGCAGCTTTTGAGCTACCGCTTTTCAGAGGGGGTGCTGCGTGGGCAGAGCCTCGGCAACCTCTTTCTTGCCGCACTCAACGACATTTCCGGCTCCTTTTACGAGGCTGTGCGCTCCTTAAGCGAGGTCCTGGCGATCACCGGGCGGGTGTTGCCTGTAACCACGGCGGACGTCCGGCTGCTCGCGTACTTTGACGACGGGACAGAGGTCTTCGGGGAATCGCGTATCTCGGAGCACAAGAAAAACAGCGATAGGCGCATCGCCCGCGTCTCTCTCGTGCCGGAGAATCCACCCGCGCTTGCCGAGAGCCTTGCTGCCATCCGTGAGGCGGATTTGATTGTGCTCGGCCCCGGCAGCCTTTATACGAGTATTATACCGAACCTGCTCACTGCCGGCGTGGCGGAGGCCATCGTGCAGTCGAAGGCTGTGCGCATCTATGTGCTCAACGTCACGACGCAGGACGGGGAGACGGAACAGTATGCCGCCTCAGACCATGTGCGAGCCCTTCTGGCACACGCGGGCGGGAAGCTCTTTGACTATTGTCTGGCAAACAGCACAGCACTGCCCGAGGAGATCGAACGGCGCTACCGGGCCGAGGGGGCCTGCCAGACCCTTGTGGACATCGAGGAGCTGAAAAGGCTTGGCATTGTCACGGTTGAGTGCCCCCTGCTCGACTGCACGAGCGGGCGGGCAAGGCATAATCCGAAGCGTCTTGCCACGGAAATTATGAATCTTTACAGGGAAAACTCGCCGACGCGCATTTTTAATGCACAGGAGCTCAGCGAGTATGAGCTTTAGCCCGACCGGTAGCAACTTATAGCGCTCACGCCGCTTTGAACAAGGCTGCCAGGCGCAGGAGGGAAGAACATGTCCTTTTCGTCGGATACGAAAGCAGAGCTCTGCAGGGAGACCCTTCAGCGCAGCTGCTGCGCCCTGGCAGAGGCTTACGGCATCTTGCTCTATTGCAATCTGTTCACCGCCGACGAGGTGCGCATCGTCACCTCCAGCAAGGAGCTTGCCGAACGGCTGCCACGGCTGTTCAAAAAGGTCTTCGGCTTCGGCTTTGACACCTTGCCTGCGGCGGACATTCGGGGCAAGCACAGCCTGAGCCTCACCAACAAGGCGCACATCCGCAAAATTTTTGAGGCCTATGGCTATGACGCCCGAGGCGTTCTCGCCCACCACATCAATCTGGGCGTGTTGGAGGAAAGCTGCTGTAAGGCTGCCTTCCTGCGCGGCGCTTTCCTGGCTGGCGGCAGCATCACAGACCCCGCCAAGAGCTACCATCTGGAGCTTGTAACCGACCATTACAATGTCAGCGGCGAAACGTTTTCGATTCTTCTCGAGCTGGGCTTTTCCCCGAAGGACGCCGCACGCGGCGGCAACTACGTTGTCTATTTCAAGCAGTCCGAGGCCATTGAGGACTTTTTAACCCTGCTCGGCGCGCCGGTTTCGGCGATGGAGATCATGTCGGCGAAGGTTGAAAAGGATATGCGCAATGCCATCAACCGGCGCGTCAACTGCGACAGTGCAAACGCGGACAAAATTGTGCTTGCCGCCGAGGAGCAGCTTGAAAAAATCCGCCGTATTGAGCGCACGGTGGGGCTGGACGAGCTGCCGGAAAAGCTGCGCGAGGCTGCGCTTTTGCGCATTGCAAACCCCGAGGCGAGCCTAACGGATTTGGCGGCTCTCGCCATCCCGCAGGTCAGCAAGTCTTGCATCAGCCACAGGCTCAAGAAGCTGATGGCGCTGGCTGGTGACCAATAGAGATTTTTAACAAGGAGCACTGCCCATGTCGTTTGTCCATTTGCACGTCCACTCGGAATACAGCCTGCTCGACGGCGCCTGCCGTGTCGAGCAGATGGCCGAGTGCGCAAAAAATCTCGGACAGACCGCGCTTGCGATCACCGACCACGGCGTCATGTATGGCGCGGTGGCTTTTTATAAGGCAGCGAAAAAGGCGGGCATCAAGCCCATCATCGGCTGCGAGGTCTATCTTGCCCCCCGCGGCATGACCGAAAAGGAGCACGGGGCGGACAGCAACTACTCCCACCTGATTTTGCTCTGCAAAAATGAGACGGGCTATCACAACCTCTGCTATCTCGTCAGCGAGGGCTACTTAAACGGCTTTTACCTCAAGCCGCGCATCGATTGGCAGCTCCTCGCCGAGCACGCAGAGGGTTTGATTTGCCTTTCAGGCTGCGTTGCGGGAGAAATCCAGCAAAAGCTCGTCAGCAAAAACTATACGGGCGCGAAGGCACGCGCGCTTGAACTTTCCGAGCTGTTCGGAAAAGATGGTTTCTATCTCGAACTCCAGTGGCACGGTCTGCGCGAGGAGCGTGCCGCCGCCGAGGGGCTTATTCGCCTCCACCGTGAGACGGGCATCCCCCTTGTTTTGACCAACGACGCGCATTACCTCCGCCGAGAGGACGCGCGCTATCAGGATGTGCTCATGTGTATCCAGATGGGCAAAACCGTTGATGACCCCGGCCGTATGCGCTTTGAGGGCAGCGAGTTTTACCTCAAGTCCGAGGAAGAAATGCGCGCGCTGTTTCCGGAATACCCCGAGATCGGCGCGGCGGCAGACAATACGACCCGCATCGCCGATCTGTGCAACTTTGACTTTGAATTCGGCCGCTACCATCTGCCGAGCTTCCCCCTGCCGGAGGGGGAAACGGATGGCGCGGCCTATCTGGACAAGCTCTGCGACAGGGGCTTTGAAAAGCGCTACGCCCATGTCTACAGCTTTGAAAACGCGCAGGAGGCCATCGGAAGGCTCCGAACCCAGCTCCAATATGAGTTGGACATGATCCGAAAAATGGGCTTTACGGATTATTTTTTGATTGTCTCGGACTTTATCGCCTATGCCAAGGCTCAGGGCATCCCCGTTGGCCCGGGGCGCGGCTCTGCGGCGGGCAGCGTCGTGTCCTACTGTCTGGAGATTACAGACGTCGACCCCATCAAATACAGCCTGTTCTTCGAGCGCTTCTTAAACCCGGAGCGCATCTCCATGCCCGATATCGACATCGACTTCTGCGTTGACCGCCGCGGCGAGGTCATTGACTACGTCAACCGCAAATATGGCGCAGACCATGTCGCGCAGATTGTGACCTTCGGCACCATGGCGGCGCGGCTTGCCATCCGTGATGTGGGGCGGGCGCTGAGCATCAGCTATGCCGAGTGCGACGCAGTGGCAAAGCAGGTGCCGATGGCACTGGGAATCACGCTCGACGAGGCACTCAAGCTTTCGCGCCCGCTGCGCGAAATGTACGACAGTGACGACCGCATCAAAGAGCTGATCGATACCGCCCGCGCGCTGGAGGGAATGCCGCGCCACGCCTCCACCCACGCCGCCGGTGTGGTCATTTCCGGCAAGCCTGTCCATGAATATGTGCCGCTTGCGAAGAATGACGAATCCGTGGTCTGCCAGTTTCCGATGACGACGTTGGAGGAACTGGGGCTTTTGAAGATGGACTTTCTCGGGCTGCGAAACCTCACAGTCTTGGAGAAGGCCAATCAGCTTGTCCGAAAACGCATCGAAAATTTTGACGTGGCAAATGTGCCGGATGATGACCGTTTAACCTTTGAAATGCTCTCCCAGGGAAAGACGCAGGGCGTGTTTCAGCTTGAAAGCACAGGCATCACGGCGGTTTGTACCGGCATCAAACCGCGCTCCATTGAGGACATCACGGCGGTCATTGCACTTTACCGTCCGGGGCCGATGGAAAGCATCCCGCGCTTCATCGCCTGCAGCAACAACCCCCGCAAGATTTCGTATAAGCACGAAAAGCTGCGTGAGATCCTTGAAGTGACCTACGGCTGCATTGTCTATCAGGAGCAGGTCATCGAAATTTTCCGCAAGCTTGCGGGCTTCTCCCTGGGGCAGGCCGACCTGATTCGCCGTGCTATGTCCAAAAAGAAGGAGAAGGAAATTCAGAAAGAGCGCGCGGCCTTTGTCCATGGCGACCCTGAGCGGAACATCGCGGGCGCTGTGGCAAACGGCGTGCCGGAGGATATAGCAGGCAGCATTTACGATGAAATTTTAGACTTCGCGCACTACGCCTTCAACAAGGCACATGCCGTTGCCTATGCCATCATCTCCTACCGCACAGCCTATATGAAGTGCCACCATCCGCGCGAATACATGGCGGCACTCCTGAGCTCCGTGCTGGACAACACGGCGAAGGTCGCCGAGTACATTGCCGAGTGCAAGGAGTGGGGCATCGCCCTTCTGCCGCCGGACGTGAATGCCTCCGAGGCGGATTTCACAGTCTCGGGCGATTCAATTCGCTTCGGCCTTGTGGCCATCAAAAACATCGGCAGAGGCTTCATTAACGCCCTTGTGGAAAGTCGTGAGCGGGAAGGGAATTTCAAGAGCTTCGACGAGTTTTGCCGCCGGCTTTACGGCAAGGATTTAAACCGCCGTGCGGTCGAAAGCCTGATCCGCGCCGGGGCCTTCGACAGCCTCGGTTATAAGCGCAGCCAGCTCATGCGCGTGGTGGACACGGTGATTAGCGGCGTGGCGGATGCCGCCCGTAAAAATATCGACGGCCAGTTCGACCTGTTTTCCATGGGACAGGAGGCCGGAGAACCTGCGCCCGCGCAGGAGACGCCCCTGCCTGACATTCCGGAGTTTACGCCCGGCGATCTGATGGCGATGGAGAAGGAGACGACGGGGCTTTACCTCACCGGGCACCCGATGGACGAATACCGCGCCGCGGCACGGAAAGCGGGCGCCGTGTCCATCAGCGCGATCATCAGTGATTTTGCACAGGAGGGGGGTGCGACACGCTTTGCCGACGGGCAGTTTGTGACCCTCGCGGGCGTCATTGCCTCCGCAAAGACCAAGACCACCCGCAACAACAGCCTTATGGCCTATATCCAGCTTGAGGACGCCACGAGCACAATGGAGCTTTTGGCCTTCCAGCGTGTGCTGGATGCCTCCGATGGCTATATCAAAGAAAACATGCCGGTCGTGGTTAAGGGGCAAATTTCCGTCCGCGACGAAAAGGAGCCGCAGCTCATTGTCGAGAGCCTGCGCCCGCTCACGGACATTGCCCCCCTCGACAGCGAGCCCCCGCTGCCCAAAACGGAGCAAACGCTCTGGATCAAACTGCCGAGTAAGGATGACCCGCGCTTCAAGAAGATCGAGAAGCTCCTCGTCATGTTTGAAGGGGATGAGCGCATGATCGTCTGCTGTGACGACACGCCAAAACGCCTATGCGCCCGCTGCATGATCCATGATTCGCTGATCAGAGAGCTGAAGGAACTTCTCGGCGAGAAAAATGTGCTTGTGAAATAAGCAAAGATCAATTGAAAAAAGACTTGTGCCGACGTAAGCCGGCACAAGTCTTTTTTGTGATTACTAACAAGGTGGGATTAAAGCAGCTATACATTAAACCGAAACAGGGTCACGTCCCCGTCGTGCATCACATACTCCTTGCCCTCGGAGCGAATCAGCCCCTTGTCCCGCGCCGCGGCCATCGTGCCGCAGGCTTTCAGGTCGTCAAAGGCCACAATCTCCGCGCGGATAAAGCCCCGCTCGAAGTCCGTATGGATCTTCCCCGCGGCCTGGGGGGCCTTTGAGCCCTTCTTGATCGTCCAGGCGCGCACCTCGTCGCTGCCGGCGGTGAGGAAAGAAATGAGCCCCAGCAGGCTGTAGGAGCAGCGGATCAAGCGGTCAAGCCCGCTCTCGGTCATGCCCAGCTCCTCCATAAACAGCGCCCTGTCCTCGGTCTCCAATTCGCCGATTTCCTGCTCGACCTTCGCGCAGATCGGCAGCACCTGCGAGCCCTCATTGGCGGCAAATTGCTCGACCAATCGAAAATAGGCGTTGTTATCCGCACCTGCGGCAAAGCCCTGTTCGTCCATGTTCGCAGCATAGATCACGGGCTTGAGCGAGAGCAATTCGCTCTCGGCGATCACAGCCCTGTCCTCCGGTGTGCAGGCGTAAGTGCGGGCGCTGCCGCCTTCATTTAAATGTGCCAGCAGGCCTTCCAGAAGCTCTGCCTCGCGCAGAAACTTCTTATCCCCGCCCTTGGCGGCCTTTTTGGCCTTGTCAATACGGCGCTCGACCATCTCCATGTCCGCCATCACCAGTTCGAGGTTAATGATCTCAATATCGCGCAGGGGGTCGGTTTTACCCTCGACGTGGATGACGTTCTCGTCGTCAAAGCAGCGCACAACATGGATGATTGCATCCGTCATACGAATGTTGCTCAAAAACTTATTGCCCAGACCCTCGCCCTTTGAAGCGCCCTTGACCAGACCCGCAATGTCTACGAACTCAATCACGGCGGGGGTATATTTTTTGGGGCTATAGAGCGCGGCCAGAAAATCCAGCCGTTCGTCCGGCACGGCCACCGTGCCCACATTGGGGTCGATGGTGCAGAAGGGGTAGTTTGCGCTCTCGGCTCCGGCGTTGGTGATGGCATTGAACAGTGTGCTCTTGCCGACGTTCGGCAGGCCGACGATTCCTAATTTCATGGGGGGTCCCATCCTCTCGAAAAGGGCGGAATTGCTTCCGCCCTTTGGGTTAATTTTTGGCTTAGTGGGGCAGCTCTCCGTCGCCCGCTTTGCTGCCGGGCTGCAGCTCGTCGGAGTTGACCTCCTCGATCTGCAGGTCCTCTTGGGCGTTTTTCTTCTCGGGGATATGGCCGTTTTCGCAGAGGAAGGCAAAGTCCGCGCCCTCCATTGACTCGTTGACCAGCAGGTATTCAGCCACGGAGACCAGCAGATCCTTGTGCTCGGTCAGAATGTCCTCGCACTTTTTGCCCGCCTCGTCGAAGATGCGCTTGACCTCCTCGTCGATGATGGCTGCAGTCTCCTCGGAATAGCTCTTGGTCGTGCCGAAATCGCGGCCGATGAAAATGCTGTGACCGGCATCCTCGAAGGAGATGGGCCCTAAGCGCTCGGAGAAGCCGTAAACCGTGACCATCGCGCGCGCTGTGCGGGTGGCGCTCTGGATATCGCCAGAGGCGCCGGTGGAAATGTCGTCCAAAATCAAGGTCTCAGCGACGCGGCCGCCGAGGCTGACCACGATGTCCGCAAACATCTCGCCCCGGGACTGATAGTTTTCCTTGTCCTCATTCGGGCGATAGACCGTCATGCCGCCTGTGGGGCCGCGGGGGATGATGGTGATATACTGCACGGGCTCCTTTGGCTTGAGGAAGCGGCCGACAACCGCGTGCCCTGCCTCGTGGTAGGCCGTAAGCTTTTTGGCGTTATCGCTCATCACGCGGCTTCTCTTCTCGGGGCCTGCGATGACCTTTAGAATGGCCTCGTCAATCTCCGGCTGGGTGATAAAGCGGTTTCCGCGGCGGACGGCGAGGATGGCCGCCTCGTTGAGTAGGTTCTCCAAATCCGCGCCGGAAAAGCCGGGCGTACCGCGGGCAATGCTGTTGAGGTCCACGTCGTCGCCCAGCGGCTTGCCGCGTGAGTGCACCTTCAAAATGGCCTCGCGTCCGCGCACGTCGGGCATGCCGACATAGACCGTGCGGTCAAAACGCCCTGGACGTAAAAGCGCGCTGTCAAGGATATCGGAGCGGTTGGTGGCCGCCATGACGATGACGCCCTCGTTGCTGCCGAAGCCGTCCATCTCGACAAGCAGCTGGTTCAGGGTCTGCTCGCGCTCGTCGTGCCCGCCGCCGAGGCCGGAGCCCCTCTGGCGGCCGACGGCGTCGATTTCGTCGATAAAGATAATTGCCGGCGCGATCTTTTTCGCCTGCTCGAACAGGTCGCGCACGCGTGAAGCGCCAACGCCGACATAAAGCTCCACAAAGTCGGAGCCGGAGATAGACAGGAACTGCACGCCGGCCTCGCCTGCGACCGCCTTGGCGATCAGGGTTTTACCGGTGCCCGGAGGGCCGACCAGCAGCACGCCCTTGGGAATTCGTGCGCCCATCGCCGTGAAGGCGGCGGGGCTGCGCAGAAAGCCGACAATCTCCTGCAGCTCGGCCTTTTCCTCTTCAGCGCCGGCAACGTCGGCGAAGGTCACTTTTTTGTTCTCGTCTGCGCCGAGCCGCGTTCTGGCCTTGCCGAAGCGCATTGCGCCGCCGGCACCGCCCCCGCCCTTCGCAGCGGTTCTCATCATGGCGTACCAGAGGATACCGAAGATCACGAGCACACCCAGATAGGGCAGGAAGCTCAGCCACCAGGGCGCCGTCCACGGTTCCTTGAAGTCATAGGATTCGAGGACGCCCGCAGCCTTCTGTTCCCGGAGCAGCTCTTCATACTGCTCACGGAAATAGGTGATTGAGACAAGCGTCTTTGTGATCTTGTCGCTGCCCTCAAAAGGCTCGCGTAGCTCCAACGTCAGGTCGTTTCCAACGGCCTCGACTTTTTTGACCAGCTCGTTTTCCAACAGGTAGTCTATATCGGAATCCAATACCTCCGGGGCATCGTCCGGCTGAGAGGTCATCGTAAAAACCGTTGCCAGAAGGATAATGAGGATCAGTACATAAAAGCCGATATCCCTGGCTTGGTTTCGATTTTGATTCAAGCGAAGTTCACTTCCTTTGCATAAGTTCTGCGCTAGCAGCCCGAATAAACCTCGGGTTTAAGCACACCCACGAAGGGGAGATTGCGGTATTTTTCAGCATAGTCAAGGCCATAGCCCACAACGAATTCATCAGGAACCTCAAAGCCGACGAGGTCCGCCTTAATCGGCGCCTTGCGGCGGGCGGGCTTATCCAGCAGAGTGACGAGAGTAATGGACGCAGGCTTGCGGTTTTGCAGATAGCCGCAGAGGTAATTGAGTGTCACGCCGCTGTCGAGGATATCCTCAACGATGACTACATTGCGGCCGGCGATGTCCTCGTTTAAGTCCTTGTTGATCTTAACGGCGCCGGAGGTGCTTGTCCCGCAACCGTAGGAGGAAACCGCCATAAAGTCCATGGCGCACTTGAGCTCAACCTTGCGGATCAGGTCGGCCATAAAAACAAAACTGCCCTTGAGAACACCGATGAAAAGCGGCTCCGTGCCCCGAAACTTCTCGGTCAGCTGCTGACCAAGCTCGGCAACGCGCTGTTCAATCTGTGCCTCGCTCAGCAGTATTTCCTTGATATCATCCGTCATCCCGTACTGTCTCCCTGAAATATATTGTATTTTTTTGTCTTGACGCACACAGGGTGCATCCTATTTCCATGCAAAAACGGCCTATCCGCCGTCAGTATCCGTTTTCCGGATGGTCAGACGCAGCACGCTGTCGCCCCGCTGGGGCACACAGCGCTCCGCAATTCCGAAGCCATAGATTGCGATCGGCCCCCCGTCGTCATAAATCACGGGGATGAGCGCCTTGCCCTCGCCGTTGAGCCGTGCCTCGGAAAAGAGCTTTTTGAGTGTTTTGGTGCAATTTCTGCCCGCAAGACGGATTTTTTCTCCCTCCCCGCGGGACTTGACAAATATATTACCACAGATGCTACCACTTTGAAAGCAGAAAGTGTTAAAGGAATTATGAATTTCCTCGTACTTATTGATGAATTCGCAGAAAAGTTCAAGCCCTGCTTCCGGCAAAACCGTAACCGTGCCGGGTAGGATGCGGCGAAGTGCCAGCTCTGCGGGCAAACCCTTTTGGAAAAGCAGCCGCGCATAGTCCCGTTGCGCGCGCAAGCCGGGCAGGTCAGCGCGGGCGTGAGGGTC
>CAYRIA010000021.1:0-8287 GCA_964424175.1 uncultured Oscillospiraceae bacterium | reverse complement strand
GCCCGCAGCTCCGGAATGATCCGATGCCGGACGCGGTTGCGGAGGGCGTCCTCAAGAGTGTTGCTAGCGTCCTCGACATGAGGGACGCCGTTTTCTTCAAGCCAAAGCAGAATATCCGCGGCAGTGATCGTCAGAAGGGGGCGAATTAGCCTGCCCCGGACGGGCGGGATGCCGGAAAGCCCCTTCAGCCCGCTGCCGCGGGCAAGGTTCATCAGAAGGGTTTCTGCGTTGTCGTCGGCTGTGTGCGCAGTGGCGATGCGTAAAGCGCCGATTTTGTCCGCGGTTTCCTCAAGGAAGGCATAGCGCAGAACGCGCGCTGCCTCCTCTGTGCCCAAGCCTTGCTCGGACGCATAGGCGGCAACGTCTCCCGCGCCAATGTGGCAGGGAATGCCGTGGCCGGCGCACCAGTCGCGCACAAACGCACGGTCGCGGTCGGACTCCGCCCCCCGCAGCCGGTGGTCAAAGTGGGCGCAGTGCAGCACAAAGCCGGCTTCCGGCGCGAGGGCGCGCAGCTTTTCCAGCAGGTACATTGAGTCCTTGCCGCCGGAGACGGCGCAGAGCACAATGCCCTCGCGAGGGAACATATCGTATTTTTGACAAAACTCAATATCCATTGTAGTCGTCGTGCCGTGAGTCAACCGAGCCGTAGCTGGTGTATTCCGGCAGCCAGAGCAGCGGGATCGTCCGCAGCTCGCCGTGGCGGTTTTTGAGAACGATGGCCTCGGCCTCGTTGGGGTTTTCGCATTCCCTGTCATAATAGCCCTCGCGATAAAGGCCGATCACGATGTCTGCATCCTGCTCAATCGCGCCCGATTCGCGTAGGTCGGACAGCACGGGGCGCTTATTCGTCCGTGCCTCGTTGGCGCGCGAGAGCTGGGATAGACAGATCACGGGCACGTTCAGCTCCTTGGCCATGATTTTGAGCATACGGCTCATGTCCGAGACCGCCTGCGTGCGGCTTTCACCGGCGTAAGTATGCCCCGAACCCGCCGATTGCATCAGTTGCAAATAGTCGATGACGACAAGGCCGAGGTTATCCAGCCTGCGGCACTGTGCGTTCATATCCGCAACGGAGAGTGAGGGGTTGTCGTCGATAAGCATATCCGTCTCGCTGATGACTGAGGCTGCCGCACCGATGCGCTGCCAGTCGCCCTGATTGAGGCGACCTGTGAGCAGCTTTTGGCTGTCGATCAGCCCTTCGCCCGCAAGGAGACGAACGGCAAGCTGCTCGCGGGACATTTCCAGCGAAAAGACCGCAACGGACTTTTTCGAGGTCTTGGCGACGTGCAGCGCGATGTTCAGCGCGATACTCGTCTTACCCATGCCGGGGCGGGAGGCGATCAGAATAAGGTCACCCTTGTTGAGGCCGAGCAGAGTCGCATCCAGGTCGGACAGGCCGGTGGAAAGACCGGGCATCTTGCTGCCCTCGGCCGCCATGACGGAAATTTGATTGTATACGTCCTGAATGACGGTTGAAATCTTCATCAGCCCGCCGATCGTGCGGCCCTGCCGCAGGGCATAAATTTTCCGTTCCGCCGCTTCGAGCATCGTATCGGCCTCGCCCTCGCCTGCGCGCACCATCTCGGTGATCTCATTGCCAACCTTCAGCAGCGCGCGCAAAAGCGCCTGTTCGCGCAGAATGTCGACGTATTTCATCACATTTGCAGCAGTGGGCGTGATCTGCATCAGTTCCAGCAGATAGTTCTGTGAATTGTCTTTAAGACAGCCGCGCACGCGCATCTGGTCGAGAACCGTGATGGGGTCGACCGTCCGGCCGTAGACGTACATGCTACTGATCGTATCAAATACGTCGCGGTTTGTCGCAAGGTAAAAATCCTCGCTTTTCGCCCGCTGGAGCACGTCCGGGATGCAGGCGGGGTCAATCAGCATCGAGCCGACGACCGCCTGCTCGGCTTCTGCCGAGTGCGGCACGCGCAGTTCAAAAAGCTCGTCCATAAGGCTTCCCTTTCAGAGGTAAAGACTATTGTGCATAAGTCGTAGTTCCCACCGTGGGGCGGGAGCGATCGCTAGGGCAAACAATTGCGTGGGTGATCACGCTATTTCTCCTCGGTGACGATGAGGTTAATTGTGCCGCTGACCTCGTGGCCGAGCTTGCAGCGCACACTGTAGGAGCCAAAGTTTTTGATCGGATCGGCCTGCACGATGTCCCGCTTGTCAATGGCGATCTCGAACTGCGCCAGCAGCGCATCGCTGATCTCCTTGGATGTAACAGAGCCGAAAAGTCTGCCGCCCGCGCCCGCCTTGGCGGGCACTTTGACGACGATGCTCTCCAGCCTTTTGGCATACTCCTGCGCGAGCGCCTTCTCCTTTGCCGTCTGGGCGGCCTTCGCCTTTTCCTTGAGACGAATGGCGTTGAGCGCATCGGAGCTGGCCTCGACGACGAGCTTTCTGGGGATCAGGAAGTTGCGTGCATAGCCGTCGGAAACCTCCTTGATTTCGTCCTTCTTGCCCTGTCCGCGGACATCGGTCAGAAAAATAACCTTCATGCTGTATTCCTCGCTTTCCGTAATTGGGGCCCGGCCCCTTTGCCGCTGCGCGGCATTAATGCGCTCCCGCGCCCAATGGCTGACTATTCCTTATAATACTTATCGATGGCCTCAAAGAGCCGGTTAACCGCGTCGTGCAGCGGAATATCCTCAAGCTGGACGCCTGCAGCGGACTTGTTGCCTCCGCCGCCGAGGAGCTCAAGAAGAAGCTGCACATTCACCTCGCCGATCGAGCGCGCGGAGATGATCACCCCGCCGGCCTCGGTCGGATAGATCACAATGGAGGCCTGAATCCCGGTGATGTTCAGCATCTCGTCCGCCGCCTGTGCTGCGATGACCCGATCCTGCGGCTCGTGAACGATGGCTATGGCAATCGTTTCGCGATAGCGCTGCACCTGCTGGAGAATTTTATACCGGGCGATGGTGTCATCCATGCCGTATTGGAGGATTTTCTTGACGGTCACGGTATCCGCTCCGGCGCGGTTTAAAAAGGCTGCGGCGTCGAAGGTGCGCTCGCCTGTGCGGATCGTGAAGTTTTTCGTGTCCATCACAATGCCGCAGAGCAAGGCATCCGCCTCCACCTTGAGGATGTCCGCCTGTTCAACGGTTTCCTGCACCAGCTCGCAGACCAGTTCGCACACCGAGGAGGCATATGGTTCCAGGAAGGTCAGCGCCGCGTTCTGGATGTAGCTTGCCGCCCGCCGGTGGTGGTCGATGACGGCAACGCGATTACAGGCCATCAGGAGGCTCTGGTCCTCAACCTGCTCCGGCCGGTTTGTGTCGACAATGATCAGCAGCGTGTTTCTGTCCGCTTTGAGGATTGCCTCCTGCGGGCTGATGATGGCGCCGCGGTATTCCGGCGCGGTGTGCAGCCGGGCAAGCAGGCTCTCGGCGGCGCTGTTGCTTTCGTCCATGACGATGCGCGCCGGGCAGCCGAGCTTGCGCGAGATGCAGCACAGTCCGGCCGCGGAGCCGACGGAGTCCATATCCCCGAACCTGTGCCCCATGATGAACACCTGGCCGGAGGATTTGATGAGCTCCGACAGCGCACTTGCGATTACGCGAGACTTGACCTTCGTGCGGGATTCGATCTCTGTGCCGCGCCCGCCGAAGAACTCAAAATTGAAGCGGTTTTTAACGACGGTCTGATCGCCGCCGCGCGAGAGCGCCATCTCGGTGCTCAGCGTGGCAAAGTTGTAGTTTTCCTCAAAGGTGCCGCCGTCCCGCCCGACGCCAATGCTGACCGAGGCGTGGATGCCGCTGGGGCTGACGATCTCGCGGACGCTCCCCATAAGCGAGAACTTCTCCGCAGCCAGCTTCTCGTAATGTCGATGCTCAAAGATCAGCAGATACTTGTCTTTATCATAGTGGCAGATGATGCCGCCCATTTCCGCGCCCCAGTTTTCAATCTTTTCGGAGATCTCGTTCTGCAGGCGGGTCTTGACCCGTTCGGGCTGATTCTTGGCCAGCTCGTCCAGATTGTCAAAGAGGATGATCGCGACGACCGGGCGGGAGCGCTCGTATTCATCCTTGAGCTGGTCGTATTCCGTCACGTCCAACCAATAGCTGACACCCAGGAAGTCGCGGCTCGCGTCGCCCTCACCACGGACGATGCTGCCGTAAACCCGATAGCGCCGGCCATGCACCTCGACCAGCTCGGGGTGCTGGGTTTTGCCCTCCGTCAGCCACTTGGCCTTGAAGCCTGGCACAAGATCGGACAGGCGCGTGTCAAAATGGAATTTCGTTTTCCCGAAAAGGTCGGCAAACGGTCCGTTGCCCCAAACGATCGCCGTGTTGTCGAGCCGGAAGGCGACCATGGGCAGGGGGAAATTGACGAGCGTATCGCTCTTGACCGCCTCGACGTCGGCCGTCACCGATTCGATATAGGCCTGAAACTCCCGGCGGCGGCGGCGGCTGACGATCACCGAATAGATCAGCAGCAGCGCAATGATCGCAATCTCCGCGAGGGCGAGCTTGATATCAAAAATAAAGCCGATGCCAGCGAAAACCACAAGGAAAAAGAAGTACAGCCTGGTTCCCGGTTCGAGCAGCCTTTTCAGATTTTTGTTCATATCAGAACCCCGTCCCCTTCATAATACCTGTAGATTTTTTATTATATCAACGATTTTTCCTTATTTCAATAGTATCCCGCAAAAACGGTCTGTGTGACTTTCCGGAGACGAATTTCTTCAACGGTTATTTTCACCTTCCGCGGGAAATACTTAAACCTGACCGATATCAAGCGGATTTAACCGGTAGAAGCGCAGATATTGGCCAAATGAAACGAAAGGGAGCGGCGATTTGAAAGCGATAATCATGGCGGGCGGAAAAGGAACAAGGCTGCGTCCGATTTGTGATACGATGCCGAAACCGATGACGGAGCTGTTTGGAAGTCCGCTAATGGAGCACCTCGTCGCGCTGCTCAAGGCAAACGGCTTTACGGAGCTGTGTGCCACGCTGGGCCACAAGCCCGGCAGCATTACGGAGCATTTTGGCGACGGGGCGAAGTTCGGCGTCTCGATGTGCTACCGGACTGAAAAAACGCCGCTGGGCACGGCTGGCGGTGTGCGCGCCTGTGCGGACTTTGTCGGAAACGAGGATTTCCTCGTGATCAGCGGGGACGCGGCCTGCGACTTCGACCTGCGCTACCTCGCCGCAGAGCACAAACGCCGCGGTGCACCCGTCACAATGGCGCTTTTTCCGAATGCCGAGCCGCTACCCTACGGAACCGTGCTTACGGACAGGCAAGACAAGGTAATCAGCTTTATTGAGAAGCCGAGCTGGGAACATGTCGTCACAGACCTCGTAAACACCGGCATTTACATGATCTCGCCCGAGGTGCTTGCGTTGATCCCGCCCAATAAGCCCTTTGATTTTGCCCGCGATCTGTTTCCCCTGATGGCCCAACTGGGGCTGGAGCTTGTTGGCCTGCCGATGCAGGGCTATTGGTGCGATGTCGGAAACAGCCGCAGCTATCTGCGTTGTTGCATGGACGCCCTTGACGGCCGTTTGAAACTTAAACCCGCGCAGGAGCACGCTCTCTCCACGGGCATCTACGCGCCGTATGGGCTTCCCGACTCGGTGCGTGTTGTCCCGCCCTGTGTGATCTGCGACGGGGTAGTCATTGGGCACGACGCAGTGATCGGTCGCAGCGTCATTCACGCGGGAAGCCGCATCGGGGCATATTCCCGGGTGATTAACTCTGTGATCGACGGGGGAAGTGTTGGCGAGGCCTGTGTTATCAGCGGCACCGTCGTCTGCCGCGGAGCCATGCTCTATCCCGACACGGTCACGGCCTTTGGCGACGTGGTGGCCGCCGGTTGGCACAAGGAGCCACCCATGCCCGAACCGAAACGCACGCACCGCCGCGCCGTCGGTCTCTGCCGGGAGATCGCCTGCGAAAACCGGGCGCGGCTCATGCGGGAGCTGTCCACCGTGCTCTGGGAGGCCGGGGCGGACTTTTCGGACGGAATCACTCTGACGGACGGGCGCTGCAAGGTGCGCATCGCCCCCCTGTCAGAGGAGTCCTCCATCTCGGTTGAGGCCATTGGCGGGCGGGAGAATGAGCGCATTCAGCTTTGCAAAAAATACAGCGAACTGGCGGAAGAATTCGGCGGACGCTCAGTTGTTTAAGGAGAATAACGGATTATTATGCACTATTTGTGAAACATTTTCATAAATAGTGCATAATTATGCTGCGTATTTTGATCATTATGCAGAATTATTGAAAATTCTAAAAAACATCTTGAATAACCATTCATTCCGTACTATAATTATGCTCACGGAACAGAAACCGAATATTTATTTATTTTATGGGGTGAATCTGAATGAAGAATCTGAAAAAAATTCTCACAGCCGTTCTTGCCGTGGCCTTGCTGCTGTCTCTGGCCGCCTGTGGAGGGACGAAGGCGCCGGCGTCACAGTCCGACGTTTCCGCACCACCGGCCGATTCCGCAGAGCCCGCCGAAAGCGCGGACTTTACTACCGTTACGGATGGCGTTTTAACCATGGCGACAAATGCGTTTTTCCCGCCGTATGAGTTTTACGAGGGCGAGGCGATTGTCGGCATCGATGCGGAAATCGCGGCTGCGATTGCCGAGAAGCTGGGTCTTACACTCAAGATTGAGGATATGGAGTTTGACTCGATCATCACCGCGGTCAACACCGGCAAGGCTGACATCGGCATGGCTGGCATGACCGTCACGCCCGAGCGCCAGGAGGAGGTCAATTTTACGACCAGTTACGCCACCGGCGTCCAGGCCATTGTTGTCTCCGAAAACAGCCCCATCACTTCCGTGGATGACCTGTTTGCCGATGATGCGAAGTTCAAAATCGGTGTGCAGCGCAACACGACCGGCGATCTTTACACCACCTGGGACCTTGAGGATGCGGGCAAAGCGACAATTGACCGCTACAGCAAGGGCGCAGATGCCGTTATGGCGCTCAAGACCGGCAAGGTTGACTGCGTAGTCATCGACAACGAGCCTGCCAAGGCTTTCGTCGCTGAAAATGAAGGGCTGAAGATCCTCGAAACCGAGTACATCCAGGAGCAGTACGCCGGCGCGGTTGCTAAGACCAACACCGCCCTGCTCGAAGCCATCAACAAAGCTCTGCAGGAGCTGATTGACGACGGCACGGTACAGGCGATCATCGAAAAGTACATCGCAGCATAAGCTAGTCACTTTCAGATAAGGGGCGGGAAACTGCCCCTTATTTTTGAGCTTGGAGGTAAGAAAAGATGAGCACGCAGATCAGCGAGGTCATGGCACAATGGCTCGCAACGGCGCCGCAATGGATGTTGAATTTGCCGGAATGGGCGAACAATTTCTGTTACAGGTTTTTCAAGAGTTTTATTTATGACGACCGCTATATGATCTTCGTCAAGGGCCTGGGAAACACCCTGCTATTAACCTTTTTCGCGCTGCTGATCGGTGTTGCGCTGGGCGTCATCGTTTCGCTCATCCGCGTCACTTGGGATAAAAACGGCGCGGAGATGAAGCGCGGACCGGGCAAAGTGCTCCTCGGCCTTGCAAACGCCGTCTGCAAGATCTATCTGACCGTTATCCGCGGAACGCCGGTCGTGGTGCAGATTCTGGTGCTGTTTTTCGTCATTTCAATCTCCGACAGCAAGCTGGTTACGGGCGTCGTCGCCTTTGGCATTAATTCCGGAGCCTACGTCTCCGAAATCATGCGCAGCGGCATCATGTCCATTGATGACGGTCAGACAGAGGCGGGGCGCAGCCTCGGCTTCAGTTATGTTTCCACCATGCGGTACATCATTCTGCCTCAGGCCTTCAAAAACGTTCTGCCGGCGCTCGCCAACGAATTTATCGTTCTTCTCAAGGAGACGGCGGTTGCAGGCTACATCGGGCTCAGTGACCTGACCTATGCCGGCAACATCGTCGGCGGCGTTACTTACGATTATCTGATTCCGCTGATCATCGGCGTCGCCCTGGTTTACCTTACCCTCGTCGTATTCTTCTCCTGGCTGATCGGCCGGCTTGAAAGGAGGCTGCGTGCAAGTGAACGCTGACACATTGATTCGCGTGGACGGACTGAAAAAGTACTTCAACGGCGACAAGATCAAGGCCCTCGACGGCATCTCCGAGCAGATTGCAAGAGGCGAGGTCGTGGTTGTTGTCGGCCCCTCCGGCAGCGGGAAGTCCACGTTTCTGCGCTGTCTGAACCTGCTGGAGACGCCGACCGAGGGGCAGATCTTCTTTAATGGTACGGATATCACCGACCCAAAAAATGACATCAACCTTCACCGACAGAAGATG
>CAYRIA010000020.1:2695-19962 GCA_964424175.1 uncultured Oscillospiraceae bacterium | reverse complement strand
GGGCTGCATAAATCGCCGCCGGATGCAAATACTGCTGGATGAGGTGACGAACGATGGCAAAAGACAGCCAGCTTGACCCCAAAGAAGTACGCAAGCAAAAGGCCAAGGGCGGCCCCACGTTTGCGGAAAGCGCCCTCGACGGAGAGAGCCGGAACGATAAAAAGCAATCCGGCAACCGACACAAGCCGGGGGACGAAAGGAAGTAGCTCGCCGGAAGGCAAGCTACTTCTTGTCCGTTTATGCATCTGTTTGGTCGTGTTAAATCGTTGGCGCAATGTCAAGAAAATTGATGCTTGGAAATTTCTCCTGAAGTGTTCTTAACGACCACTGATTTTTGAAGAGGATTACCGGTCGTTCATACTGATCCTCCAGAAGTTCCCCATCATTATAACCCAGCATTTCCTTTGTGAATTTTTCATTGTCCGGCCAACGCGCCATGACATAGGGGAGTTTTCTGATTTGCAAATCCACGTTATATTCATTCTTCATTCTGTATTCGAGAACTTCAAGCTGAAGCACACCGGCCACGCCAACCGTCAAAAGCTCTACGCCCATACCGGGCTGTCTGAAAACCTGTATCGCACCTTCTTCGGAAAGCTGGTTGATTCCCTTTAACAGTTGCTTCCGTTTTGATGCATCCTTTGCAAGGATTTCAGCAAAGTGTTCAGCCGGAAACATGGGAATCCCCTCGAACTTGAAGGATTGATTTCCGCTGCAAATGGTGTCGCCGATATTGAAAATGCCCGGGTCAAATACGCCGATGATATCACCGGCGAACGCCTCATCTATCAGCACTCTGTCCTGCGCCATAAATTGCTGTGACTGCGAAAGACGAACCGTCTTTTTCAATCTTACATGATTGACTTCCATACCCTTTTCAAACGCACCCGAACAAATTTTAATAAAGGCGATTCTGTCACGATGAGCCGGATCCATATTTGCCTGAATCTTGAAAACAAACCCCGAAAAAACAGCATCGGACGGCTCAACGCTGCCTGCGCTGTGGGTTCTTTTTCCGGGTGCAGGCGCCATTTCTAAAAACGCTTCAAGAAAAGGCCTTACGCCGAAATTCGTCATGGCGCTTCCAAAGAACATTGGTGTGAGCTCTCCGGCCCGAACCTTTTCAAGGTCAAAGTCATCTCCGGCGATATCCAGTAACGCAACATCTTCACAGAGTTTATTGTATAGGCTATCACCCAGGATTGTTCTAAAGCGCTCGTCATCCACACTGCCGGTGTCAGACAGTGCAATGCTCTGCCCGTGCTCGCCGGCTTCGAACAACTCAATTTGCGCACTGCGGCGGTCATAAACCCCCTTGAAATCTCCATCGACGCCGATCGGCCAGTTCATCGGGCAGGACCGGATGCCCAGGGTCGCTTCGATTTCCTCCATGAGCTCAAGCGGGTTTCTGCACGCACGATCCAACTTGTTTACGAAGGTAAAGATGGGTATGCCGCGCCTTCTGCAAACGTGGAACAGTTTTTTCGTCTGCTCCTCAACGCCCTTTGCTCCGTCAATCAGCATCACGGCACTGTCTGCCGCGGTCAAGGTTCTGTAGGTATCCTCACTGAAGTCCTGGTGACCGGGCGTGTCCAATATGTTGATTCGATATCCGTCATAATCAAAGTTCAAAACACTTGATGTAACAGATATGCCGCGTTCCTTTTCAATCTGCATCCAGTCAGAGACTGCGTATTTATTGGTTTTACGCCCTTTGACAGTCCCCGCAAGCCTGATAGCTCCTCCAAACAGGAGCAGCTTTTCTGTTAGCGTCGTCTTGCCGGCATCAGGGTGGGAGATAATCGCAAAGGTTTTTCTCCGACTCACTTCTTGTTCGATTGTCATTTTATCAAACATCCTTGCTGTCTAGTTTAATTGCTCTGATGTGAAACAAGGAAAAAGCCACAAAGGCCTTTGTGGCTTTTTTCATCAAAAGTCCGTTAGTTGTTTGCTTGTGCTCAATGGCCACAGTTGGAAGTCACTGGATTTTCATAAGAATCGGCAGAACCATGGGTCTGCGTCCAGTTCTCTCATAAAGCATGGTTGAAAGCAAGCCACAAATTTTTTGCTTTAGGGTGTGCAAGTCCGTATTGCCGCTTCTCAGGCAATCATCGAGCACTCTTTGCGCAAGTTCAACGGTTTCATTAATCAGGGATTCTGATTCCTTGACATACACAAAGCCTTTGGTAACGACATCCGGCCCCGACACGAGCGAGCAGGTATCTTCGTCTATCGTGGCGCCGACAATGATCAGCCCGTCTTCGGAAAGGAGCTTTCGATCCCGCAGGACGACGTTGCCAACATCGCCTATTCCAAGCCCGTCAACCATGATGCTTCCCGAAGGGACCGTGCCGACTGCTTTGACGCCGTTTGCAGTCACTTCGAAAACTTTTCCGATCTCGGGAATTGTAATATTTTTGCGGTCAACCCCCATGCTTTGCGCAATGCCGACATTTTTCAGCAGATGCTTATATTCTCCGTGCACCGGGAAAAAGAATTTCGGTTTTGTAAGACCCAGCATAAGCTTTAATTCGTCCTGGCAGGCATGGCCGGATACGTGCACTTTCGCAAGCGATTCGTAAATGACCTCCGCTCCGAGCCGCAGAAGTTCATTCACAACTCTTGAAACGGTTTTTTCATTGCCCGGGATTGCACTGGCCGAAATGATGACAAAATCCTTGGAGCTCACCTTAACCGACCTGTGATCCTCAAACGCCATCCTGTAAAGCGCGGACATCGGCTCACCCTGGCTGCCGGTGCAGATGATGACCACTTTGTCTTTGGGATAGCGAGAAATCTCGTTGATATCAATCACAACGCCTTCGGGGACGGAAAGGTAGCCCAGCTCTGTGGCGATGCCATAGACATTTAACATGCTGCGGCCGGTGATGGCCACATGTCGTCCATGCGTGACAGCAGCGTTGATGATTTGCTGCACGCGGTTGACATGAGAAGAAAAGGTTGCAACGATGATTCGGCTGCCTTTGGCCTTGGTAAAAAGGCTGTCAAACGATTCCCCAACTTCTCGCTCCGACATCGAAGTGCCCGCTACTTCCGCGTTGGTCGAGTCCATTAGCAGGGCAAGAACGCCTTGGCGGCCAAGCTCTCCAAAACGCGCAAGGTCGATCATTTCCACGCCGTCAATCGGCGTATAATCAACCTTGAAATCGCCCGTATGGACCAATAGCCCGGCAGGTGTTTCAATTGCAAGGCCACAGGCGTCTGCAATTGAGTGATTCACGCGAATGAATTCCACGTTCATGCAGCCGAGCTGGATTTTATCGCCGGCCTTGACAACGTTCAGCTTTGCCTTTTTGTCAAGTCCGTGTTCCTTCAATTTGCCGTTGACCAGCCCGAGGGTGAGCTTTGTTCCATACACCGGCACATTGATGTTCTTCAGCACATACGGCAACGCGCCGATATGATCCTCATGTCCGTGCGTGAGCACAATTCCCTTGATTTTCTCAAGGTTTTTCTCGAGCCAGCTTGTGTCGGGAATGACGATATCGATCCCGAGCATGTTTTCATCAGGGAAGCCAATGCCGCAGTCAATGACCAGCATGTCATCATTGCATTCGATTACGGTCATGTTCTTCCCGATTTCGGTAAGCCCGCCCAGCGGGATGATCCGGACAGGATTTAGTTTTGGAGACGGCTTCCTGCTCCTGCGGCGCGCAGGCTTCTTGGCAACGACAGGTGCTTCCCCCTCCGGCTGCGTGTTTTTTGGTTCTTTGATCAATTTGATTTCCTCCATAAATCAGCGAAGAATACCCGTTTCGGCTTTCTGCTTATAAAGCCGATTCGTGTCTAGTCAACGCGTGTTACTTTCTGTTTAGTATGTCCGAGTGTCCGGCTGAACAATCCTTTTAGGCCGAGACACAAACTGTTCTTGTTCTATTCGTTTTTTCGCTCAACACAAAAAAACAGCGGCTAGTCACCAGAATAACTTTTTCTTGTGATTTAGCCGCTTATTATTATTGATGATCTGCCAAATTGAAAGGACAGCATCTCATAAAGCTCTTACACGAAAATGATTATTACATTTAATATTAGCATTGAGTGCATGATTTTGTCAATCTTTTGTTTGGTTATTAAGCGTTTTTCCTAAAAATAAGGCTTGACATTCTCGAAATTCGGAGATATACTGTTATAGTATTTCGAATGTATGATGATTTGTCTCACAGGTTTTTGTTATTTCGTTTAACAAGACCCTGTGTTTTTTGTTTTATATGGCCGAAATAACATCTTAAAGGAGGTACTGTAATGAATAACGGTACTGTTAAATGGTTCAACGACGATAAGGGTTTCGGCTTTATATCGAACGACATGGGCGGCGAGGATGTTTTTGTGCACTTCTCCGCTATCCAGAGTGATGGCTACAAGTCCCTGAATGAGGGCCAGAAGGTCACCTATGACACCGAGACCGATCCCAAGAACAGCAGCAAGCTGCGCGCTGTCAACGTCCGCATTGCCTAAGTTGCAAATTGCTTGAACAGCGAACCGCTCCTTCACAGGAGCGGTTTTTTTATTGCCTCATTGGGCCAGAAGCTTAACAACTTTGTTTCGTCCGGAATCTTTAGCGAGATAGAGCGCTTCATCCGCGCGCTTAATCACATTGTCGAAGGCTTCATCGTTTCGCTTGTTCGTTACACCGCAGCTGATGGTGACCGTTTTGGCTTTGGGAAACTCAAAGTCTTCAACTTTCTGCCGTATGCGCTCCACGACAATTTCTGCGGCATCCAAGTCCGTGTCCGGCAGCAGGAGAATAAACTCCTCTCCTCCAAAACGCGCAAAAACATCAGTCCCTCTGATTTCGCCTGCAACAATGTCCGCAAGAGCCTTGAGTGTACTATCCCCGACAGAATGACCAAAGCTGTCATTGACCTTTTTGAAATGATCAATATCAATCATCGCCAAGGATAGCTTGCACTTCGTGCGTTGTTGCCTGGCGACCGCTTTCTTTGCAAACTCAAAAAATGTCGCCCTGTTATACACTCTCGTGAGCTGGTCCCTCATCGAGATCTCGGCAACAAGTTTCTGCCTTTTGAGAATGATGATGAACAAAAAAGCAAACATGAACAGGATTAAGCCGGAAAACAGAAGCGTTAAAGCTCTGCCCGTTTCAAGGTCTTTGATGTAACTTCTTTCACTGATGCAAAACAAGTAGCCGGCCGGAGTGCCCGACACGTCTTTGATCGCGAGATATTGTACAAGATATCTCTTGCCGTTGTAGGACAGTACCTCGTCGAAGGATTCCTTCGTTTTAAGCTCGTCCGCAACTGCCGTCTTAAAAATTTGGTTAAATGCTTCATCTTCATATAGCTTCAAGCTGTTTTTGCTGTTTTTTGAGCTCTCAAAGACCTCTGCATCCAGCACATAATCATCCGAAACGAAGCTGTCTTCGTAGCGAACCTGTTCCTCAAGATCCACGGTTTTTCTCATAAGCGATTTTTCGAGAATGAAGCCAATGTCTCTGCGCATATTTTTACGATAGAGTTCATCGACAACACTGCTCATTGAAACAGAGACTTCAACGCTGCCGATGTGCTCGCCCTGATAGTTTAACGGATAGACAAATCTGTATCCGTTCATGATTCTTCCCTCTTCAAAGCCGGAGACAACCCGTTTTTCTTCATTTGCAAGCCTGACGGATTCTCTCGTGGAAAACAAATTGTCTCCGAATTTTTCGGGGCTGTGAAAACGAAGGAAGCTGTCCCCGTTTGGCAAATGAAACTGCAGCTGCCTGAAGTTGTATTGCTGCGCCAGGGCATAGATGCCGCTCAGTTGCGAATAGAGCGTGTTTCTCAAAACGGCTTTTTCGGTGTCGCTGGCGTTGCCTGCCTGCGCGACGAGGCTCAGCACAGACTCTTTGTTGATTTCCGAGGTGAAAATAAAGCCGGAAAAGCTCTCATAGGTGTGTAACGTCTCATCAATGGAGGAGCTAAGCAAGTCGTTCTGATAGTCCAGATAACTGTTGTATTTACGACTATAATCGGTCAAAAAGTAAAACACGAATCCCAGAAAGGACAAAAACAGGATTGCTATGAGAAAATTGGTCAGCCGTTTTGTAATGGCCAGCTGCATATGATGCACCTCGATTAACGCAGTATTTGTTTTTCGGCGCTTGTATGATCGAAGGGGCTTTTTTTCAACTGCATCCCGCTTATGTAAAAAATCCTACGTGCAGTTGTTTGTACTTTTAGTATACGCCTTTTGCGCCATTTCACAAGCATCTGTTTGCAGCTCTGCTTGCAGGGTTTTCTTGTTGCGCCGGGCTTAGCCCGCGTGCTTAAGCCTGCAGGCTTTGAGCGATTGATATTTGCAGTCGGGCAAGGTGCAGTTCAGGCAGCGCCTGATGTCCTCCGGCCCGTCCTCACCGCTCGCCTTTACGTCGGTCTTCGGGCTCGGTGGCGTCATGGGGTACGCCCAAGGTTTTGTTACATAGAGCTCCATGTCAGCCTCCGTTTCTCTGTTTGTTGAGGAGCTTGCGCATCAGCTCCGCGTCGTCCGGCCCTGAGGGGGGCCGATACGCCGCTGCAGTCTGCTGCATCGTCTGCTTTCGCGGGCTTGGGCTTTGTTCACCGCGCTGCTCCCAGCTGCGGATGGCAGCCTTCCAGTCCTTCATGCGGTTTTTGCCGATCATCCAGCCCTTGGCCTCATAGAAGTCGAGGAAGTGCTGCGGGTCGACAAGCTTGCCCCGCTGCGCACAATAAGCACAAACTTCTTCAAGGGATGGGGGAACAAAGCGGAGCGCTTTTTCCCCCTTCTTTTCTAAACCAGACTGATCTGATCTATTCTTATCTAAGCTAATTTGATCTAATCTAATCTGATCTAATCTATTCTGCGTCAACGGCTCGTCGACGGGCTGTAGTTCCTCGGGCGGCAAGTCGGCAAGGGGCTGGTCTGTGTAGCTGCCGTCGGGCTTGACAAACAGAGCCGATTTTTCCTCAAGATAGAGCGTTTCCCTGTAGGTATCCTTGCGGATATAGTTGTGCACATACCAGTGCTTGATGGCGAGGATGCCGCTGTCAAACGCCAGAACAAACTGCTTTTCGACGAGCTGCCGCAGCTCCTCGTCCGACGCGCCGACCATGCGCTGAATCTTCTTGGGATTGTTGACAAAGCCGTCATCGTCTGCGCGCATATTCAGGTGAAAATACAGCGCCTGGGCGGCGGGCGGCAGGTCTAAAAACAGGTCGCTGTCGATGATGCACCTGGTAAACATCCGTTTTTCTGCCATTACAGCCCCCTTTCTCTCTGATCGAAGTTTTGCTGCGCCAGACTGCCGCTGCGGCAAGGATCATAGCCCAGCAGGCTCAATTTTTCTTCCGCTGTCAGCTCGCGCCACTCATCATCCGCACAGTCCGCGCAGAGGCTCCTGCCGCTGCACGCGCCGAAGAGCTCCCCCGACCGGAGGATATAGCCGCAGCGGTGGCAAGCAGGGACGGCGGGCAATTGCCCCTCGGGGCGGGGGTAGCCGGTGCGGAGAGCGCGGGTGATCTCGGGGTGCTGCAGATCGCGGTCAAGCATGGCTAGCGCTCCAAAGGCGCTTTGGGCGCGTTTTGTCGATGAGGCTTTTTCATGTGCTCGGCGCCCCCTTTTCAGACAGCAGCCAGGCCAGGTTTGCTTTGCTGATGTATTTGCCTCTGAAGGGAAATTGCTTTGCAATTGCGTCGCGCTTAAGGCCGGTGAGCACCATCAGATCCCTGCGCGTGAACAGGTCGCGGTCGGGAAAGCGCCGGTTGAGCTGCTCGACATTCAGGCAATAGGTTTCGGGTTCTCGGGACATGGGCATACTCCTCTCTCCAATTGTGATTGTTGGTCACTATTATTGTCCATAATACCGGGATCTTGGCAAAATATTTTGCGTTATGTGACGGATAATCACACATCAAAGATACCACATTCGTGATTATTTGTCAACATTTCTGCGCCGCTTCGGAAAATAAAGTTGACTTCTAATCACGGAAATGGTATCGTTAAACAGAACCAAAAGACTTTGCATCGGAGGGGCAATATGGAACTGGGTCATCGCATTAGAGCAAAGCGTGAGCAGCTACAGCTGTCGCAGGAGGAACTGGCCAAGAAAACCGGTTACCGGGACCGCTCATCGATTGCGAAAATTGAGCAGGGCGTGAACAACATCTCGCAATCAAAAATTGCGGTGTTCGCAGAAGCCCTCGGCACCACCCCCGCCGACCTGATGGGCTGGGGGAGCGATTTGCCCCACAACCTCCTGCCCATGCCGAAGATGAACCAAATTCCCCTTGTGGGCACCATCGCCTGCGGCACGCCGATTCTGGCCGTGGAGAACATCGAGGACTATGTCGACATCCCCGAACACGTCCGCGCCGATTTTGCCCTGCGCTGCAAGGGCGACAGCATGATTAACGCCCGCATTTTCGACGGGGATATTGTTTATATCCGGAAACAGGAAACCGTTAACGACAAGGAGATTGCCGCGGTGCTGCTGGGAGAAGAGGCCACGCTCAAGCGCGTGAAGCTATTTCGCGACCATATCACGCTGGAGGCCGCAAACCCGATGGTCGAGCCGATTACCTGCTGGCGCGAGGAAATGAATGAGGTGCGCATTCTGGGCAAGGCCGTGGCGTTTACCAGCACGGTGCGATAACAGTCCTTGTTGAGGGGCCTTTATGCGCTTTCTCAAAAAACGAAGATCTATATTGTGCAACACCTCTAAAAAGCGAGGGAAGAACCCCCCGCGGGGCTTGTGCAGAGGGGCTTAACGCTGTTACACTGCAACAGAGTAAAGCCGGAACCGGCAATAAGCTCTTGGAGGAAAGTATCGTGAAAAAAGTGCTCTCTGCTATAACCGCATTTACGCTCCTGCTCGCCCTTATGGCGGGCTGCGCGAGCGGGAAGCCTGAAACGTCGTCCGCGTCGGATGCCGCCGCAAAGGATTCGCTCGTTATTTCTGTGGGCAGCGAATTGGTGTCGGGCAGCTATGACCCCTGCACGGGCTACGGCATGTATGGCTACAACCTGTTCCACACCGCGCTTCTGAAAATCACCAACGACGTGCAGACGGAGTGCGACCTTGCAAGCGACTATACCGTCAGCGAAGACGGATTAACCTATACCTTCACGCTGCGCGACGACGTAAACTTCTCCGACGGCGAGCCGCTGACGGCGGAGGATGTGAAGTTCACCTTTGAAACGGCGAAGGAGAGCGGCTCGAGTGTTGACCTGACCATGCTGGAAAAGGTTGAGCTCCTCGACGGCAAAGTCGTGTTTACGCTCAAGCGCGTGTTCTCCCCCTTTGTGCGCACGATTGCGCTGCTGGGCATCGTTCCCGCGCGCAGCTATGATGAGACTTACGCGACAAACCCCATCGGCACGGGTCCCTTCAAGCTCAAGCAGCTGGACGCAGGGCAGCAGCTTATTGTCGAGCCGAACGAATATTATTACGGCACCCAGTCGCCTTTTAAGCAGATCACCTTCCTGAGCATTAACGAGGAGGCCGCGCTCGCTGCGGCAAAGTCCGGCCAGCTCGACGTGGTGATGATTAACCCCGAATACGCCAAGGAGACGGTGGAGGGCATGCACCTTGAAGTCCTCAAGACCTCGGACAACCGCGGCTTCAACCTGCCCTGCCAGCCGGAGACCGTGAACGCTGCCGGCGTCACCGTGGGCAACAACGTCACCAGTGACTTTGCGGTGCGCAAGGCACTCAACATCGGCATCAGCCGTCAGGAGATTATTGAAAACGCCCTCAACGGCGTGGGCACACCGAGCTGGGTGCGCTTCGAGGGCCTGCCCTGGGCCAACGAGGAGCCGGGGCTTGAGGACGGAAAAGTCGAAGAGGCCAAGGCGCTTCTGGAGGCCGCCGGCTGGATTGACACCGACGGCGACGGCATCCGCGAGAAAAACGGCCTCAACTGCGAATTCACCATCACCGGGCGCACGGATGACCTGCAGCGCTATAATCTTGCGGTCGCTCTGAGCGAGAACGCCAAAAAGCTCGGCATCAACATCATTGCCGAGGCGGTCGATTGGGCAAGCTGTAAGGAGCGCATCCGCAGCGCGCCGACCTGCATCGGAACCGGCGATTACAGCTATGTGGACGTGTATAACGCCTTCCACTCCTCCTTCGGCGGCGCGGACGCAGTCGGCCTGAGCAACGCCGCGATGTATGAAAATCCCACCGTGGACGCCTATCTGGACAAGATGCTCGCCGCGACCTCTGAGGCGGAGGCCATCGAATACTGCCGCCTGGCACAGTTTGACGGGCAGACCGGCGCAAACGTCGACCTCCCCTACCTGTGGCTGGTCGAGATTGACCACGCCTATCTGATCCGGGACGGGCTGAGCCTCGGTACCCAGCGCATCCATCCCCACGGCCACGGCGCGCCGGTGATTCAAAACCTCAACGAGTGGACGTTCACGGCATAAATTAAGCTTTTCGCGAAGGGCAAAACGGGCTACACGCCCGTTTTGTCTGACGCATGGAGGAACCCATGAACCGATTGGCAAGATACTCTATCAACACATTGGGGCGTATGCTGTTGCTGCTTTTCGGCGTCAGCATTTTCTGCTTTATTCTGATCTCCTCCTCGCCGATTGACCCGGTGGACGCCTATGTCGGCGCGGAATCGAACGTGTCTCAGGAGCAGCGGGAGAATATTGCGGAGCACTGGGATTTGAATAAGCCCCCGGTCGAGCGCTATTTCACCTGGCTGAAGAATGTGTTTCAGGGGGATATGGGCGTTTCCATCAGCTATCAGAAGCCCGTCACACAGGTGCTGGGCGAGCGCTTTACGGCCTCGCTGGCGCTGATGGCCGCAGCCTGGGTCCTCAGCGGCTTGCTCGGGTTTTTGCTGGGGCTTGTCTGCGGCACAAACGAGGGCAGCCTGCTTGACAAGCTGGTCAAGGGCTTTTGCTTCGTGCTCTCTTCCACCCCGGCCTTCTGGATTGGGCTGCTGCTGCTGATGGTCTTTGCCGTTTGGCTGGGCTGGTTCCCGATCGGCCTGTCGGTTCCGGTGGGCAAGGCGGCGGCAGACGTGACAATCTGGGACAGGCTCTATCATCTGGTTCTGCCGGCACTCACACTGAGCATCACCGGCATTGCGAGCATCGCGCTCCACACGCGCCAGAAGATTATCGACGTGCTGAAAAGCGATTATGTGCTCTTCGCCCGCGCGCGCGGCGAGACGAAGGGGCAGATTCTTGTCCGGCACGGCCTGCGAAACGTGGCGATTCCCGCCGTGACACTGCAGTTTGCCTCCTTTAGCGAGCTGTTTGGCGGCAGCGTTCTGGCAGAAAACGTGTTTTCCTATCCGGGGCTTGGCAGCGCGGTCAGCCGTGCGGCACTTAGCGGCGATGTGCCGCTGCTTCTGGGCATTGCCATGTGTTCGGTGCTGTTTGTGTTCACAGGCAATCTGCTGGCTAACCTGCTCTATGGCGTGCTTGATCCAAGGATTCGAGAGGGGGAGAAGCTGTGAGGACAAACGAAACAAACTTGGCCTGTTCGCAGACCGCTCTCCCCGCTTTGCCCGCAAGACGGCTCAACCGTCGCACGAGAACGCTGATTCTGGCTGCGCTGATTATCGCCTTCCTTGCCACGATTGCCCTTGCGGGGCTGACGATGAACCCTGAGCTATACGCCCCGGACTACGGCGCAAAGAAGCTCGCGCCCTCGCTTGAACACCTGTTCGGTACGGATTATCTCGGCCGCGACATGTTTTTCCGCACGGTCAAGGGCCTGTCCATCAGCATCCTGATCGGCACATTGGCCGCCACGGTCAGCGCCATCCTCGGGCTGCTGCTTGGGCTGCTTTCGGCCTCGGCGGGCGGCCGGGTGGATAAGCTCGTTTCCTATTTCGTCGACCTGTTCATGGGCGTTCCCCACATCGTTTTGCTGATGCTCATTTCCTTCATGCTCGGCGGCGGCCTCAAGGGCATCGTGATTGCCGTTGCTCTTTCGCACTGGCCAAATCTCACGCGCGTGATCCGCGGAGAAGTCATGCAGGTTCGGCAGGCGCAGTTTGTGCAATGTGCGCGGAAATTCGGAAAAAGCCCGCTGCGCGTGGCCTGGCAGCACATCCTGCCCCACGTTCTGCCGCAGTTTATCGTCGGGCTGGTTCTTCTGTTCCCCCACGCGATTTTGCACGAGGCGAGCGTCACCTTCCTCGGCTTCGGGCTTTCGCTGGACACGCCCGCCATCGGCGTGATTTTGTCCGAGGCTCTCAAGCATATCGCCACCGGCATGTGGTGGCTGGTGCTGTTTCCCGGGGCTGCGCTGGTGCTGGTTGTGATGCTGTTTGACAAGCTCGGCGACCAGATTAAACTGCTGCTTGACCCGACAACTGCGCAGGAATAGGAGGATGGCATGGATACAAACCCCGTACTGGAGGTCAAAGACCTCTCCGTGTCCTTTCAGATGTACGACAAGCGGCTGGAGCAGACGCAGCTTCAGGTGATCAGCGATTTGAGCGTTTCTGTCCGCGCGGGCGAAATTTTGGCCGTGGCCGGCTCCTCCGGTTCGGGCAAGAGCCTGCTGGCGCATGCCGTTCTGGGCGTGTTGCCGAAAAACGCGTGTGTTCGCGGAACGATGAACTATTGCGGACAGGCGCTCACCCCGGCTCTGCAGAAAAAGCTGCGCGGCAAGGAGATTGCGCTGGTGCCGCAGTCCGTGGAATACCTCGACCCGCTCATGCGCGTTGATCAGCAGGTCATCGGCGTCGACGGCAGCCGGGAAAAGCAGCGCGCCGCCTTTGCGCGCTATAAGCTCAAAAAGGAGACAGAGCGGCTTTTCCCCTTCCAGCTCTCCGGCGGGATGGCGCGGCGCGTGCTGGTGTCCACGGCGGTTATCAGCGGAGCGAAGCTCATCATTGCCGACGAGCCGACACCGGGACTGAGCCCGGAAATTGCGAAAAGGGCCATGCACCACTTCCGCGATTTGGCGGACGAGGGTTGCGCGGTTATCCTGATTACCCACGACATTGACCTTGCGCGAAACTATGCCGACCGCATCGCGGTGTTCTATGCAGGCACAACGGTTGAAACCGCCACCGCGGACGACTTCCGTGTTGGGCCGGATGCCCTGCGCCATCCCTATACGAAGGCGCTGTGGCGGGCGATTCCCGCCAACGGCTTCCAGCCGGCCGAGGGCACGCAGCCCTATGCCGGTCAGCTACCCGAGGGCTGCCTGTTTGCGCCGCGCTGCCCGATGAAAACAGACGACTGTGCGTGCAGGCCACCCATGCGGGAGCTGCGCGGAGGGGAGGTGCGCTGCTGCCATGCTACTTGAGGCGAAAACCGTCAGCTTCGGCTACACGCGGGAAAAGCTGCTCTTAAACGAACTGAGCTTTGGCATCGAGGCCGGGGAGCGGGTCGGTCTGGTTGGCCCCTCGGGCTGCGGAAAGAGCACGCTCTCGAAACTGCTGGCGGGCTATCTGAAGCCGCAGTCGGGACAGGTTCTGCTTGACGGCAAGCCCCTGCCCACAAAGGGCTACTGCCCGGTTCAGCTGATTTATCAGCACCCGGAAAAGGCAATCAACCCCCGCTGGAAGCTGCGCCGCACGCTCTATGAGGCGTGGACGCCGGACGAGGCGCTGCTCGACGACATGGGCATCGAGCGCGCATGGCTCGACCGCTATCCCACGGAGCTGTCCGGCGGTGAGATGCAGCGTTTTTGCATTGTGCGGGCGCTGGGGCCGGAAACAAAGGTTCTGATTGCCGACGAGATGAGCACGATGCTCGACGCGATTACGCAGGCTCAAATCTGGGAGCTCATGCTCAAAATTATTGAAAAGCGCGGGCTTGGCCTTCTTACCGTGACCCACAGCCCGGAGCTTGCGGCCAAAATCTGTACGCGAATCGAGCGCTTTGACGCCCTGGGTAAATGAACAATATCCCCTCGGCTTAGAAACCACGGATCCGGAAAATTCTGCCGGATCCGTGGTTTTTTCATGCTGCAAGACCCGCTGCACAACGGCCCTATTCCGTTTGAAAAGGCGCTCCGAAAAATTCTTTAACAAAAACACGAAAAAGTTTATGGTTTTTTACACGGCGCAGGATTTTTCTGCTATTGTTAAACTATGGGATGAAGGAGGGAGCATTATGCCCTTTTGGACAGCGTTTGGTTTGTTTTTCCTTGTTGCGGCAGGGCTTGTCGCCATGCTTTTATTTGCCCGGCGCAGGGGAAAAACGCGCCTGTTGGTTGCGGGCGTCCTTGCGGCGGCTGTGCTTTTGCTGGCTCTAGCGGCCTATCTTCTGCTTACGCTGATTTTTGCAAATGCCGCGGAGTCTGCGCCGCCCGACGAGCTTCCGTCAAGCGCGGAGCCCGCAAGCCCAACGCCCGATTTGACGCCGGAGCCGACGCCTGCGCCTGTTACGCCGGAACCGATGCCGGCCGACTATGATCTGCCGACAGAAGAGCTTCCGGAATTTCATCCCGATCCTTTGGAGCTTAGGAGCCTTTCTTTTGAGGAAATGCCGACCTTTGGAACGCAGAACGAGGTGACCAGGTATGTCCTGTATCAGTTTCTGAACAATCGGTTTTCCTGCGCGTTTTATCTCACAAAGGCGCTTGCCGTGGACGAGGGCACCGGGTATGGCGTTTTGTCCCGCGCCTGCGAAACCGCCATGAGCTACTATCTGTTCAGCGCCTACACCGAGTTTGACATGTATACCACGAACCAGGGCGAGGCCGACCGGGTTTATGCGAAAATCACGCTGAACTTCACCAAGGCCGACTTAGACCTCGAAGCAAGGGCGGAGGCGCTGGAATATGTGCTGAAGAACCCCGTTCCCATCGGCGGCTTTCGGGATTTTGAGGCCGAGAAAGCCTATGCCCTAAAAATCCATGATTATATTGCGCGAAAAATCACCTATTCCCCCATCGGCTACAATCCCGAGCTTCTGTTGGGCCTGGAAAAATACGAGGCGCTGCAGGAGGCCTATAATGTTCTCGGTGAAACGGAAAACTCCGCCGTGTGCGCGGGCTATGCGCGGGCTTTTGCGCTGATTGCCCAGTATGCCGGGATCAATGCGGCCTGGGTTTTCGGCAATGAAACCGAGACGGAAAGCCACGCCTGGAACGTCATCTACCCCTGCGACGGGAGCGAGCCTGTGCTCATCGACGTCACCTGGGATGACGGCGAAAGCGAGGATTTTGTGGGGCAAGAATTTGTCAGCGACAGGTATTTCTACATCCCGCTCAGCAGGGAAACAGACCATCGTCCGGCGCCGTATTTTGCGGACTTTTTTGACTTCGTCAACAAGCGATAAGGCATAAGCACCGTGAATGATATTTGATTGACAATTTAGGCGCAATGCTATAGGATATTTTTGTGGTATACCCATAAATGGAGGTGTTCAAAGATGTCCATTCATAAAAAACCTCAAAAGCTGTTTGCATTCGCGCTTTCTCTTCTCTTTGTCGTCGCATTGTTCAGCGGGATCAAAACAGACGCCTTCGCAGCATCCGGTATTTCAGTGACTTATAATGGCAACTACGTAGCCTTCACGCAAGAGCCGGTCATCAGAGACGGCAGAACCCTTGTGCCTTTTCGCGCAATCTTTGAAGCAATGGGGCTCAACGTCTCCTGGGTTCCCGAAACACAGAGCGTAACGGCTTATAGTGACGAAATCACGATTGGCTTGCAAATTGGCAACAACAGCGCCGTAGTCAGCTCCGATTACTATGGCAGTATCGATGTATTTCTGGATGTTGCACCGCAGATCATCAACGGGCGCACAATGGTTCCGGCAAGATTTGTCGGCGAGAGCTCCGGCGCAGATGTATCATGGCTTTCCTCAAGTAAAACAGTCGTCATCGTCAACACCGGAGACAGATACTTTGGTGATGACTCCGGCGCTACAAGCACTGCCAATTATTTCTATCTGGGGTACATATCCAGAACCAGCGGACTGGCTGATGGCTTTGGGGTCTGTACTTACAGCAACGGCGAATCCTATACAGGGACCTTCGAGAGTGGGCAGCCGGAAGGACAAGGTACTTACAATTATTATGACGGAAGCACCTATATCGGAAAATTTGTAAATGGCCACCGCGAAGGTCAGGGGACAAACTATTACGCCAGCGGGGATGTTTATATCGGCGGCTTTTCAAACGACCTGCGCGGCGGATATGGAACCTATTATTGGACAGATGGAAGCTCTAAAACCGGAACGTGGTATAATGACGAATTTGTTGGATAATCGGAACTGAGGCAAAAGGCGCGCACGGTATGATTCGAGATACCGGGCAGCCCCCTGAGAAACGGCAAAAAATTAACCCACCGGAGCGGCTCAAAAACCGTTCTCGGTGGGTTAATCGCTTTTCAGTCGATCAGCCGATCCTTAGTCAAGCGCTCAATTACCCCACAGAACGCGTGAAGACCGTATCCCCGATCAGCAAGGTGTCCGCGTCATAAAAAACAGCGGTCTCGGAGCTGACGCTTCCGTCAACATCGATCAAGTCAATCGTAATCGAGCTGTCATCTATCGGGCTTAGCTCATAGGTGTAAACGGATTCTTCCCCGTCCTCATAAATGTAGGCATAGCCGTTCTCGTCAAATTCAATGACCGAATTGTCTAAAGCCCACGTTCCGAGAAGAAGCTCCTCGGGTGAAGCGACATCGTCTTCGTTCTCGCCTTCTTCGGGAATGAACTCATTTTGGGTTACTCTTACCATCGTTACATCTTCCGAGGTAAGAGTATACTCGTCAGGAAAGCTGATTCTAATGACTTCACCCTCACCGGTTCTAACGATAATGCTATCGTCATCGACCTTTTCTGCTGTGTAAGTATCCTCAAGAATCGTCTGGCCATATTCAGAGGTTGTGCAAGTGCCGTCTTCCCTAAATTGTGTTACAACGCCCGTTTCCTCGTCGCTCCAAGTGCCGATGATAAGCGCCGTGGGATCCACCGCTTCACTCTTGCTGCCGCCGCAGCCGCTCAGTATCAGGGAAAAAAGTGCCACGCTCATAAAAACCAATGTGATCTTCTTCATCGTTCGCCTCTCCCAATGTTTCATTTCCCAATTAATAGGCTGAAAAACGCAAAGCGCTTCTTGATCGCTTGCATACCTTCATTTTTCTTCAGCGGTCACATTTTCCAAAAGTATTATTGGATAAGTTTAACTTACAATAGGATGGTTTATTAGTCAATCGTTTTATGCGCTTGCCAGACACCGAAAAAGCTGCGTTTCGTTCACTGATGAGCTGTAGCGACAGCGAAACGCCTCCGGCTTTCAAATCCACCCATATTGGAATGTAAATACGTCTTCAAAGGAAGATGCA
>CAYRIA010000020.1:0-2595 GCA_964424175.1 uncultured Oscillospiraceae bacterium | reverse complement strand
CGGCTTTCAAATCCACCCATATTGGAATGTAAATACGTCTTCAAAGGAAGATGCAATTACTATGCTTTGATGCGCCGCGATAAAACAGATGCCCGCGGCCTTCGCCGCGGGCGTTGCGCTTTGTTCCGGAATATGCTAAACTGAAAGCGGAAAACCGCTCAAGGGAGGCGAGGAAAATGACCGTCATTGTCTGTTTGGACGCGCACAACGGCCTGCTGTTTAACGGGCGGCGGCAAAGCCGCGACAGGCTGGTGATTGAAGATATTCTAAGTACCGTTCGGGGCCGTCGACTGCTTGCCGCGCCCTTTTCCGCGCCGCTGTTTGCGGGCGCGGAGCTTCTTTTAGACGAGGCGTTCCTGACTTTGGCGGAGGCGGAGGATTTTTGCTTTGTGGAGGATCGCGCGCTTATGCCCCAGCTTACCCGCATCGACGCCCTGCTTGTCTACCGCTGGAACAGGGCCTACCCGGCGGACGTTTTTTTTGACCTGCCACTGGAGACTTGGCGGCTAGTGGAAACGACAGAGTTTAAGGGAACTTCTCACGAGTGTATCACAAGGGAGGTTTACCTCCCGTGAAAAAGCTGCTGCCCACCCTTGTATTCCTGCTGCTGGCGGCTTACGTTTTCCTGGCGGCACAGGCGGACGATGCCGCGCCTGCCGCAGAGAGTTTCTTCTCTGACAGGACGACCTATGCCGTCCTCAACGACAATGTGCCGGACTTTACCGACGCGGAGGGAAACGCGGAGGCCTTTGAGCGCTACAGTGCGCTGGACAGTCTCGGACGCTGCGGCCCTGCATACGCCTGTCTCGGACAGGAGCTGATGCCGACCGAGGAGCGCGGCAAGATTGGCCAAGTGCGGCCCTCCGGCTGGCACACGGTCAAATATGACAGCGTGGACGGCAAATACCTCTACAACCGCTGCCATTTGATCGGCTTTCAGCTCAGCGGCGAAAACGCCAACGAAAGAAACCTCATCACCGGCACACGCTATTTTAATGCCGAGGGCATGCTGCCGTTTGAAAACCTCGTTGCAGACTATATCAGAGAGACGGGCTTTCACGTGCTCTACCGCGTGACGCCGCTGTTCGAGGGACAAAACCTCGTTGCAAACGGCGTGCAGATGGAGGCGCTTTCCCTTGAGGACGCAGGCGAGGGCATATGTTTCAACGTGTTTGTGTTTAACCGCCAGCCGGGGATCATCATCGACTACTTAACGGGGGAAAGCTCGGCGGTGACGGCAGACGAGCAGCGCTGACGAGCGCGCACGATGGTCTTTCGAGAGGAGTGTCTAGCATTATCGGTCAGAAATTTTTCACTGCGCGCAGGCTTTCTGTTGCCGGGTTTTCATTGCTCTTTGCCTACATTCTGGCCTTTCCGTTTGAGGGACAGGCGCTATATAGTCTAATGGAGCTGCGAGGGCTGGACGCCTCCTACTACATAACGGCCGCGATGCTTGCGCATTTTGCCGGGCTTTTGGGTTGCGGACTTTTTGTGCGCTCCGAGGCGGCTGCCAAAAAAACCATGCTCGGCGCAATGGGTCTATGCTTGGCGGCCACCGTCCCCTTCTTTTTTGCCCCTTCCGCACTTTGGATGGGTGGACTGA
Source organism: uncultured Oscillospiraceae bacterium (assembly GCA_964424175.1). Classification (GTDB taxonomy): domain Bacteria; phylum Bacillota; class Clostridia; order Oscillospirales; family Oscillospiraceae; genus UBA2658. The sequence continues at coordinate 992 of CAYRIA010000020.1, read as the reverse complement.
TCGCCGCAGGATTGTTTGGCGGCTGTGCGGTGGCGGCCTGGGGGTATTTTCTAAAAGCCTTTACGCCGAAAAATGCGCGCATGCAGTCCTGTGCCGATGTTCTGATTTTTTCCAATATGCTCATGATTGCAATCAACGTGCTCGCGAGAAGCCGTTCGCCGCTTATCGGGCTTGGGCTGTCGCTGCTTTGCCTTGCGCTCGGCATGGTCTTTATCGGGTTGATGCCGCTGAAAACGGTCAATGAGCAGACCAAGAGCGTCCGGAGCAAGGCGCAACGCAAAATTATGCCTGCGCTGCTACTGCTGTGCCTTTTTGTCTTTATCATCACGATTAATTCCGGCTTGATGTATCAGGTGATTAACCCCGCCTTTGCGCAGCTGACGGGGTTAGTGAGCTGGTATTGGGCGGTGCCCTATATTGTTGCTCTCGCCATTATGCGAAACCTGCCCCAAAAGGCCAAGCGTTCGAGAATTTTGTATCTCGGAATGGCCATGATTATGGGGGCGTTCATCAGCTTTATGCTGCTGGGGCGAAGCACTTGTGATTATCTAATTGTGGATACGCTAATGCTCGGCGCTTGTGGTATTTTTGATTTGTTTTGGTGGAGCATCCTCGGAGAAATGCTGGATTACACCGATAACCCGGCGCAAACCTTTGACATTGGACTTTCGGCCAATGTGTTCGGAGTCCTCTGTGGAGGCGTTCTGGGAATGATCGTGACATCCACGGGGCTTCCCGGTGCGGAAGTCGCCGTCATTGCTCTCACAGTGGTTTGCGTTACCCTGGTTATGCTGCCGCCCCTTAACAACCAGCTTGTTCTGCTGCTGAAAAACCACGCCTACCTTTCCGCCTATGATAATATGAGCCAGTTACAACAAACTGACATTGTCCGTCAGATTAAAACTCTCGATCCGCTGACTTTCCGGGAACAGGAAGTATTGCAGCTAATCCTTTCAGGTAAATCCAACCGGGAAATTGCCGGGACTTTGTTT
>CAYRIA010000019.1:6753-20112 GCA_964424175.1 uncultured Oscillospiraceae bacterium | reverse complement strand
AACCGTGGCTCTCAATCTATTTATGCGAACATTACGTTATTGATGATAGTTTCCAAATATTCCTGTCTGCCGCTTTCCACGGGGATGTCCGTCAGGGTCATGGCGTAGTCGGAGAGTTCCTCGAAGGAGGTTGCGCCGTCCACAATCTTCTTGCCGATGCCATCATTGTAGCTGCGGTAGCGGTTCTTGACGAACTCATCAATGCGCCCGTCCTCTATAAGCTTGGCGGCGATGCGCAGGCCAAGGGCAAAGGCGTCCATGCCGGCGACATAGGCCAAAAGGATGTCCTCCATGGTGTTGGAGGGGCGGCGGGTCTTGGCGTCAAAGTTCAGACCACCGTTTGTGAAGCCGCCGGCTCTGAAAACCTCCAGCATGCAGAGGGTGGTGTCATAGACATTGGTGGGGAATTGGTCGGTGTCCCAGCCCAGGAGCATATCGCCTTGGTTTGCGTCAATGGAGCCGAAGGCGTCGTTGACGAGGGCGGTGCGCAGCTCGTGCTCAAAGGTGTGGCCAGCAAGGGTTGCGTGGTTTGCCTCCACGTTCATCTTGAAGTCACCCATAAGGTTATACTTGCGCAGGAAGTTGACACAGGTGGCAACGTCAAAGTCATACTGGTGCTTTGTGGGCTCTTTCGGCTTGGGCTCCAGGTAGAAATCGCCCTTGAAGCCCTGCTTGCGGCCATAGTCCCGGGCCATGGTGAGGAATCTTGCCAGGTTGTCCAGTTCAAGACCCATGTTGGTGTTCAGAAGGGTCTCATAGCCCTCGCGTCCGCCCCAGAACACGTAGCCGGTTCCGCCCAGCTTGATGGTTGCGTCGATGCAGGACTTGACCTTGGCAGCGGCAACGGCGAACACGTCGGCATTAGGGGAGGTGGCAGCGCCGGCCATGAACTTCTTATCACCAAAGTTGTTGGCGGTGGCCCAGAGAAGCTTCTTGCCATGCTTTTTCTGTAACTCTGCCAGATAGTCCACCATGGTGTTGAAGTTTTCGATGCTCTCCTTGACGGTTGCGCCCTCGGGAGCAATGTCCGCGTCATGGAAGCAGTAATAGTCGATATCCAGCTTCTCCATGAGCTCAAAGGCAAAGTCTGCCTTGGCCTTGAAGATTTCCATGGGGTTTGTCTGGCCAAATTTCTTGTCCATAGAGGGGCCGCCGAACATGTCGCTGCCTTCGGCGTCGATGGTATGCCAATAGCTGACGGCAAATTTCAGGTGCTCGCGCATGGACTTTCCGGCGACGACTTCGTCGGGATTATAGTACTTAAAGGAGAAGGGCTCGCGGCTGTCACGACCCTCATAAGAGATTTTTTTGACGTCATGGTAATTTTTCATATACAGAGCTCCTTTTTCAGTGAAATAAGGTACATTATAGAGACTTGGGTCTTCTGATTTGTTCGCGGATGGCGGGCACGACAATCTGGACAAAGACGGCAATCAACAGGATGGAACCCTTGATTGTGTCGTTAATCAGGGCGTCAAAACGCAGGGAGGCAATAATTTTATCGATGATGGTGTAGCTCATGGCGCCGAAGAGCACACCTAAGAGTTTGCCCTTTCCGCCGCTCATGGAGACACTGCCGATTACCACTGCCGCAATGGCATACATCTCATAGCTCTTTCCGATGGTGGCGGGGTCGATGGCGCCGTTCATGGCAAGCCAGAGGAAGGAACTAAGGCCACAGAGCAGGCCTGTAATCACAAAGACCAGAACACGGGTGAGCCTCACGTTGATGCCGGCAAGCTGGGCTGCTCTCTCGTTGGAGCCGACGGCGTAGACAGTTTTGCCGAATTTTGTCATGGTGGAGACATAGACCATAATGGCAGTAACCAAAAGTAGGGCGATGCCGACAACGGGAACGGATAAAACCTTTTCCTGGCCGAAGTTATACAGGGCGTCATAGCTGGAAAGGGTGCCGTCCATGTTGTAGATGGACATGCCCAGGGTGCGTAGATAGTATTGCGCAATCGAGCGGTAAATTAACATGGTGGACAGGGTGACGATAAAGGCAGGCATTTTTCCAAAGCCCACAAAGAGGCCGTTAATCAGGCCGCAGACGAGTCCTGCGCCTAGGGCGAAGAGCAGAGTTAAAATCGGGCTGTTTGTATTGTTGAACACCACAACGGTCATGCCGCCGATCAGCGCCAGCATGGAGCCCACAGAGAGGTCAATGCCGCCTGTGATGATGACAAGCCCCATGCCAAAGGCCAAAACGCCCACAACCGCCGAGTGGCGCAGAATGTTCATCACGCCGCTCCAGGTGGTGGCACTGCCGTTAATCAGCAGAAAGACAAAGAAAATAATCAGGAAAATCAGGATGAAGCTGTAATTTCCAATGGTTTTGGCAATCGATGTGCCAAGTTTCGGTTTTAGCCTTGTTTCATTCATCAAACGGTTACCTCCGGAGAATTGATGGCGTCTGTTGCCCACAGCATAACGGTTTCCTCATTGATTTCATTTCGCTCCAGAATGGTCTGCACCCGGCCGTGATAAAATACCACGCAGCGGTCAGCAACCTGCTGAAGCTCGGGGATTTCCAGGGTGTTAATCAGAATGGTTTTGCCCTCTTTGGCTAGCTGGTGAATGAGCCTGTAAATTTCGGCCTTGGCCCCAACGTCAATGCCCTGGGTGGGATTGTCCATTAAAAGAATTTCAGACTGCGTATTCAGCCAACGTGCCAGAATAACCTTCTGCTGATTCCCGCCCGAGAGGGAGGTGATGAGGTCGTCCTTGGAACGAAATTTGATATTGAGCAAATCACGCAACTTGGAAAACTTTTGGCTCTCCTTTTTGCGAAAGATGTGCTGTATCCTGCCGGAGAGGGTGTGCTCCGAGACATAGGAGCTTTCCAGAAGGGAAAAGTCGGGGATGACGGAAGTTTCCTTTCGGTTTGCGGGAATCATTGCGATTTTACACTTCATGGCCTGGCGAATGGAGAGGGAGCACAGTTCCCGGTCACAGACCCAGAGGCTGCCGCCTGTTGCGGGCAGGGCGCCGAAAATCGTCTGGAACATTTCGGTGATGCCGGAGCCCACAAGACCTGTAAAGCCAATGACCTCGCCCTGCTTTACGTCCAGGCTCACATCCCGGAAGCCATGCCCCGAATAGCCCATGAGCTTGAGGACAGGGGCCCCGTATTCGCGGCTTTCATAGGCGGCCTGCTCAGAATACTTGCTGCCGACCATAAGCTTTGTGGCCTCTTGGGGCGTGGTGTCAGCAATCCTTCCTGTATGGATAAACTCACCGTTTCGCAGCACCGTATAGTGGTCTGCGATGGTGAAGATTTCTGTCATCTTATGAGAAATGAACACAAAGGACTTGCCCCGTTCCTTTAAGGTTCGGATGATGGAAAACAGTTTGGCTGTCTGCTCGTTATTTAAGGCCGTTGTGGGCTCGTCGAGGATGAACAGCTTCGCGTTGGCATAGAGCGCCTTTGCAATTTCCAAAAGCTGCTTTTTGCCCGTATCCAGCTCGGAAACCATGACACGGGGGTCAATATCGACGCCAAGGCTGTCAAAAAGCTCCTGGGATTTTTGAATCATGGCCTTTTTGTCCAGCATTCCAATTTTCTTGGTAAGCTCCTTCCGGAGAAAGATGTTTTCATAGACCTTGAGGCTGTTGAACAGGTTCAGCTCCTGATGCACAAAGGCAATGCCCGCTGCCTCAGAGGATTTTACCGTTGTGTGCTCCAGGCGCTTGCCATCGAACAAAACAGTTCCGGCGTCCCTCTTATATACGCCTGCCAAAATATTCATCAGCGTGGATTTTCCTGCTCCGTTTTCACCGAGAAGCGCGTGCACCTCGCCCTGCTCCACACAGAAGCTCACCTGCTTGAGAACAGGCACGCCAAAAAACGATTTGGAGATGTCAGTCATTTTTAGCATTTCCAATGCCAAATCTCCTCCCTGACGGATTTTCTCAATGCCCGCAGGAACGTTTCGCTCCTGCGGGCAAGGTTTCTAAACTACGTTTCCTTACTTGGAGACGGGGTCGCCAAAGCCCTTGAAGTCGTTAACATTTGTTGCGTCAACAACAGAGACGGGAACAACGTGATCCTGTGCAACGGTCTTGCCGTCCAGATGGTCAACCATATCCTGAACAGCGATTTGAATCATAGCGGGGTCATAGGTCACGGAGAAGAGGTCAGAGAGCTTTGCAACCTCTCCGGTGTAATCCTTCTGGTGGATGCCCTTGAGCACGCTGTAAATCTCGTTGAGGCCGGAGGAGGTGCCCAGCTTTACGCCGGCGTTCAAGAAGGCTTCCTTCTTGGCTTCGTCGATGTCGGAGCTCTTCAGAGCCTCCAGGATACCCATTGCGATTTCGTCGTCATGGGTGAAGATCCATGTGGTTGCGGTGATTTCGTCAATGGTGGAGGTCTCCAGCCACTCGGTGAAGAGCTTTTTGCCTTCGCTGCGGCTCCAGCCGGTGTAGGCGGTGGATTTGATGGCTTTGATGTCGTCCTCAGTCCAGCCGTTTGCCTTCAGAGTGTCAAAGAAGCCGTTGTTTCTCATTTCGGGAACAGAGGAGTTGTCGCCGGGGATGATGAGGATGTTGTCGCCGGGCTTCATGCCGTCGGCGATGAAGCGCTCGGCGGTTGCGCTGCCGATGCCTTCGTTGTCGCCCTTGACGCTGGAAACGGCATTGGCGGCCACGGAGTCGATCACGCGGTCAAACATTACGAAGGGGATGCCGCTCTCGGCCAGCTTCTTCATGGTGGCTTCAAGCGTGTTGTCCTGCGGCAGTATTACGACTGCGTCTGCAGTCTTGTTCTCGATCAGGTCCTCAACCTGGGAAATCTGGTTTGCCGGGTCGGTCGAGGTGATGACCTGGGCGTTGTAGGCACCGGCTGCGGTGATCTCAGCCGCCTTTTCCTGTGCATAGGTCATGACGGCGCCGGTCCAGCCGTGGTCGGCATTGGGAACAAGGATCTTAAGGTTTTTCGCGGTAGCGGGGGCGGGCTCTTCGGGAGCGCCCGCGCTGGGGTCGGTGGAAGACTTGGGGGTGCTGGTGCCACAGGCGGCGAGGCTCAGAACGAGCGTCAAAGCCAGAAGCAGTGCAAGAGTCTTTTTCATCCTTTTTTCCTCCTAAAACTTTTGTTATTATGAAGTCTTTTCAGACCTTCATTCGAAGTTGACCCAGGTGGAATTGTTTTTCGCGCTGTCGACTACGGCGTGGACGAAGCGCACGCCGGAAAGCCCATCGCGGACGGAGGGGAAATCGGCCCCGGAGACGTCTTTGCCGTTTCTCTTGTCGATCAGAGCGCTGATGTAGCTCCTGTAAATGTTGGCAAAGGCTACATACAGCCCCTCGGGATGCCCGACCGGGATACGACTGTTTGTGCCGGCCTTCTCCTTGATGTAGCCGTCGCCGCGGGAGAGAATCTGGGGCGCACCGCCCTTGGGGGTGTAGCGCAGATAATCGGGGTGCTCCTGTTGCCATTCAAGGGAACCCGTTTCGCCGAACACGCGCACCACAAGCCCGTTTAAGTGCCCCATAGCGATCTGCGAGCACCAGTAGGCGCCATTGACGCCGCTTTCATACTCAACAAGGATGTTTGCGTTGAGGTCAAGGGCATGACCGTAGCTGTTGGTGGTGGCCAAGAGTCGCTTGATTTTCAGGCCGGTGACGTAATGTACGTAGTTTTCAATGTGCGTACCGATGTCGCCGACACAGTTGGAGATGCCGGAATACTTGGGGTCCTTGCGCCAGACGGAGAGATTTTCCTGAGCCCCCTCTATGGGTGACAGCTCATTAATCAACCAGTCCTGAACGTATTCGGCGTTGACGGACGCAATTTTGCCGATTTTGCCCTCGGCGATCATTTCCTTCATGACCTTGGACATCGTGTAGCCCGTGTAGGTATAGGTTACGCCAAAGAGCAGGCCTTTTTCCTCCGAAAGCTTCACCAGCTCCTCAGCCTGCGCTGGCTCGAAGCAGAGGGGCTTTTCGCAGACCACGTTGATGCCGCTGAGCAGGAAAGCCTTTGAGACCTCGTAATGTGTGCTGTTGGGAGTTGTGATGACGACGAAGTCAATGCCGTCCGGCCTTGCGGCCTCTTTATCGGCCATTTCCGCATAACCTGCATAAACGCGAGAGGGGTCAAGGCAATAGGCCTCGGCGGTCTCGGCGTTTTTGACGGGGTCGCGGCTAAAGCAGCCGGCGACAAGCTCCGCGCGAGTGTCAAAGTTGATGGCCTTGCGGTGCACCTCGCCGATGAAGGCGTGCAGGTCGCCGCCGACCATGCCGTAACGAATCTGCTTTGCCATAACAATCCTCCCTTAGTTGGCGATGGCGTCGTCAAACTTGAAGTCAGACGCCTTGAAGTCAACCTTTTTGACGAAGGCGCAGGCCTCGGTCGCCCCGTCGATGCGGTCCATGCCACTGTCCTCCCACTCGACGGAGAGGGGACCGTTATAGCCCATATCGTTGAGCACGCGAATAATCTCCTCGAAGTTGACGTCGCCGTGGCCGAGGCTACGGAAGTTCCAGCCGCGCCGGAGGCTCCCGAAGTCAATGTGGGAGCCGAGCAGGCCGCTGCGCCCGTCCAACGTAACCGCAACGTCCTTCATATGTACGTGGTAGACACGGTCGCGGAAGTCAGAGAGGAACAGGTGGGGACTTACGCCCTGCCACAGCAGGTGGCTGGGGTCGAAATTGAGGCCGAACTCGGAGCGATCGGCAAACTTTTCCAGAAGCTTTTTTGCGGAGTAGTAGTCGAAGGCAATCTCGCCCGGATGTACCTCCAGTGCGAACTTGATGCCGTTTTTCTTAAACTCGTCGAGGATCGGGCTCCAAAGGCGCACGATCTCGTCAAAGCCGTTCTCCACCATCTGCACAGTGGTTTGAGGGAAGGAATAGAGGTATTTCCAAATCGGCGAGCCGGTGAAGCCGGTGACCACTTCGGCGCCGAGTTTTTTGGCAACGACGGCCGCCTTCTTCATGGTCTCGGTGCCCCAGGCGCGGATTTCCTCCGGCTTGTCGGCCAGTGCGGCGGGCGCAAAGTTGTTCAGGCGGGGATCCGGCGCATCGCCAACGCACTGCCCGATGATATGTGTGGCAATTGCGCGGCAGATCAAATTGTGCTTTCTGAGTGTGTCGAGGATGTTCTGGACGTAGGCGTCGTCGACGAAAGCGCGGTCGAGGTCGAGATTGTTGCCCCAGCAGGCAATCTCCAGGCCGTCGTAGCCCATCTTCGATGCCAGCGCACACAGCTCGTCAAACGACAGGTCCGCCCATTGGCAGGTGCATAAAGTAACAGGTCTTTTACCCATACAGAGTTCCTCCTTATGATCGTCGATCGTGTTGTTTATCGTACACGGCCCCCCCTGGCCGTTCAATGGCTGAGAGCTTGGAGCTTTTAAGCTTCACCTGGTTTTCTGTGTAGTTGTATTTCTCCCGCGGCGGTTTTCCGTTGGAGAGGTAGTCGTGCAGAATTTTGATGGTCATCACGCCCTGCTCGTAGGGCTGCTGGGTAACGGTGGCGTCGATAACGCCCTTTTTCAAATTTTCATGGGTAAAACTGGTTCCATCAACGGTCAGAATGCGGATAGGCTTTCCGCTTTCCAGCACTGCCTCCACACCGCCCTTGATGCCGCCCGCGCCGAAGTAGATCAGGTCTGGTGCCTGCTCATCGATCAGCTGGCGGGTTAATGCATAGGAGCGGGCGTCGTCGTCCGCGTTTTCCAGACAGGCGACGATCTCGATTTTAGGATTAACGGACACACTGTCCTCAAAGCCGGATACACGCAGCCTGTGCCCCTGCAACATGAAGCTACCAATCACAATGCCTACTCGGCCGCCGCCCTCGCCGAGAATCAGTCGGGCGATATCACCGCTGAGTCCGCCGCTGTTGTAATAGTCGCAACCAACGAAGGCCAGCTTGTCGATTTGCAGGTCGGTATTCAACATAACGATCGGAATTTCAAGCGCCTCCAGCCTGGCGCGCACCTCGGGCAGATCAAGAGGCATGATTGCCAGAGCGTCGATGTTCTGCTCCAACATTTCGTCAATGGCTAATAGTTGCTCGGCCCCGTCGTAGCCCTTGATCTCCTTGATCAGCACATTCAAGCCGTAATTGGCATATTTCTGGGCACGGTTACGGATTCCGTTGAGAACCTCGTCAAAAAAGTCGTTGCCAAGAGAGTTGATGACTACGCCGATGGACATGTGCTTGCGCGAGTTGATGAGCGCCCTGGCCAGAGTATTCGGATGGTAATTGTTGGCGTTTGCTATGTGCAAAATTTTTTCCGCAAGCTCGGAATTGACATTTCCTCTCCCGTTGAGCACGCGGTCAACCGTGCCCCTGCTAGTGCCCGCCAATGCGGCGATTTCTTTGATTGTCATAAGTCTTCCTCAGATGTTGTCGTAACTGGTGTTCCCGCCTTGTCCTAAATCCTACAAACTGTGCTCGAACACAGTTTTAATCTAGCACAGTGTTCAGACTTGTGTCAACGCATTTGGAGCATTCTAAGTTGTTCCGAAAAACTTTCGTAAATAGTAAACAATACAAGCCCCCCCATTTTTTGGCGCAATAAACATACAAACTTGTGACGATTTAACAGGAGAAAGTGCGGGAGCGAAAACGCAGCAAGGGAAATTATTGGTAATAAAGCTGAGGTGTAATTCGGCTTCCGCGCGTCAGAATTGGGCAACATGTTACTTTATTACACATTAAAATATGCGAAACGTTACAAACGTTTAGAGCGTCAGAAATGTTATTGACACGAAGCGGAAGGACTGCTATAATGACAATAAAGACTATGCAGTATGCATATATTGCCGGGCAAGGCGCAGAAGAATTCCGGTAGAAATAGACAGCCACCGAAACAAACAAAATTTTATGCAGGAGGTCGCAGGGACGATGAGTAAGTACGATGAATTAATTAAATCGCTTGAAAGCTACAGGGTAGAGCAGGCCGATGAACACGCCGTGCTTAGGCAGAGTGCCGAAGCGATCGTAACGCTGCAATCTGCCATAGATGAAAAGCAGCGGATTCTTGATGAGGCGCTCAGCGACCTTGCCAAATGCCGCGATTGCAAGCACTGTGCACTGATTGACCAGTGCAGCATTAACCGCATCGAGCGTAACTTGGCTTATGGCGGTTGTGCGAGCTGGCAGTGGAGAGGCACAAAGCGTGAAGAAAAGGCCAGTTGATTTAACGGAAAAACATGCCGAAAATGTGTTCCACACACATTTTCGGCGTGTTTTTTGTTAGCGGGTAAAAACAGAGGGCTCGCATAGCTAAGCTGTGCCGCCCTCTGTTCGCATAAGATGCTCAATATCGTCCGTAGGCTGTACTACTGCGTGAGAATACTTAGCGCTGAACTCTACCGGAGCCGTCGCCGCCGGCGAGAGCCTCGACCTCCTTGACGGAGACCCGGTTGAAGTCGCCGTGGATGGAGTGCTTGAGGCAGGAGGCCGCCACCGCGAACTCCAGTGCCTTCCGCCTGTCCTCGTAATGGGTCAGTCCATAGATCAAGCCGCCGGCAAAGGAGTCGCCGCCGCCAACGCGGTCGACGATGTCCGTGATCTCATACCTGCGGCTGACAAGAAACTCCTGCCGGTCGTTAAAGCAGGCTGCCCAGCCGTTGACGTCTGCGCTTTTGCTTTCGCGCAGGGTAGTGGAGGATATTAAAAAAATCGGGGGGGATATCCTCATTCTGGGGGCTGGCGGCAAGGTCGGCCCCAGCTTGGCGGTAACGGCTGCACGCGCCTGCAAGGCGGCCGGCGTCTCCAAACGTGTGCTGGCGGCCACGCTACTCGACCGCACGGGCACGGCCGAGGCGATGCGTGCCTGGGGCGTAGAGGTGCTGGAGGCGGACCTTTCCGACCCTGCGCAGCTTGCGGCGCTGCCAGACTGCGCCAATATCATTTTTATGGCCGGACGAAAGTTCGGCACCTCGGATAACCAGTCCCTCACGTGGGCGACAAACGTGCTGCTGCCGGCGAAGGTCTGTGAGCGCTTCCCTGATGCGCGCTTCGTGGTGTTCTCCACTGGCAACATCTATGGCGACGCGTCGGCCCTGTCGGGCGGCTCCTGCGAGGGAGATGAGCCAAATCCGGACGGCGAATACGGCCAGACCTGCTTGGGCCGCGAGCGCGTGTTTGAATACTATGCCGAAAAAAACGGCACAAAGTCGCTGCTGTTTCGCCTCAACTATGCCATCGAGCCGCGCTACGGCGTCCTGTTCGATATTGCCGGCGCGGTCTATGGTGGGCGCCCCGTCAGCCTGGGACGCGGTATTTATAACTGCATCTGGCAGGGCGACGTTTGCGAATATGCACTCCGCAGTCTGCTGCACACCGCAAACCCGCCCGCTGCTCTGAACGTGACTGGCACCCAGTGCATTTCTACGCGCTGGACGGCTGAAGCCTTCGGCAAAATTTTCGGTAAGGAGCCGATTTATACGGGAGAGGAGCGTCCGGTGGGTATTTATAGCAACACCACGAAGCTGGGCGGCCTGCTCGGGATGCCGCTTGTGCCACTGGACGACATGATCCGCATACAGGCCGACTGGATTGCCTCCGGCGGGGAGTCTATTTCCGCACCGACGCATTTTGAACAGGTGGACGGGAAATATTGACGGGGGCACTTGACGCAATCGCTCGCTTTGTCCTAATTCCCCTGCTCGGCTGGGGCGCGGCGAAAGGCAGTGCCCTCGGGGAACGTGCGCGTCTCCGGTTGGGATTTTTCCTGGTTAATGTCTGTTATCCATTTATGATCCTCGCAAACATTTGGACGACGGATTTCCGGTTGCTCTGGGCGCAGAGCGCGCTGGGAGTTGTCTTTTGTGCGGGGCTTACAGACGTCCTTTTTCTGGCGGGGCGTTTGTATTTCCGCCGCAGGAGCTTTCGGCATCCCGCGCTGTGGAACTTCATGCTGGGCATCGGAAACGTGGCTTACATCGGTCTGCCTGTTCTGCATCGGTTTTTCGGAAGCGGCGCCGTCGTCCTCACCATTGTCTACAGTGCTGTGGGCGATTTGTTCATCTGAATGCTGCATTATGCTGCATTACCCCTCGATGCTGGCGGGTGAACGGAGCTCCCGACCAGCATCTTGGCTGAACCCCTGCCTGATTGCACTGGCTGTCAGTCTAGGGCTGTCCATTGCAAGCGTGCCCGTTCCGCAGGTATTTAGACCTGTTTTTAATGCCTCGACGACACTTGTCTCCTTCATCGCGCTCTTTTATGTTGGCCTTGCTCTTGCAGGCGTCCGCATCCGGGACAGCCTGAAACGTGCAGTTTCGTGGCGCTTTTCAGCTCTGAAAGTCGTCGTACTTCCGGCGGTCTGCTTTTTGTTCCTGCTGCTGCTGACGGATGCGCGTCAGGCTATGGTGCTTGCCGTGCTTGCCGGCTGCCCGACTCCGCTGATGGCGATGGTTTGGTCGCGAGGCAACCCCGCCGCGCAACAAGACGCGATTGACTGCTTTGTGGTTAGTACACTCCTTTTTCTGTTTGTAGTTGTGCCCAGCGTCTGGCTATTCAGCGGACTGAGCTGAGATCGCAACGTGCCAAAGTATAGCATGTCCCCGTGCCGTTCCGACGAACGGCACGGGGGCATGCTGCATTCGCGCTCAGAGCGCGTCCAAAAAGGGGCGGAAAGCCGAGGGCAGGGCAAGCTCCTCCACCAGCGTCTGTCTTGTGACCCAGTGGAAGCCGGGGCTTTCGCCGCTACAGTCTGCAAGATAGCTAACCATCTCCCACTCCACATGGGTGAAAATGTGCTTTCGGCGGGGACCATCAACCGGCGCGGACGCGGGAATGCCCCAGTCCGCAAGCTGGCCTGCGGCCTCGTCCGGCCGCAAATGTCCCTCCGCGCTGGGAAACTCCCATTGCCCCCCGAGCAAGCCTTCGGGGGCGCGCCGCCGCAGCGCGAGCTTATCTCCGCAGCGCAGCAGAAAAACCGTTCTCAGCGCTCGTGTTCTGGGTGCTTTTTTGGCCTTGACCGGCAGCGCCGCCTGTGTGCCGCCCAGATAGGCGCGGCAGAAGGGGGAGACAGGGCAGATTTCGCAGCGCGGCGCAGCCTTTGGCAGGCAGACCGTTGCGCCCAGCTCCATCAGGCTTTGGGTAAAGTCACCGCAGTGACCGGCTGGGTAAATGTCTTGCAGTAGCGTGGCAAATTCCTCTCGGACAGCAGGGATGGCAATATCGCGCGCGCTACCGATGAGTCGGGCAAGCACACGCAGCACGTTGCCGTCTACCGCAGGCGTGAGTAGCTCGAAGCTGATAGAAGCAATCGCGCCCGCCGTGTAAGGGCCAACGCCGGGAAGGGCACGGATTTCCGCGTAAGTCTTCGGAAAGCGTCCGCCGTGCACTGCAACGATCTGCCGGGCGGCCTTCTGCAAATTGCGTGCTCGGCTGTAATAGCCCAGTCCTTCCCAGAGCTTCATCAGCCGCGCTTCGTCGACTTCAGCCAGAGCCTCAATCGTGGGCAAGGCCTCCATGAAGCGAAGATAGTAGGGGATTACGGTCTCCACCCGCGTCTGCTGGAGCATGATCTCCGATACCCAGACCCGGTAAGGTTCGGTGTTTTTTCGCCAAGGCAAGGCTCTGGCGTTTTTGCCGTACCAATCGAGCAGAGGAGCGGTGATCTTTGCCAGACCTGTCTTGGTAGTTTGCAGTTCTTTCGCCATTTAGTCACCTGCCTGATTGTAAGTTATTGCCCTGAAAAGAGGTATCTGTGTCGGGACAGAGCGGCTGAATTGCCCGACGACCAGCGGGAGCATGCGAAGCTGACACTCAGGTAAAAAAACGCTTGACCTCGCTGCGGCGGCTGATATCAAGCCGATCAAAAACCCGCGAGACGACCTTTTTGACATAGGCCGGGGAGTAGCAGAGCTTATTGGCGATCTCCTCGTTGGTATAGCCCTGTGCGACGAGCTTGGCGACGGTGAATTCGGTTTTGGTGAGCCGCTGTGCCATTTCCGGCAGCTTTTCGGGATTGAGGCCGCCGAGACTCTCTAGGTTTTCCTTAAGATCGTCCAGCTCAAGGCGGTTTTTGGTCTGTTTCAGGCGCAGGGCAATCCGTGCCAGCAGCACATCCTTTTCCACGGGTTTGCGGATATAATCCACCGCGCCCAGCGTCAGGGCGCGCGCCTCGCAGCCGGCAAGCTCCAGCCCCGTCAGATAAATGATGGGAACATCGCCGCCCTTTTCCGATGCGCGAATTTTCAGAAGGGTTTCAAAGCCGTCCATGTCCGGCATGTCAATGTCGAGCAGTATAAGGTCGGGGCAACCGCTTTTTTCCAGAAAGCGGACAGCCTGCCTTCCGCTTTTAACAAGGCTTACATCGTACTGTTCCGCTAATAGTGCCTCGGTCAGTCTGAGCAAGGCGATATCGTCGTCCACGGCTAGGATTTTTT
>CAYRIA010000019.1:0-6653 GCA_964424175.1 uncultured Oscillospiraceae bacterium | reverse complement strand
GCAGACAAAGCCCGTATCGCCCGCGCGGGAGTTCTCCTCTACTCGCCCCGCAAGCGCCGCGAGCGCATCCGCGCCCACCACCCGCGCCAGGGATTTCAGCCCATGCACGCTGTGGGTGAGCGCCTGAAAGTCCCGCGCTTCGCAGAGTACCGCGAGCTGCGCCGCGGTCGTCTGCGTGTTCGTGAGAAAGAGATTTGCTGCAACTGTATACTGCGACGGATCTCTCCCTAGAAAGCTTAGTCCGCTTTCGAGGGAAATACCGGCCTTTTGCAGCAGCTCGCCAAGGGCTCGATTCTGCATCGTGTCCGTGGGTAAAGAATCGAGGCTGATGCGCGTCACCAGCGCTTCGGGCAGAAACTGGAGAAGGATTTGCTCCAGCCGCTCGTGGGGTACGGGCTTTGACAGGCAGGCGGAAAAACCTGCGTCGAGGAGGGTTTGGCGGGTGTCGCCCGTAACGTCTGCCGTCACGGCGACGATAGGGGCGGTATACCCGGTCTGCCGCAACAGCCGCAGAGCTTCAAGGCCGTCCATGCCCGGCATCATATAGTCCATCAATATCAGGTGATAGTCGTTTTGTGCTACCAGCGCTATCGCCCGCGCACCGTCTTGGGCAGTGTCGACGTGAAGCAAAGTGCGGGCAAGAAGCAAACGCATCAGCTCAAGGTTGCCCGGGTTGTCGTCAACAACCAGCACGCGCGCCCGGGGAGCAAGAAAGCTCTGCTCTGCCGACGGGGCAGCCGAGGAGCTTAGCGAAGCCTGAGGGTCTGTAACAGAACGCTGAGGGAGTTCCACCGTGAAGCTGCTGCCGCAGCCGTATTTGCTCTGCAAATAGAGCTTGCCACCCATGAGCTGGGTCAGCTCGCGCGCGATGGCAAGCCCAAGCCCCGAGCCTTCGACCCCGCCGCTTGCTGCTCCGCCGCGGGAGAAGGCCTCAAAAATGTGCGTCTGCTCAGCCTCGCTAATGCCGATGCCGGTATCGGTTACTGTAATGGTAAGTAGAACCCCGTCCCCCGTGGGCGGGGGTGTGCCCCTAACGGCGAGCGTGACCGAGCCGGACTCTGTGTACTTGACGGCATTGCTCAGAAAGTTTGCCGCGATCTGACGGATATGCAGTTCATCGCCCCAGAGCATGGCAGGCAAGCCCGCACACTCCGCAGAGAAGGCAAGGCCGCGTTGTTCAGCCTGCTCTGCGCCCGCCTGCGCCAGGCGGCGGAAAAGCTCCTCTGTGGAATAGGCCGTCTCCGAAAGGGTCATCTTTCCGGATTCGAGCTTGGACACATCCAGAATGTCGTTGATCAGCGACAACAGGAGCTGGCCTGCATCCTGCGAGCGCGTGACATAGGCGGTGACTGCGGCGGATGGGCGCTCACGCAGCACCATCTCGTTCATACCCAGCATAATGTTGATGGGTGTGCGGATTTCGTGGCTCATGTTTGCGAGAAAGACGCTTTTTGCCTGATTTGCATCGACCGCCTCCCGCCGTGCCTGCTCAAGCAGCTGGCGCTGCCGGTCATACATGCCGAGACTCAGGCTGATTGTCACGCCAAGCACGATGCTGACGGTGACGAAGCCGATGATCACGTCCGTCACCAGCACCGCCTCCGTGTCATACCAAGCGATGCGGTCGGGGAAATAGTAGCCGTAGCAGCATAGCCCGATGTAAAACAGTATTTCAAACGCGGTCACAACCGTCCGCAGCGCACCCTTGAGCATGAAGATTGTAAAGACGATGCCAAAAATAAAAAACGACGGAAGGCCGCTCCTGTAGCCACCGGTTAGGAATAGGAAGCCAAATCCAAGGAAAAAAATGAAAATGATCGTAATCAGATAGCAGAGCTGGTAGCGGTGGCTCTTATAGGAAAACCAGAGCAGCCCCGTCGAGAGCAAGGTAAGCATGAGGTTCAACAAGAGGAGGTTGTCGGAGGTGATAAGCGAGGCGAGCGCCATCAGGAAGCTGATAATTGCGCCTGACAGCGCCAGAAGGTTGAACAGACGAACCCGAAATTCCAGTTTGTCGTTGAAAAGCGCTTTGATCAGTCCGGTAAAGAAGGTTTTCATGCCAAATCTCCATCCATGCAGCTTTTCACAGAGCTGTCCGGAGACCTTAATTAAAAAGGTCACTCGGGGGCGCTATTCCGCTCGGAAGCTGCCTGTTATTATACTAACAGAACACGGCCCGGTTGGGAACCGTGAGCCTGCGATTTTGCAAAAAAACGCGGGCTTGGCGCGCATTTTAAACTATTCTCAGTATAGGCTGGGTTATTGGGAGGGAACAAAGTGATTAAGAGAACGAAAAAGGTTCTGGCAGCGGTCCTGATGCTTGCGCTGCTGAGCGGGCTGCTTTCCGCTTGCGGTGGGGGTGGCGCGCTGGATGTGATGGTGGAAAACCTGCTGGGATACGACCTGACAGAGCTGTACATTTCCGCGGCCGACGCCGATAGTTGGGGAGACAGCTTGGGCGTTCTGGCTGACGGAAAGACCATGACGCTTCAACTGGAGCACGCGAGCCCGGGGGCATACGACGTTATGGCGTCGGACACCGACGGCGACTATTATTATTTTTATGATTTACCGCTGTCCAATAGAGCGACCCTGTCTCTTGTATCAACCGCAACGGGCTGGCAGGCGCAAATCACAGACAAAAAGGGTGAGACCGTGAGCGTCGAGGGCGATCTGGAATTTGCAGCGGAGGACGCGGAGATCCCGCCCCCCTCTGCGGAAGACCCGCTTAAGCGCTCCATTGCCATGCCGGGCTATGAGAGTGTGATAATCCCCTATCCCGCTACGATGCAAGTAATTACCGAGGACGCGGATTCGCTGCATCTGCAGCTAGATGCGCTCAATGAGCCGGATGTCCATGAGTGCATCACCTTTGCCCTGATCCAGCTAGGAGGCAGTTATGAGGCGCGACTCAACGCCGGTCCGGATAGCGCCAAAACTGCGCTGGCTGAAATTGCCCCCAAGGTTTGCGATGTTCTCTTTACCGGAAAGCTTATCAAAAGCCTGGGAAGCAATTTCGTCGATGCCGGCAACTATTATTCGTATTCCTATTATACCTGGATGGCCGGTGAAATTTTTGATGAGGCGGCGGAAACCCCCGTGCGCGGTGCGCTCGACGTGCGCTACTATGGTCCTACGGGTTATGTACTGGCCATCTTCACGCTGGCCGACGAGAGTGCAATCAAGCGCTATTACGACATCGCCAACAAGATCGTCGCCGACGTCACCCTCAACCCCGGCTGGTCGACCTCGCAGATCGTTGCAAACAACGAACCACAATATGGCTCTGACCCGGGTGATAACGGTATTTACTATGACGACGAGTGGTATGAGCCGAACGATTGGGATCCCTGGTCTGATCCCGGCGACACCGGCTATTATGAAGACGAGTATTACTACGATGACAGCTACTATTATGACGACGGATGGTATGAGTCCAACGACTATGACCCTTGGTCCGACCCGGGCGATTACGGCTACGATTATTGAACCGTATATACGGAAAACGCCGCACACAATGCGGCGTTTTTCTACGCACAGACAGGGCTCATGCCGTTTCTGGCTCGGCTGGGCAGACGGGCAGGCAATAGTTATTCCGCCCCGCACGGAGTAAAGAGCCGTCCTTCAGCAGGGGATTGATGACCCAGTAGAGCTGCCTGCTGCCCTCCAGACCAAGCAGAGCCGCAAGCTCCGCGGCGCCGGCCGGTCCACGCTCACCCAAATAGCTGAGGATAACGGCTTTCTGCTCTTCCGCGGGCACGAGGACGCCGGGCAGGGCATATCGAAAGCCGACGCGGACAAGCTCTCCCCGCGCTCGGCAATCCCGGAGCAGGGCGGCAAGAGCCTTTCTCTCCAGTCCGAGTGCCTTTGCCAGCGCCCCGGCGTCTACAGGGCCATTTTCGCGCAGATGGGCCAGCAGACGCTCGGCGGAGGCGCGGCGTAGCTCTGCGGGAAGTTTTTTTGGCATGGAATTAAATTCGTTTCCGGCTTCAAGCGTGTTTCGGGCGTCCAGCAGTTCTTGCAGGCCGGCGAAGTTTTTACGCCAATAGTCGCGGTATAAAGTAGAGAGTGTGACTCCGGTAATCCCGGCACGGATGAGGGCTTGCTGCACCGCCTTTTGGATGTAAAAAGCGTCCGTTGGTTTGCCGCCGCGGTCGTTTAAGAGTAGGCTTTCGCTGCCGTCCGTCCGCGCGGATCGCAGGCGAAGGAGCAGCTCCAGAAAATCCTCCGGAATTGGGGCTTCCCTATCCCGAAAAATGGCAGTCTGCCGGATAAAGTCGATCTGTTCCCAGCGCAGCAGGGGCAGAACAGAAATCGGAACCCCCAACTGCCAAACAAAGCGCAGAGCAAGGCCGACAAGGCTCGTGTCCTCGGCATCCATAAAGCGCGACAGCGCCCCGTGGAGCTTTGGAGTCAGGGCAGCTTTTGTGCCACGGGTGAGGCGCTCTCTTCCGGAGTAGGGCGCGTAATGCTGCTGCAAGGCTGGCAGGTCTACGCCGGAAATGTAGGAAACGCGCTCCCAGTCATAGCGTCTGAGCAGTCCGACGATGTAGCTGATACGCAGGTCGTTTAGCCGCACCTTGCTCTGGCCTGCGCTGTCCAGGGCTCGCCGCGCAAGCGCTGAAACACTCTGTTGCGCCAGGGGCGCGGTTCCGCGCCGGGAGACCAGCACATAGTCCGAATCGGGGCGAGGGGATGTGCTCAGCCGCTTCAGGTAGTCCACCATCTCATGGCTTAGGGGAACACTGCGGTCAGGCAGGATGAGCCGATTGTTTTCAAGGTCTACCTGCTGCCAGGTCAGAAGAGTGAGTTCACTGCGCAGTAGTCCGCAATACCACGCCAGACGCAAGATTATGCCCGCCGGTGTGAATTCCTCACGCAATAAGAGCTCATGCATTGCTTGTTCGTCAGGCGGATAGAACAGATTCGGTGGGGGAGTGTTCCTGTGGGTAATTTCGGGCATTTCGGAGAGGATTCCACAGTCAAGCGCAAAGCGAAAAACGCCAATGATGAAGCTTTTTCGTGCGGCGAGCACAGCCCCGCGGAGCTTTTCAAATGTATATAGGTCTGCAAAAAGCGCACGCAGTTCTTCGACGTCGATTTCAGTGATCGACTTGCCGCCTATGCGCGCGTAAATGAAGTCTGTGTCAACCTGTTCGCCGCCGTTTTCAAGGTAGTGTACGGCGAGCGCTTTGAATGTCGGAGCCAAGCCCGATCACCTCATAATACCAAATTTTGAGGAATATATTGGTATTATATCGGGCGCTAAATGGCCTGTAAAGGGAAAACTTACTAATTCTGCGCGCATTTTGATTGCACGTTGTAAAAACAACGGCTTTTCCCGGCCTATTCGGCTATACTAAAGACAAATAAAGCAAATGCGGAAAAACGACCGGTTCTGAGAATGACAGGAGGTATTGGCAATGGCGGAGAAATACATTAAAAATATGTCGCATGAGGAAGTTCTGAAGTTGGCAAATGAGGTTTCCACCCTTCCCGGGCAGGTGGTGAGCAAGACGCTGGCACAGAACGCCGCTGTGAGCATCACCCTGTTCGCCTTTGACAAGGGTGAGGAGATTAGCAGCCACGATTCCAACGGCGACGCCATGGTCACGGTACTTGAGGGCACGGGACTGTTTACCGTCGATGGGAAAGAACATCTGGTCGGTGCAGGAGAAGTCCTCGTCATGCCAGCGAAAAAGCCCCATGCGGTCTTTGCGGAGACAGCGTTCAAAATGCTTTTAGTGGTCGTGTTCCCAAAGTAGTAAGGGCTTCAAACAAAGATAATCCACTCTCCTCCTTATATACGGGCAGGGGGTGCAGGCAAAAACCTGCACCCCCTGTTTGTTTGTCGGATGGGTTGCGCGCAAGCGCGATTCCCGTTAAGCTTGTGGTTCTTCCGTGGGTGCTTCAGCCGTTTCCGTGATGGCGGTGGGCGCTTGTTGGGCTGTGCCCATGAACTGCGGCAGGTTCATGCCCGCCATGTTGAACAGCTCGTTCATCGGCGGCACACTTTTCATCAGTCCCGAGACAAAGCCCGCGGTGGCGGTCTTGCCCTCGCCATCGCCGCCGCCGTCCCAGACGGTGATCTTGTCAATCTTGATGTTCTTGACGGCCTCGACCTGGATACGGATAAGCTCCTCCATCTTGTCGGCCAGCAGCAGACGGATGGCATCCGCGGGGTTGCCTCCAGCGGCCTTGACGATCTCATGCAGACCCTCGGCCTGCTTCATAAGGATGGCCTTCTGGCCCTCGGCTTCGGCTTCCATCTTGGCGCGGATGGCGTCCGCCTCGCCCCTGGCGCGGCGGCGAATCATCTCGGCCTGTGCTTCGGCTTCCAGCTCCAGTTTGCGCTTTTCAATCTCGGTGCGGACGATGATGTCGGCCTCCTGGGTTGCTTTTTCACGTGCGGAGCGGGCGATTTCCGCCTGCTGCTCGGCGGCATAGGCTTCCTCAAGCGCCTTTGCGGCCTGGATTTTTTCCGCGGCAGTTGCCAGACGCAGTGATTCTGCCTCCTTTTCACGCCGCTCGGCGTTGGAGCGCGCTACGTCAATCTGGGCGCTATTTTCACCCTTAATGGCGATGGAGTTGGCCTGCGCGACCTCGACGCGCTGGTCGCGGATTGCGTTGGCCTCTCCGATGGAACCATCGCG
>CAYRIA010000018.1:8091-20552 GCA_964424175.1 uncultured Oscillospiraceae bacterium | reverse complement strand
ACTTGTCCTCAGTCCACTTGTAGTCGCGCGGAGTGACCTTTGTCGTGATATCTGTGACAACAGGGATTCTAGCACAAAGTTTTTGGCCAAGCCGGATCGCGTTTGTCGGGCAGTTTTCGACACACTGGCCGCAGGCGACGCAATTTTCCTTGTCAACGCGCGCGACATAGTTCGAGCGCGACATGTCGTTGTTTTTGAACATGGTGCTTGTGCGCAGAGCATAGCAGCCGCAGCCGCAACAGTTGCAGATCGCGTGGGTCTTGCCGGAGCCATCCGTGTTAGGAATCTGATGCATCAGGCCGTTTTCCTCGGCACGACGGATAATCTCATAGGCCTCTTCCTTCGAGATCTTGCGGCCGCGGCCTGTGCGGATATAGTACTCCGCTGCATGGTCAAGCTGGATGCACATATCCTCCTTGAGGTGGCCGCAGCCCTCGCCCATGATTTCGCGCGAAGTACGGCAGGAGCAGTTGGACACCGAGAAGCAATGCGCTTCTTCCAGATACTTGGAAATCTCCTCATACGAACAGGCATGGGAGTTGCCGTCAATCGCCTTCTCAATTGGTATGACACGCATCAGACCGATGCCGACCGGGAACGCACCGGAGCTTTTCGGGCCACGAACGCGGCCGTAGGCTTCAAAGGCCTCGGCGATCTGAGGATACTTATAGGGCAGACTGGGATGGTTGACCATCATCTCCATGATGCCTGGAATCCACGATTCATACCAAAACTTGTCAACCCCGTCTTCCTCATTGACAAAGCAGACACCGATATCTGCCAATTCATACAGACAGCGCTTGGCCGTTTCAAAATCTTTGCCGGAGGCCTTCGCAATCTCCTCCGCCGACTTGTGGACGCGGAAATCCATACCAAGCGCGACCTCTGCCATCTCATCCGTCACAACCGGCTCCATAATCATGTATTCCGGGTCGGTCCATGTATAGGAGGCCGTCATTCCCGATTTCTGGCCGTTTTTCTTGTTGCCGACCTTGTTGGCAAACATCAAAACTTTTTCTTTGTGTTCCATTCTCTTAACCTCTCAATACTCTTTTTTCCACCGCAAAACGCAGGCATCCTTCACCTTTGTTGCGTGTGTTCATGCGCGCCCTTTGTTAAAATAAAAACTTGAGCCGACAGAACAATCAGCCTGGTATGTTTACCAAGCCAACTGCTATCTTATATGATTTGTGTTAAGGATAACACGCTATCCATTCAGTGTCAACAACTCCTGAATTATCAGCTATTAATTTCAGTAATATTGCTTGTGCATGCGCCGGTAATTATGATATAATATACACCTGGTACCTGGTTGAACCAATATGGAGGATGATCAAAATGGAATTTACTAGATTGAGTGCGCCAACCCTGAAGGAGCTGTTCATCGAACAGCTTGAAACTATGATTCTCTCCGGCAAGCTGGCCATCGGCGAAAAGTTGCCCTCGGAACGAGAGCTGGCTGAATCCATGCGGATCAGCCGCAGCGTCGTCAACGCCGGGCTATCCGAAATCGCCGATAAGGGCTTTTTGGAAATTGTGCCGCGTAGCGGAACCTATGTCGCCGATTACCGCAAAAAGGGAAAGCTGGACACCCTAATCTCAATTATGAAATTCAACGGCGGAACCCTGCCAGATGCAGACATCCTCTCGATTCTTCAAATCCGCAAAGTGCTGACGGCTCTCGCACTGGAGCTTTCCGTCCCCAGCATTACGGACGAGGAGATTCGCAAGTTATTCCTTTGCTCTGCCGCACTGGATCGCGCCAGTGAACCGTCCTCGGCCGCGGAGGCCGTTTTCGCCTTTGATCATCTGCTCTGCAGTTTTTCGGGAAACACGCTCCTGCCCATGATATTCTATTCCTTCAAGGCGCCGAACATCACCCTTTTTGAGCGCTTTTTCCGCCTGCACGGTTATGAGTTGATGCGAAAACGCACAGACGCGCTCTGTGTCGCCATCCGCGCAAGGGATCTCGAGGCCGCCAAGGACGTCCTCTCTCGCTCCATCGAGGAAACGATCTCCGGCAGTACTAAAATTTACCGTTGATTCCGCATTAAAAAAGCGCCTGAACCTCTGTTAGAAGTTCAGGCGCTTTTGCAGCTAGATTTCGCAGTTCTGGGCAAAGCTCATCAGGTATTTACCGTAATCGGACATCTTGATCTTCTCTGCCACTTCAAGGAGCTTTTCTCGTCCGATCAGACCGTTCTTGTAGGCAAGCTCCTCCAGACAGCCAATTTCCTCACCGGTGACGTTTTTATAGTCCCTGATGGCACAGGCGGCGTCAAGCAGGGAACTGGAGTTGCCGGTGTCAAACCAGATAATCTCCTTGTCCAGCGGCACGACGCGCAGAGCGTCCAACGCAAGGTAGGCGCTGTTGACCGAGGTGATCTCTAGCTCCCCCCGTGCGGAGGGAACGACCTTCCCGGCAATTTCGGAGACACGTGAATCGTAAAAATACAGGCCTGGGATAATGTAGTGTGATTTCGGGTGTTCAGGCTTTTCTTCAAGGCTAATGACCCTACCCTCACCGTCAAATTCGACAACGCCAAAGGGGCTGGGGTCGTCCATATAGCAGCCGAAAACCGTCGCACCCGCCGTACTGTCCCTAGCCTCTAGCAAGCGCTCATGGAGGTTCTTGCCAAAAAAGATATTGTCCCCCAGCGCGAGGCAGGCTCGGTCACCGCCGATGAAATCCTTGCCGAGAATAAAGGCATCCGCGATTCCTCGCCGCTCAAACTGGCGGATGTAGCTGATGTGCGCGCCGAAATTCCCGCCATCACCCAAGAGGTTTTCAAATTGTGCTTGATCGTCCGGCGGAACAATAATCAAAATTTCAGTAATACCCATTGAGAGCATCAGTGAAAGTGGATAATAAATCATCGGCTTGTCGTATACGGGTAGGAGCGGCTTGCACACCGAATGCGTGATGGGGTACAGGCGGGTTCCTTTTCCCGCGGCGAGAATGATTCCTTTCATGATGACCTCCGATGATGCTGTAATTGTGTCAAGTATACCACAGGAAAAGAATAGTTCAAGCGAATAACGCGCCATTTTCCGGCATTGGAAACACCCGACAACTTGTACGAATGGTAAGTATGATTCCAGACTTTTGTACTCATTCAACAAGTAATAAACAAAAATAAATGCAAAATGCTCAAAAAAAGATTGAAATTTCCTGCGACATCCATTATGATTTACGTTGTTGGGCAAAAGCCCGGCAGAGGAAAATTTGAGGAGTGAATTTATGCAAAACTTTTTCTGGATAGGCTTTGCAGGCGCGTTGGTCGCTCTGCTGTATGCACTTGTTCAGAGCCGCAGGGTCTTGTCTTTCAGCGAGGGGAACGAGACCATGCAAAAAATCGCTGCTGCGATCCGCAGCGGTGCAAACGCTTATCTGAGGCGTCAGTACAGGGCCGTGGCGGTCTTTTTTCTCGTCATGGCGCTCATTCTGGGCGTTCTTGCCTATTTTGGCATGGTTTCGCCCTTTGTCCCCTTCGCCTTTGTCACAGGCGGGATCTATTCTTCGCTTGCCGGCTTTATTGGCATGAAGATTGCTACCTCTGCAAACGCCCGCACGGCCCAAGCTGCGAGCGAGAGCCTAAACAAGGGCCTTCAGGTAGCCTTCTCCTCCGGCTCAGTCATGGGTTTTACCGTTGTTGGGCTCGGCATTCTTGACATCACAATCTGGTTTATGGTTTTGCGCTACGGCTTCCACTGTGAAGCTACGGAAATTGCAAACACCATGGTCATGTTTGGCATGGGCGCTTCGGCTGCTGCGCTCTTTGCGCGCGTCGGTGGCGGTATTTTCACGAAGGCCGCAGACGTGGGCGCCGACCTCGTCGGTAAGGTCGAGGCCGGTATCCCAGAGGACGACCCCCGCAATCCCGCCACCATTGCCGATAACGTCGGAGACAACGTCGGCGACGTGGCCGGCATGGGCGCGGATCTTTATGAGAGCTATGTCGGCTCCATCCTCGCCACCTTTGCCATTGGCGCCTCCGCCGGCTACGGATGGAACGGCATGTTCCTGTCGCTCGCTCTGGCCGTCGTCGGCATCTTCTGTTCCGCAGTTGGCACGTTCTTCATTCGCACGGGCGAGAAGGCCTCGCAGCGGGAACTGCTGGGCACCCTGCGCCGCGGTACATATATCGCTGCCATTCTTGCCGCCATCGCCGCCGCGCCCCTGTCCTACTTCGTGATGGGTGGTGTTGAGGGCGTCAACTGGTGGGGCATCCTGATTGCAATCTTCAGCGGCCTTGCCGGCGGCTGCCTGATCGGCTATTTTACCGAATATTACACATCCGACACCTATAAGCCTACGCAGGAGCTGGCCGATGCCTCAGAAACCGGCGCCGCCACCATCATCATAGGCGGCATTTCCTTGGGCATGCGGTCTACCGCCGCGCCCATCCTGATAGTTGGTGCCGCCGTCATCGTCAGCTTCTTGGCGGCGGGCGGCACGCTGTCAACCGGCTCCGCAGAATACACCCTCTCCTTCAGCCGCGGTCTTTACGGCATCGGTATCGCAGCGGTCGGCATGCTCTCTACCCTAGGAATCACCTTGGCGACCGACGCCTATGGCCCCGTGGCCGACAACGCCGGCGGCATCGCCGAGATGTCTTGTCTTCCGCACGAGGTACGCGAGCGCACCGATGCGCTTGACAGCCTAGGCAACACCACGGCCGCCACAGGAAAGGGCTTTGCCATCGGCTCCGCCGCGCTCACTGCGCTGGCGCTTCTGGTTTCTTATATCGACATTGCCCAGTCCAAGATCGACTTCAAGCTAGACCTCACGATCACGAATCCTGCAGTCCTTGTCGGCCTGTTTATCGGTGCGATGCTGGTATTCGTCTTCGCCGCGATGACCATGAGCGGCGTACGCCGAGCTGCGGAAAACATCGTCGTTGAGGTTCGCCGCCAGTTCCGTGAAATCAAGGGCATTATGACGGGCGAAGACAGCCCCGACTATGAGTCTTGCGTCGACCTCTGTACAAAGGGAGCGCTAAAGGAAATGATTCGTCCCTCTCTGCTTGCGGTCGTTGTACCGATCGTGACGGGCCTTATCCTCGGCGTTGAGGGCGTTGTCGGCCTCCTCGCGGGAACAACGGTCACCGGCCTTGTCATGGCCGTGTTCATGGCCAATGCCGGCGGCGCATGGGATAACGCCAAGAAATACATCGAGGGCGGCAACCATGGCGGCAAGGGCAGCGACTGCCACAAGGCGGCCGTCATCGGCGACACGGTTGGTGATCCCTTCAAGGACACCTCCGGCCCAAGCATAAATATCCTCATCAAGCTCTGCTCCACGGTCTCCATCGTATTCTGCGGCCTCGTCGCAGCCTATTCGATCTTCTAACAGAGTCCGACAAGAATGCAGGTATTCTTCCGAATACCTGCATTCTTTCTATGCTTATTTTGCGGCGTTCATCGCGAGATAGGCGTTGATGAAGCCGTCCAAATCGCCGTCCATCACGGCATTGATGTTGCCGTTTTCATAGTTTGTGCGGTGATCCTTGGCGAGGGTGTACGGCATGAATACGTAGGACCGGATTTGGCTACCCCATTCGATCTTCATCTGCACGCCCTTGATGTCCTCGATTCTATCCAGATGCTCGCGCTCCTTGATTTCGGCCAGACGGGAGCGTAGCATACTCATGGCATAGTCGCGATTCTGGTGTTGGCTTCGCTCGGTCTGGCAGGAGACAACGATACCCGAGGGGATATGTGTGATGCGGATGGCGCTCTCGGTCTTATTTACATGTTGACCCCCCGCGCCAGAGCTGCGGTATGTGTCCACTTTCAGATCCTCCGAGCGGATCTCAATTTCCGCATCGTCACTGATCTGGGGCATAACTTCCAGCGCGGCAAAACTTGTGTGCCGCCTGCCCGAGGAGTCAAAGGGTGACACGCGGACTAGACGGTGGATACCGTGCTCACTTTTGAGGTAACCATAGGCATTTTCGCCCTCGATGGCAATGGTCGCGCTCTTGATTCCCGCCTCCTCCCCGTCAAGGTAGTCGAGGGTCTTACAGCTAAAGCCGTGCCGCTCGGCCCAGCGCTGGTACATGCGGAATAGCATCTGCGTCCAGTCCTGCGCCTCGGTACCACCAGCACCAGCGTGGAAGGTTAATATCGCTCCGCAACTGTCGTATTCGCCGGAAAGCAGGGTCGCAAGCCGCGCGTCCTGGAGCTTCTTTTCAAAGCCGGCGTAGCCAGACACCAACTCGTCAAGCATCGATTCGTCGTTTTCCTCCAGCGCCATGTCGCAGATGGCATAGAGATCGTCAAAGGCGTCCTTAAGCTTTTTAAAACCCGCACATTTGTTTTTTAGCTGCTTTGTACGTTTAAGAACTTTCTGAGAGTTTTCGAGGTCATCCCAGAAGCCACTTTGCTCGGTCTGCTTTTCCAGTTCCGCGATCTCCTGCTCGGCCTCAATCAACTTGAGGGCAACGCCCAAATCGTTGAGCGTCGGCCTAATGTTGTTAAGCTTGACCTTGTATTCTTCAAATTCCAGCATGATCTATGTCCAGTCCTTCCGTAATATCCAATCAGGGGAAATCTCCCCATTTCCATGCAAAAGCACTTCTCTCAGCCACATTTCCGATATAGTATATACAAAAACCCACGCCTTGTAAATATTTTTCCGACACGACAGATGGCATCACAGCCGTCAGAAAAGTAAAATCCATGCAAAATCTGAGATTTGGACTTTTATTTGCCTTAAATGTTTGCTATAATCTACTTGACGTACGAAGCTGCGTCCGACAGATTAATATAGTCCGACAGATTAATATAAACAGAGAGGGCGATACGAAGTGATACCACATGGCAAGGAAATCAAGGTGTTTGCCGGAAATTCCAACCCCGCGCTGGCGCAGGGCATCTGCAAAAAGCTCAATATGGAGCTGGGAAAATCGGTCGCGTCGGCATTTTCGGACGGAGAAATCTCCATCTCCATCAACGAACCCGTTCGCGGAGCCGATGTTTTCATTGTTCAGTCCACTTGCGGTCCGGTTAACAACAACTTGATGGAAATGCTCATCATGATAGACGCAATGCGCAGAGCCTCCGCCGGGCGAATTACGGCGGTTATGCCCTATTTCGGCTACGGCCGCCAGGACAGGAAGGCCAAAAGCCGCGATCCGATCTCTGCAAAGCTCGTGGCAAACCTCATCACTGAAGCCGGAGCAGACAGGGTGCTCACAATGGATCTCCACGCCTCCCAGATTCAAGGGTTTTTTGATATCCCCGTGGATAATCTCCTCGGTAGTCCGTTATTTGCAAACTACTACATCAATAAATTCGGTGCCTGCAACAACGACTGCATCGTCGTTTCTCCGGATGTCGGAAGCGTCGCCCGAGCACGAAAGTTTTCGCATAAGCTCGGCCTAAACCTCGCTATCGTGGACAAGCGTCGTGAAAAGGCCAACAGTTCCGAAGTCATGAACATCATCGGCGATGTCAAGGGTAAGACCGTCATCCTGCTTGATGACATGGTTGATACTGCGGGTAGTCTCTGCGGCGCGGCAAAGGCCCTTATCGAACTGGGCGAGGCCAAGGAAATTTTCGCCTGCGCGAGCCACGGCGTGCTCTCTGGCCCTGCAATCGACCGCATCAATGACAGCTATATCAAGGAGCTGCTTTTGCTTGACACCATCCCCTATCCCGCAAAAAAGAAATGCAAAAAGATCACATACCTCTCCGTCGATTCGCTGTTTGCCGAAGCGATTGAGCGCATTTACGAAGAGGTTTCGATCTCTTCCTTGTTCGACTAAAGACGCCTTGTCCCACGCGGCGGGCTGCCGCTTTTCCGCTGGACGGCGAAAGGACAGTAACCTATGTTATTTAAGAGCAGCTCCGGCGGTGCAGCTTGGCTTGTCGTTTTTCTGGGAAATCCCGGCTCAAAATATGCCGGCACGCGCCACAACGTCGGTTTTCTCGCTGCTGAAAAGCTGGAAAAGAGCGAAAACCTCAAAATTACGCGCCTACGCTTCAATGCGCTAACTGCGCTTTGTACCCTTGGTGGGCAGAAAACGCTGGTAATGAAGCCGCAAACCTACATGAACCTCTCTGGTAACGCCGTCGCACCCGCTGCAGCTTACTACAAGATTCCGCCCGAGCGCGTCATCGTCGTCTGTGACGATACCGCGCTTCCGGTGGGAAAGCTCCGCATACGCACGAAAGGCTCCAGCGGCGGGCACAATGGGCTGAAAAGTATCATTTCCGCGCTGGGAACAGATGCCTTCCCCCGCGTAAAAATCGGCGTTGGTGCCCCCCCCAGAAATGAAACCGAGGACGATATGGCCAACTGGGTTCTGAGCAACTTCACCGGCCGGGATGTGCAAGCGGTTTCGGATATGTGTCAACGGGCGGCTGAGGCCGTGTCTGTGATCATCAGTAACGGCACGGACAGGGCCATGAATAGCTTCAACTAACAGCGGGACTACCTTCCCGCTGTTTTTTTAAAAAATACGCCAAAGGTTGTGAGTACCCATGACAACGAAACAGGTCAACGCCTTCGCGGAAAGCTTCGTCAAGGGCAACTGCACACATGCCGGCGACTTTCTCGGCGCTAGGCAAACGGCCGGCGGTGTGCTCTTCCGCGTCTGGGCGCCTAACGCCGCAGCGGTGGCCGTAACCGGCGATTTCTGCGACTGGAACCCCGAAAAGCACCCGATGAAGCGCTTGAACGGCGGCATCTGGGAACTGGCACTGCCGAATATCTCCCTCGGCAGCACATATAAATATGCCATCCGCGCGCAGGACGGACAGCTTTTGTGGAAGGCCGACCCCTACGCCCTTTATGCTCAGCTGCGCCCAGAGACGGCCTCTCGCTTTTATTCCCTTGATGGCTATGACTGGGGCGACAAGGACTGGCTTTCTCACCGACGGACGCACAAGGTTTATGACAGCCCGCTGAACATCTATGAGTTGCACCCCGGATCCTGGCGCCGGAACGCGGACGGAAGTTTCCTGGGTTACGGGGAACTTGCCAAAGCGCTCATTCCTTATGTCAAAAAACTGGGCTTCACGCATATTGAGCTGATGCCTGTCACCGAATACCCATACGATGCTTCCTGGGGCTACCAGTGTACGGGCTATTTCGCTGCTACCGCACGTTATGGTACACCTCACGAGCTGATGGGCTTTATCGACGCCTGCCATAAGTCCGGGATCGGCGTGATTATGGACTGGGTACCCGCTCACTTCCCGAAGGACCCTCACGGCCTTGTAGAATTTGACGGCAGCCGCCTATACGAAGTGAACGACCCCCTGATGGCGGAGCATCCGAGCTGGGGAACACGCATTTTCGATTATGGCAGGGGTGAGGTGCAGAGCTTTTTGATTTCCTCAGCGCTGTTCTGGCTGGAAAAGTACCACGTCGACGGCCTGCGTGTGGACGCTGTTGCCTCAATGCTCTACCTTGATTACGACCGCAAGAAGGGCAAATGGCGTCCGAATCGATACGGCGGGCGGGAAAACCTCGCCGCAGTGGAGTTCCTGCGGAAGCTTAACGCAGCCTGCTTCTCCCATGACGACAGCATTCTGATGATTGCCGAGGAGAGCACGGCCTGGCCGCTCGTCACCGCCCCGGCAGACGCAGGAGGCCTGGGCTTTAACCTCAAGTGGAATATGGGCTGGATGAACGACAGCCTGCATTACCTCAAAACCGACCCCTACTTTCGCGCGGGCTCACATAACGACCTGACCTTCTCTCTGATGTATGCCTTCTCGGAAAACTTTGTGTTGCCTTTGTCTCATGACGAGGTCGTTCATATGAAAGGCTCCCTGCTGAACAAGGTACCCGGCACGATGGAACAGAAGTTTTCAACGGTTCGCGCCTTCTGGGCTTATATGCTGGCTCATCCGGGAAAAAAGCTGCTGTTTATGGGCGCGGAGCTTGGACAGATGAGCGAATGGGACTTTGCCACCGCCCTGCCGTGGGAGCTACTTGAACAGCACGAAAGCGCTGCACTGAATGCCTTTTTCACGGCATCTAATCGCTTTTACCGCCGAACGCGTCCCCTCTGGGAACTGGATTTTTCTGGCGAAGGCTTTTGCTGGCTTTGCCCAGACGAGAGCCAGAGGAACCTAATCGGCTTTATGCGGCGCGACCGTTCGGGACGGGAGCTGATCTTTGTATGCAACTTCTCCGGTGTCGCAGCGCAGGGCTTCCGAATCGGCCTTCCATGGCCCGGCAGCTATAGGCTGTTGTTTTCGAGCGATGAAACGCGTTTTGGCGGCAGCGGCGGCCTGGCTGTGGGATCAATCATTAAAACCGAAAAAATCCCACAGCATAATTTGCAACAGTCGATCCAACTCGATATCCCTCCACTTACGGCGGTATTTTTCGAAAAAACAGGCTCTAATCCCCCACAGGCAAGAGCATCGGCCGCGAAGGCTCTTACCCCCAACGTATCACATTGAATCGGAGGCACGACGCATGAAAAAAGAGTGTATCGCAATGCTGCTTGCCGGCGGACAAGGCTCAAGACTTTACGCCCTGACAAACCGTGCAGCCAAGCCCATCATGCCCTTTGGCGGAAAGTACCGGATCATCGACTTCCCGCTCTCCAATTGCACCAATTCCGGCATTGATGTGGTTGGCGTGCTCACGCAGTATCGTCCGCTGCAGCTCAACAGCTATGTCGGCAGCGGCCAGCCTTGGGATCTAGACGTTTCGCACGGCGGGGTTTATATTCTGCCGCCCTACCAGAGCGCAGGAGAGAAGGGCGAGTGGTTCTCCGGAACGGCAAACGCAATCTATCAAAACATCAGTTTTGTGGACATGTGGGATCCGGATTACGTGCTCATCCTCAGCGGCGACCATATCTATAAAATGGACTATTCTGACATGCTCGAAAAGCATAAGGCCAATGGCGCCGATTGCACCATCGCTGTCATCCGCGTGCCGCTCGAGGAGGCCTCGCGTTTTGGCATTATGTCAACCGATGAAGCGGGCTTCATCCACAAATTTGCGGAAAAGCCAAAGGAGCCAGATAGCGACCTTGCCTCTATGGGCATCTATATCTTCACCTGGGAGAAGCTGCGGCAGTATCTCATCGAGGACGAGCGAAACCCAAAATCGGATAAGGACTTCGGTAAGAACATTATCCCTTCTATGCTTGCTGCCGGGGAGAGGCTTTGGGCTTATAGCTTTGAGGGCTACTGGCGAGATGTCGGCACTATCGATAGCCTATGGGAATCGAATATGGATATGCTCTCGCCGCGCCTAATCGACCTATATGACCGCGACTGGCCAATCCGCAGCCGTAGCCCCATCAAACCTCCACATTCCGTTGGCGAGAATGCGCAAATCCACCACAGTATCATCACCGAGGGTTGCGATATCCGCGGCCTGGTTTCAAACTCCGTTTTGAGTAGTAGCGTCACCGTTGGTGAGAGTGCAGTTGTCGATTACAGCATCCTGATGCCCGGCTGCCGCATCGGCGAGGGCGCAGTGATCGAATATGCGATCATTGGCGAGAACGCGGTCATCGGTGACGGAGCTGTCGTCGGCGCCCCCCCAAACGGCATGACGGACATCAAAATCACGACCTGCGGGCCGGACGTAATGGTTGCTTCCAGAACCCGTATCGAGGCCGGTGCAATGCTCTATTCTGAAAGGAGTGACGACTGATGCCGGACATGCACGGATTGATCTATGCCTATCATTCTTCGCCTGAATTGGGCGAACTCGTTGCCCCGCGCACCAGCGCCTCTCTGCCCTTCTGCTCGCGCTACAGGCTGATCGACTTTGCACTCTCCGCCATGACAAACGCAGGCGTGCGAAACGTCGGCGTCATCATGCAGCGCGACTATCAATCGCTGCTTGACCACCTCGGCAGCGGCAAGGACTGGAACCTCAGCCGTCTGAGCGGAGGCCTTCGTCTTCTACCCCCTTTCGGTCTCCACGATAGTTTTTTCAGCGAATATCACGGCACGATGGAGGCGCTGGCTGCTGTTCGCACTTACATTGACCGTATGAAAGAGGACTACGTCGTCCTGTTCCGCGGTGACCTTGCCGTGAATCTCGATCTGCGCGATGTGCTAGAGGCACATCTACGCTCCGGTTGCGAAATCACGGCGGTCTGTACAGACGCGCCCTTCCGAGGTTGCGGAGAAATCCGCTTCGTCCCCGGGGAGGACGGCATATCCCGTCAAATGCTCCTCTCCGACACCGGAAAGGGTGATGCATTGTGCGCGACGGAAATTTATATTCTCAATAAAGACTTGCTTGTGAACTTCGTCGAGCGGAGTCGCGCTGCGGGCAGCAAACACTTCCACCGAGACGCCCTTTCCAACTTTACCGGCGAGGGCATGGATGATCTGAACGAGGAAGGGCTGCGGAAGGTGGAGGAATATCGCTCTGATCTTGTCGCCTCTGGTAGGTACGCCCCTGCGTCGGCCAATATTGAATATATAGACATGCCTGTGAGCAATCTAAGCGCTTCCGCCGGAAC
>CAYRIA010000018.1:0-8081 GCA_964424175.1 uncultured Oscillospiraceae bacterium | reverse complement strand
CGCTGCGGGCAGTAAACACTTCCACCGCGACGCCCTTTCCCACTATATTCGCGGCGGCGGGGCTGTTGGCCTATATACCCACCGGGGTTACGTCTCGAGCATCAACACCGTTTCAGACTATTTCAACGCAAACATGGACATGCTCAACCAGGCGTATCGGGATGACCTGTTCACCGATGAAAACCCGATCTACACGAAAGGGCGCAGCAGCGTTTCCACCTATTACGGCGAAGAAGCGGTTGTCAAAAACTCACTCGTGGCAGACGGCTGCTATATCGAGGGCGAGGTCGTCAACTGTGTGCTTTTCCGCGGTGTACGAATCGGACGGGGTTCCAAGCTCGCAAACTGCATAATCATGCAAGATTCGGTCATTGGCGAGAACGCCTCGCTCAGCTATGTCATTTCAGATAAGTACACAGCTTTTTCACAGGATCTGTTCCTTGCAGGCAGCAGCTCACTGCCGATCACTGTTCCCAAGTGCAGGATTATCTGAATTAGCTACTTTTAAGGGAGGGTTGTTTAATGCAGTTGCTTTATGTTGTCAGTGAAGCGGTCCCGTTCGTCAAAACAGGCGGGCTTGCCGACGTTTCAGGTTCGCTGCCCAAGGCGCTCTCCGCGCAGGGAGCGGACGTGCGTGTTATGCTCCCGCTCTACAGTGCAATTAACGAAGAATGGCGCAAGAAGATGGAGTTCTGCTTCTACACCTTCGTCCCGCTCGGCTGGAGAAAGCAATACTGCGGGGTATTCAAGCTTAAACACGAAGGCGTCCTGTGGTATTTTCTCGACAATGAGTATTATTTCTGGCGCGAGAGTCTCTACGGCGCATATGATGACGGCGAACGCTTTGCCTTTTTTTCCAAGGCGGTACTTGAGGTGCTGCCACAGCTCGGCTGGAAGCCGGACGTCATCAACTGCAACGACTGGCAAACGGCGCTGATCCCAATTTATCTCAAGCAAGCGCGCTCCGACTTCTACGCAGATGTGAAAAGCGTTTTCACCATCCATAACATCGAATATCAGGGACGCTTCGGCAAAGACATCCTCGGTGACGTCTTCGGCCTATCCGACACGCTTTACAACAGCGGCCTTCTGCGCTACAACAACGACGTCAATCTGATGAAGGGCGCAATCTACGAAGCCGATCGGGTTTCAACCGTCAGCCCGAGCTATGCCGATGAGCTGCTCGACCCCTATTTCGCCTGCGGGCTGCACAATGTGATTGCTGAAAACAGCCATAAACTAACCGGCATCCTCAACGGGCTGGACACTGCCCGCCACAATCCAATGACAGACCCACTCCTCGCTGAAAACTACGGGCCGAAGAGCCCTGCCGGCAAGGCTGTGTGTCGGGCTGCGCTCTGCCGCGAAGTGGGCATCACCGACGCGGAGGACGCACCGATCATCGGCTGCATCTCACGGCTTGTCGGGCATAAGGGCTTCGACCTCGTGGCCGAAGCCCTTGACCGGCTTGTTGAACGCGGCGCGAAATTCGTCCTGCTCGGCACCGGTGACGAGCGCTATGAGAACTACTTCCGCGAGGCGGAAAACCGCTATAAAGGCGCAGTATCTGCCAATATTCTCTACGCTGAAAAGCGCGCGTCAATGATCTATGCCGGTGCAGACATGATACTGATGCCCTCCAAAAGCGAGCCCTGCGGACTTACCCAGATGATCGCCATGCGCTACGGCACAGTGCCTGTTGTCCACGCTGTCGGCGGCCTGCGCGACAGCGTGCGCCCCTACCCCGATGTCGGTGCAAACGGCTTCTGTTTCTATGATTACTCGGCAGACGATATGCTGCGCGTCATTGATTTTGCCATTGAAACTTGGCGGAAACCGGAAATATGGAAGGAACTGGTTTCCCAGGACATGCGCGAGGACCTCTCTTGGGCGCGCTCCGCCGAGGCGTACTTGCGCCTGTATGCAGAGATCGTGTCAAACACATAATACCAGACTGTTCAGCCTGATATAAACTCCGTTACGCAAGGCGGCTTCGGATGACTCTGGTCAGGCTACATAGAGAAAGGAACCTATATGACCCCGATCAGCAAGAATGATCTTAAGGCTTCGATAGAGGATATGCTTGGTGCTCATTTCGGAAAAACCGTTACTGATGCCACGCCATCCGAATTCTTTTGTGCCTGCGCAATCCTCCTACGTGAAAGGATCTCCCGCCGCCGCGTGCACAATAACCAAAACGGCAGACGCCGCATCCACTATCTCTCGATGGAGTTTCTGATGGGGCGTTCGTTGGCCAAAAACGCCTTCAACCTCGGAATTTATGACACGCTTTGCGAAGCACTGCGTGAGCTGGGCGTCGAGCCTGCGGATATTTTTGAGGTGGAGCCGGACGCCGGGCTTGGTAACGGCGGCCTTGGCAGACTCGCCGCCTGTTATATGGACAGTATGGCCACCCTCGGTTTGCCAGCAACCGGCTATTCTCTCTGCTATGAGCTCGGAATGTTTATGCAGAAACTGATTGACTTTAAGCAGGTGGAGGTTGCGGACAGTTGGACAATTTCGGCGGATAGCTGGCTCGTCCCCCGTTACGAGGATGCGGTTGAGGTGCGTTTCGGCGGTGTCTGTGAAGAGAAGTGGGATTACGACGGCAAATGCCAGACCACCGTAAAAGATTACACCTCGGTTCTGGCCGTGCCGCGGGATATGCTGATCTCCGGCTATGAGACGGACTGTGTCAACACACTCCGCCTCTGGGATGCGAAATCTCCCAAATCACTCGACATGCGCCTGTTCTCCGGCGGCGAATACGTCAAGGCTATGGAACAGCGCACGATGGCAGAACTGATCACTAAGGTGCTTTATCCAGCTGATGATACAACTGCGGGGAAAATTCTGCGGATCAAACAGCAATACTTCTTTGTCTCCGCCACGGCACAGTCCGTCGTACGGCAACACCGGAGGGAACACGGCGACGTCCACTCTTTCCCAGAGCATCACGTTTTTCAAATCAACGACACGCACCCGACCATGGTCATCCCCGAGCTGATGCGGATTTTCATGGACGAAGACGGGCTTGGCTGGGGCGAAGCGCTGGATCTCGTCTCGCGTTGCGTCGCCTACACGAACCATACGGTCATGTCCGAGGCGCTTGAGAGCTGGCCGCAAGAGCTGATCGAGTCTCAACTTCCCCGTATCTGGCAGATCATTCGGGAAATTGACCTGCGCCACAGACGCTACCTTGAGCAGCGCTTTCGCGGCCGTGACGAGGCCGTGCTCCGCAACCTGATTGTCAGCGGCGGTAAGGTGTTTATGGCAAACATCTGCCTTTCGATCTGCTTTAAGGTCAATGGAGTCTCCGCCATGCACAGTGAAATCTTAAAGCACAATCTCTTCCGCGACATCCATTCCCAAAAACCCGAGGTCTTCACGAATGTCACCAACGGCATTGACCACCGCCGCTGGCTCACGCTCATTAACCCCGGCCTGCACGGTCTAATCCGTGAACTGCTTGGGAGTGACGCCTACCTCAAACAGCCGGAACTGCTTGCACGGCTGGAGACCTATACCGACGACGCCACAGTTCTAGCTCGGCTGGAGGAAGTCAAACGCGAGAATAAGAACGCCTTCTGCGCCTATTTGCTGCGCGAGCAGCAGCTTCTGCTCAATCCCGACGCCGTTTTCGACGTGCAGGTCAAGCGCCTGCACGAGTATAAGCGTCAGCTCCTCTGCGCGATGCAGATCCTTGAGCTACAGCAGCGCCTTCACGACGAACCAAACGCTGACTTCCTGCCGCGTACCTTCATCTTCGGGGCGAAGGCTGCTAGCAGCTATAAAGTTGCAAAGCGCATCATCAGCCTTCTGTGCTCGATCGCTGATGAGGTCAACGCAGATCCGCTCTGCAAGGATAAGCTGCAGGTCGTCTTTCTGGAGAATTATCGCGTCTCTGTTGCTGAAAAGCTAATGCCCGCCGCCCAAGTTTCGGAGCAGATTTCAACCGCCGGCAAGGAGGCCAGCGGCACAGGCAACATGAAGCTGATGATGAACGGTGCCATAACCATCGGGACCCTCGATGGCGCGAACGTTGAGATGCACGAGCTGCTTGGAGACGAAAACATGGTGCTGTTCGGCCTGCGGGCAGAGGAAATCGATGTGCTGAAGAATCGCGGCTATGACCCCCTCGCGATCTATAACCACAGTGACCGAATCCGCACTGTCCTTAACCGAATGAGTCTTGGTTTCAGAAACGGGGAGAGTTTTTCCGACCTCGTGTCGAAATTGGTCTACGGCGGGGATGAATTCATGCTGCTGGCCGATTTCGAAAGCTACACTGCGGCGCATGGCAAGCTTTACGACCTCATGGCCGACACGCAGCGCCGCGCCGCTGTCTCCCTGCGGAACATCGCGCGCAGCGGGGTCTTTGCGGCCGACCGTGCCGTTTCCGAATACGCCAAAAACATCTGGGGCTTTTAAACTAATCTCAAAACAAGTAAAAGCTGCCGTCTGCGCAATGCAGACGGCAGCTTTTTCCGCAAAGGTGTGAGGTCTTCTTATGCCCCAACGAAAAACTATAGCATTCCAACGGCTTCGCGCCCACTCAGACAACCGGCCACGCCAACGCCGTCCACTGCTTGATGCAGACGCCATCCGCACGGGCATAGAAGCTCTGCATGCTCTCAGTACTCCGATCGAAAAGCACACGGCTGACCCGTATCTTCCCCTCGCTGTCTCGCTTATGAGTCTCTACGAGGATATAAGCTGTTCCCGGCTCGGGGCTGAGTTTATCCGGCAGCGTGCCGGGATCGTAGGACTCGCGCGCGAGCACGGCGCTGTCGGCATCCATTTGCAGAACCACGATCTCCTTCGGTGCATACAAGACAGCCAGCGAAATCTTGATCGAACTGCTCTCCTTTTTGCTCTTGCGGTTTTCGGTGACGGTCGTTGTCTCCTCAAGGGTCTTTGTAAAGACTGTGCCCTCACCCTGATCATCGCTCGACAAATAGCCGCTACCGGAGACGGCGTAGACGCTGCCGTCAACGCTTTGATAAACCGGGTTTACATAATATGAACTGTTTTGCCCCTGTGATACGTAAATTGTCCCATCAAGGGTGAGCATATCCTCTTCGTCGCTGCAATGGAGGCCCATATGTCCGTCGCTGACTGCTCCACCGGAATTGGTCCCGATACTGCTGTAATCCGCAGCGGTCTCCGGGATGGTGGCGGCAAAATACGGGACGCCTTCAATCCCCTCAAAGACATATTCTTGAATCTGTGTTGTCTCGCCTGTATCAGAATTTGTCAGTATCTTCGGCTTTAGTGCAGCATACAGGCGGCCCTGATATTGGCTGCCGTCTACGAAAATTTCTCCGCTATGCGTGAAGCTGCCGACGTTATCGTTCATGTAGGCTTCAAAGTCAAAGAGGTCGAGGTATTCCATCGTGACAAAAACGCCGATCAGTCTGTCCTTACTTTTGATTTCTCCCCCGTCCTCGCGCGCAAGCCTGCAGGCACTGAGGGAGAGCATCAGCGCAAGCACCAGAACTGCGGCGGCAATTCTTTTATTCTTCATCGATGTCCTCCAGATTTCCGTCAAATTTCAAAATATCGCCCACGTCGCAGCCAAGAAAAAAGCAAATTCTGTTCACCGTGCCGAAACGGACGCCCTTGGCCTTTCCACTGCGGAGAATCGAGAGGTTGGCCTCTGTAATCCCCACCAAAACGCACAGCTCCTTGGAGCTCATACCCCGAGCCTTGAGTACCTGTTCAAGATGCACCGTTATCGCCATAACGTCGGTCTCCTATATAAAGAGGTCATTGTCATCCCGTAGCCGCTTGTTCTCTCCGATGAAACGCGCGAGCAGGAGAATTGCCAGCACGAAGGCAAGAGACAGCAGCGGCAACTCGACCGTGCCGTTAAGCACGTTTAGGCGCTTTGCAAAAACTAATTGTAGGAGGTTAAAGCCGATATTCGTCAGGATTGTCGCTGCAAGTACCTGCCCGCAAAGGTGCGAGAGCCTTTCAGCGGCAGAAACGCTCTCAGCGGAATATTGGTTATGGCGCAAAGCTCCCAGCAGGCGCAGGGAGGAAAAGACCACCAGTACATCCAGCATATAGGGAAGGGTGTCCACAAGGTATTGCAGAATGAGAAAAACGTAGCTCACCCCCAAAGCTCTCTCGTTGCCCACATTCCCCGCACGGAGAGTTGCGAATGCGTCCAGCAGCCCGCGAAAGCACGTGCCGAAGGCCAAATACACAAACAAAAGGTTTAGCACGGCCAGCAGTCCCGTGAGATAGCGCTGCAGCCTTTTGGTATCCGCCATGAAAAAGAGGCGTAGCACCCGCAGTAGCAGATAACCACAAAGGACAGAGTAAACCACGCCGCCTAGCATAGCCTTGCCTATCGGCGAACCGGAGGCGGAGCCGAGCCAATCCACGATAAGGCCGGGGTTAACCATCAGATATAGCACGCCGAACAATAGAACACTGAGTATTGCTAGCAGAGCGTCCTCGGGATAACCCTTTCGGCTCCTGTGGAAAAACTTCAGAAGCATCGCCGGCAACAGGCAGAACGCAACATAGAACACAACCGCCGCTGTATTGCCCGCCCAGCCGGAGAGAGAAAGAGCCCGCAGACCCAGCCCAAGCTGCTCGAAGGGAAAGGCAATTGCGGTAGAAAACGCCCAACTCAACTGCTCCCGCGCAAGCTGCAGCAGCAAACAGAACACGGCCTCTGCTGCTAGAAAAGCATAAAACCTCTTAGTTCTCATATAACCCCCGCTATTATTGTTATTCGATAATATTATGGGCAGTATAATCTAAATATTATTGTTTGTCAATAATTTATTTTATAAAGCTTTTTTCTTGTCCGCCGACTGAAAGCAACGTGATTTTCAACCTGTCCCGCATATACTTCTTATATGAAAAGCATCTATGTGGAAGATATGTTTCTGCTGAACCTTGTCGTCAATTATTTCATCCTTCTGGCGACGGCAAGGCTCTGCGCCCTGCCTCTGCGCCGGTGTCGCTTCGCGGGCTCGGCGGCGCTCGGTGCGGCATATTCCGTCTGCCTGCTTTTTCCTCCACTGCAATTTTTCGCCTCGCCCGTGATGAAACTCGTACTCGGCTTTGTTATGGCGCTCACCGCCTTCGGCGCGCAAAAAGGACTGTTGCGCTCCTTCCCTGCCTTTCTCGCAGTCTCGGCGGCCTTCGGCGGGGCGGTTTACGCCTCATCTCTGCTCGCCGGAAAGAGCCTAGGTGAAGGCTTATACATAAACGTCTCCATGCGCGTGCTCGTTCTCTCCTTCGCCGTCTGCTATCTGGTGCTTACGCTCGTTTTCCAGCGCCTCTCGGCCCGGCGAGCGCGGACACTACATGCCGTGCACCTGACTCTCTGTGGTAGAACAGCAGAGTTTTCCGCCCTACGCGATACAGGCAACGCACTTTATGACCCAATGAGCAATCTGCCTGTGATGGTGCTCGGCATCGAG
This sequence comes from uncultured Oscillospiraceae bacterium, assembly GCA_964424175.1. Lineage (GTDB taxonomy): Bacteria > Bacillota > Clostridia > Oscillospirales > Oscillospiraceae > UBA2658. Next base: position 636 of record CAYRIA010000018.1, on the reverse strand, counting down.
CAGGCAAGCAGTCTTTTGCCGAAGAGCCTGCTTGACGCGCTCAAAAGCGGTGTTTTCGAATTCATCGACGCTCTGGGCAAGGATGAGGTCTATCGGACACGCTTTCGGCTCGTGCCCTATTCCGCCGTCGGTGTCAGCGCTGCTCTGCTTCCGGTCTTCAGACCGGAAGAGCTTTGGCTGGACGGCATTCAGGAGAAGAACCTTCTTGTGGGGCTCTGTCCCACAAAAATAAGTTTCGACGGCGAGTTTTCGGCGGTCATATAAGCTTATCACGGACAATTTGCGAGTTAAGTGGAGATCATAGGAAAGGCGGAACCGAGCCATGCGGGATCAGCGAATTCTTGTCCTATATACGCGAATCGGCTTTGCGTTGACACAAGCCCTTGCAAAGCTGGGGCTGTGCTTGCCGCCCGGCATACACTATATCGGCGGCAGCGACGTGCTGCCCCCGCCCCTTTCCAAGGGTGAGGAGCGCCTCGCCATTGAGGCATTGGAGCAGGGGGACGAGGAAGCGAAAAAGAGGCTCATTGAGCATAACCTGCGCTTGGTCGTCTACATCGCACGACGCTTTGAAAACACGGGCGTCGGGCTTGAGGATCTGATTTCCATCGGCACGATCGGTCTCATCAAGGCCAT
>CAYRIA010000017.1:5581-20903 GCA_964424175.1 uncultured Oscillospiraceae bacterium | reverse complement strand
GCTATATTCGGAGAGTGTATAGAAATTAAAAGATAAAAATAGAAAGCCGGGTGTGAACCCCTGACCTGATCCATTATGTAAATCTCGAATTTCTGCGCAATTAACTTATCACTACAAATTATAATTTGTTATTCTAAGTTAAACTGAAAGTAATTATCCTCTGCAACTTTCGCTTTGTAGCACTAAAGAGAATTCAGTCAGGTTAAATATCTCTCTTAATGTAGGTCAGTTCAATGTCATAGCCAAAAGACTCCGTCATCTTTATAAAAAAGGTAGCAGACTTTCTATCAAAATCTACTACCTTATTTGGTGCGGATGAAGGGACTCGAACCCACACGCCTCTCGGCACAAGAACCTAAATCTTGCATGTCTGCCAATTCCATCACATCCGCGCGCTGTTGACAGATAACCGCAGGTGCGGTATCAGCTCTGAAATGGTAGCATAATGGCGCACGAATGTCAATCCTTCTTAGCTCTTGTCCTTGGATTTAAAGAATAACGTGGCAATCAGCCCGAAAAACACAGCCGCGGCAATACCCGCGGCAGAGGCTGTGAAGCCACCGGTAAAAGCGCCGATCAACCCCTTTTCTTCCACCGCCGTTTTGACCCCCTTAGCCAGAACGTTGCCGAATCCGGTCAGCGGTACTGTAGCGCCCGCGCCCGCCCACTCGACCAGCGGTCCATAAAGCCCCAATGCGCCGAGAATTACGCCCGCAACCACATATGCGCTTAAAATCCGCGCCGGTGTCAACTTGGTCTCGTCGATCAAAACCTGTCCAGCGGCACAGAGCAGCCCACCGACAACAAATGCCTTCAGATACAATACGAACATTTCCATGCTCAGCCCCCGTTTTTGGTATCTTCGATTGCAATCACATGGCAGATGCCGAGGATGCTCTCGCCTTGCATCGCTGTCGTCGGTGACATGAGCGCACCTGTCGCGGCAAAAAGCAGGCGGTGAATCTCGCCGCTTCGCAGCTTCGGCAGCAAATGTCCGGCAAGCACCGAGGCACTGCAGCCGCAGCCGGAACCGCCCGCGTGCACGTCCTGTTTCTCCCGGTCGTAGAGCAAAATCCCGCAGTCGTTTGCCACTGCGGATAGGTCAACTCCCTGCGTCTGCGCCAGTTCAAGTAGAATCTTATGCCCATATAGGCCAAGATCGCCCGTCACAATCAGGTCGTAATAGCCGGGTTCTCTGCCAGTGTCTGACAAATGCGTGCAGATCGTTTCAAGTGCCGCAGGCGCCATTGCGCAGCCCATATTGGCGGCATCGCAGATTCCGGCATCGACAATCTTGCCGGCTGTGACATGGGTGACATATGGCCCAGCGCCCTGGCTGCTTAATATGAGTGCACCTGCTGCAGTCGCCGTCCACTGCGCCGTCGGTGCCCGCTGTGCGCCATAGGCCAACGGCATACGGAACTGCCTTTCCGCCGAGCAAAAATGCGAGCTGGTCATGGCGCAAACGGTATCGGCAAAGCTACCGTCCACTGTCATAGCGGCAAGGGCGAGCGATTCTGCCATTGTTGAGCAAGCGCCGAACAGCCCAAACAAGGGCACGCCGCTCTCCTTGACTGCAAATTCTGAGCCGACACACTGGTTGAGCAGATCACCTGCAAAGATGTATTCCAGCGCATCTGCCGTTAGCCCCGCCTTAGCAAGCACGAGGTCGAAGCACTTTTTGAGCATTGCGCTCTCCGCGCTCTCCCAGCTCTTTGCGCCGAAATAGGAATCCCCACTCAAAAAATCAAAGCTGCCGCCCAGAGGCCCCTTTGCCTCTATCTTTCCGCCGACAGACGCAAAATGGGCTATGCATGGCGAACTTGTTAGCTTTATGGTCTGCTGTCCGACTCGTTTTGTTGACATGCCTTTCATCTCCCGTCCGGATTCCTACATAGCTTGCCCCAAAAAACAATTGATATGATTTTGTCATCGCACGCGTTCTTTCACATTTTTGGACGATGCAGGCAGTGCACTCCTGTGCAAAAGCGTCTACCCGACCATGAAGGTGCTGTAATTCGCCTGCGGTGACGGAGCCGGCGCACAGGCTGTGAGCGGTGTGAGCATACGTCCGTGCTATATAAAAGACAAAAGCAGCATCCTGCCCGTTGATTCGAGGGGCAGGATGCTGCTTTTTGCAATTTTGTAGTTCAGTATTAGATCCTTTGAAGCCCAAAAACCAGTTTTTCGTCCGGAGAAACGAGCAAAGTCTTATAATCCGTGTAGACCACAGCCCCCGGCAAAGCGCCGGAAGGCTTTTTCACAAAACGCACCTGAGTGTAATCGACGGGCAACTTCCCACCCTCACGCCCCTGCGAATACCAGGCCGCAAGCGTCGCCGCCTCAAACAGCGTTTTCTCGTCGGGCTGCACGCCGTCGCAGCGGATAATCACATGGCTGCCGTGTAGCTTCTGCACATGCAGCCAGATGTCTGTCCGGCGCGCCGTCTGCGTCGTGAGCCTGTCGTTCTGCGTGTTGTTCCGGCCGACGAGAATTTCCATACCGGCGCTGGACAAGAAGCGAAGCGGAGCGGTCTCCCGGGTTTTCTCCCGCTTTTCAGCCTTCTGCGCCTTGAGAAAACCCGTTTCCGTCAACTCGCGTCGGATTTCCTGCAGCTCCCGCTCGGATTCGCAGCGGGTGATTTCGTCGAGTACGCTTAGGAGATAAGATTCTTCCTTCTCCCCCTTTTCAATCAGCTCGCCCAGGTAGCTCTGCGCGGTTTTGGCTTTGTTGTAAGCTCTGTAATAGGCCGCGGCGTTCTGCTGCGGGGTCTTCAGAGGATCAAGGGTGATTTGGGTGATGGGACAGCTCTCATTGAAATAATCCTCAAGCTCAGCTGTACGCGCACCCTTTTGCAGGCGGTAGAGATTTGCCGTGATGAGGTCGCCGAATTTTCGCGCCTCATCGCGGTTCTCGGTTTGCCGCAACTCCTCGCGGCGGGCGGCTAGTTTTCGCAGAGAACGCTCGTGTGCGCTTTTGACGCTTTTGTGCAGGCTTTGTGAACGCCTCCGCATCTGCTCGTGCCGCTCGCGCGTTGTATAAAACGCCTCAAGCAGAGTGGAAAAACTCGCATATTCCTCTGTCTGTACCGCGTTCTCATACTGTGTAATCGGCATGAAAGAAAAATCTGCAGGCCTCCCGTCCCGTAGGAGCATGGTCGGCATAAAATCCCGAACGCAAACGCGCTTTTCCAGCGCCGAGGTCTCTTCCAGCAAGGCCTCCAGCTCAGCAGGGTTGAAACGCGCCAGGCTCTTTCCGGCGTCTCCCGCTGCCCGAAAGCAAAGCTCCCGGCAGATCAGCGGAGACAGACCGGAGAAGCTGTCAAGCAGCCATTGGTCTGCACCTTTATCCGTGTTCGCGTGCAAAAGCCGCTCCCGACGTTCCTCCACAGAAAGGCTGAAAAAGCCCGGCTTTTCCTGCTCCGGCGGCAAGCGGTAAATCAGCCCCGGCAAAACCTGCCGCGAGCGGCTCATGTCCCCGTCAACTCTGCGCAGACAATCGATGATGTGTCCATCTGCGTCAGATAAAATGACATTTGAGTTCCGTCCCATCAGCTCGACGGTGAGCGTTTTTTTCGTTTCCGTACCCAGCTCATCAAAAGCGTCCAGATCAAAGATGAGCATACGCTCCATGTGGGGCTGGGATAAGCCCGAAATTCGCGCGCCAATGAGATGCTTCCGCAGGAGCATGCAGAACATCGGTGGCGACGGCGGATTTTCAAAGCTCTCTGTCATCAGGTGCACCCGCGCCGTACCTGTTCCTGCGGAGATCAGGAGCTTGACATTCGCCCCGTTCCCGCGCAGCGAGAAAACGAGCAAATCCCGCGCTGGCTGCTGTACCTTATCGATTTTCGCCCCAACGACCGCGCCTCGCAGTTCCTCTGCCAGTGCGCGCACTGTGATCGCGTCCAGCGGCATAAAAATGTCCATTCCTTTCGCATAGCTCAAGGCACAAAACGACCCCAAAAAGAACTGGCCATTTTGTGCATCAATCGCGCTTCCTGCCACACGCAGGGGGCGATTGGCACATAACTACTAGTGAAAATCATCTCGCTAGTCCTCCAAAATATGCGCAAATAGCGTGTTAAGCCTGTGCCGCTCGCCCCTGAGATAGAGCCAACCAAACAATGTCTCCAGCCCAGTCGCGGCGTGGTAATCCGAAAGCTCGGCGTGCTTGGGCACGCTGTTCACTTTGGCGTTACGCCCGCGTTTAAAGACCGCCAGCTCCTCCTCGGTCAGCAGTTCCAGAAGCCTTGCCGCAGCTTTCGCCTGCGCCGGTGCGCGGACCAGGGCAACGGTGTCCTTGTGCAGGCCCTTCGAGGTCGTCTTCCCGTGTGCACAGAGCCAGGTACGCGCCAGAAGCTCATACACCGCGTCCCCGACATGCGCCAGCCCCAGAACACTCATCCCGCGTAGCGCATCCATGTCTAGCTCAATTGCAAAATAGTCCGTCATCTTCCCTCCATGCCCGCGAGGGCGCAACGTTTAATTTGGGGCCTCCGGCAAGCCGAAGACCCCGCTTTGGGCTTTAGTCCTTCCAGTCATCCGCGGGCGCGTCGACATACTCGGAAAAGCTCGTCTGCTCCGCGGCGCGCACGGGGCTTCCGCCCTGCGTGGCCTGCTTTTCAAGCCACTGCTGTTTAGTAATCAAAACTTGCCGCGGCTTCGAGCCTTCAAAGGGGCCGACGACCCCGATTTCCTCCATCTGGTCGACAATACGCGCCGCCCGCGCATAGCCCAATTTGAGTCGCCGCTGAAGCATGGAAACGGAGGCTTGCTTCGTTTCAAAGATCACATCCACTGCCTGTGGCAGTAGCTCGTCGTAATCGGAGGCAGCGTCCTGCCCGTCCAGCTTGTCTTCCTCGTCCGTACCGCCGCCGTTTTTTCCCTCGGCAGCTTTTTCGATCTGTTCAAGGATATCTTCACGATAGACGACCTGCGCGCCCTCTTTTACAAAATTGATTACCCTCTCGCGCTCCTCGTCGGAGACAAAGGCGCCTTGCACACGCATGGGCTTTCCCACACCGAGGGGCGAATAGAGCATATCTCCCGCCCCGATGAGCTTTTCCGCACCAGAGTTGTCCAAAATGATGCGGCTTTCCATTGCGGAGGAGACCGCGAAGGCAATGCGGCTGGGGATATTGGCCTTCATCAGCCCCGTAATCACGTCCGCCGAAGGACGCTGGGTCGCAATGACTAAGTGCATGCCCGCAGCACGCCCCATTTGCGCCACGCGGCAAATGCTCTCTTCAACCTCTTTGGAGGCCACGAGCATGAGATCCGCCAGCTCGTCAATGACGATGACGACGCGCGGCATAGTCTGGCCGTTTTGCCCTTTCTGAAAAGTATTGTATCCCATCAGGTCACGCACGCCGCACTCCGAAAAAAGCCTGTAGCGCTTAAGCATTTCCACAACAGCCCACTGCAACGCGCCCGCCGCCTTTTTGGGGTCGGTCACGACCGGGACGAAGAGGTGCGGGATGCCGTTATAGACGCCAAGTTCGACCATTTTGGGGTCAATCATAATCAGACGGACCTCGTCGGGCGTAGATTTATACAAAAGGCTTAGAATGAGAGAATTCATGCAGACGGATTTGCCCGAGCCGGTTGTGCCGGCAATCAACAGGTGGGGCAGTTTTGCTATGTTGCCGACGATGGCATTGCCGCCAATGTCCTCACCGATAGCAAAGCTGAGCTTGGACTGGGCAGACTTGAACACGGGCGAGTCAATAATCTCGCGCAGATAGACCGTGCTGACAAGCTTATTCGGCACTTCAATGCCGACGGTGGAAATCTTATCAGGGATCGGCGCGATGCGAACGCTCGTCACGCCCAGTGAAAGCGCCAAATCCCCTGCAAGGTTCGTTAGTTTAGCCAGCTTAACGCCCTGCTCCAACTCCAGGTCATAGCGCGTGACCGTCGGACCGCGTGTAATGCCGGTGATCGTTCCGCTGACGCCAAAGCTACGGATCGTGCTCTCCAAACGTTCGCGGTTGAGGGCGATTTCTTCTCGTCCATCGACATTGCCCCTTCCTTTGGAAGCGCTGAGCAGAGATACGGAGGGGAACCGATAGACCTCCGCGCTCTCCTCAAGATTCTTTTCGATGGTCTTGGCGATCTGCTCTGTTTCGGCCACGACCTCCTCACGGGAGAGTTTTTTTGCTCCCGCAGAAGCACCGGCGCTCTCGCTGGACAGGTGGGTAACGCCCGCCACAGCCTCCGCCTCCTCGACCGTCAGGGGCTTAATGTCCGCCGTCGGCACAGAACGCGGATTCCTAGCCTCTTTCTTCAAGCTGGGCCGCTTGTCCATGCCCTGCGAAAGGACCTGGTCGGGCGTTCTTACGCGGGGTTTAGTGTTAAAAAATCCGACCTTTTCCTCGACATAGTCTTCGTCATTTTTGGACTCCGCCTCGTCTAGGGGAATGTCGATGGCCTTTGCCCGCTTTCTACCTGACGCGGGTGCTTGGACGCTTTCGCTCCGGCTTGCCTGCTGCGGCACGGGCTGGGCTACCGCAACGCGTTCAGGCAGCGGCTTAGGCGCAGGACGGTTTTTATAGTGGGCAATAAGCTTCGGGATCGTCATACCCACGCCGCTCATACCAAAAAAGATCAAGCCCAGGGCAAAAACGGGCGCCGCCCCGTAAATGCTGACGGCAGATTTCATCCCGATTGCCAAAAGGCCGGAGAGCACGCCACCGCTGGACATAGCGCTCCCGCTCTTATAGAGCACCGAGACCACCGTCTTATCAAAAACAGTATCCGCGCCCGCAGAGATCAGGTGGAAAATCGCCCCAAGAAAAAGGGGGGTCATCAACGCTGATACGACGCGAAAGGTGACGGGCCTTTTACGGAAAAATAGCAGCGTCACGGCACTCACCAACAGTGCAGGCGGAAAAACATAATAGCCCCAGCCCACAATGCCCTTAATAAACCCGCAAAAATAGGTGATGAACCAGGCGTCGATGTCAAAATAGCCAATAAAAGAAAACAGGCTTAAAAACAGGCAAGCAAGCCCTCCAATCACGCGTCTGGCGGGATTTCCAACGGGTGCCTGCTTAGCCGCAGCCTTGACGGGAACACCCTTTTGGGGTGCTGTCTTGCGCGGGGCTGGTTTTTTTGTCGCTTGTGCCATGTAAATTCACCCCAAAACTCACAAAATTGCCGTTAATACGATTGTCAGGATACCAACGAAGAAGCAGTAGTAACAAAAGCTTCCGAACTTTCCCTTTTGGGTCAGGAGCTTCACAATTTTTATGGAAAAATAACCAACAACGCCCGCAATGACCATGCCCAGAAGGTAGGCCGGAAGTAATGAGGCGTCAACACCGTCGGAGATGGCATCGATCAATTCCAGCACCGTTGCGCCAAGCACCGCCGGCAGCGAAATGAGGAAGGAAAACTTGACCGCAAAATTGCGGTTCAGCCCCGTTGCCATTCCCGCAGTAATTGTAGAGCCGGAGCGGGAAAGCCCAGGAATGGTCGCGATGGCCTGAACCAGACCGATCTTCAGCGCGTCTAATACGGTCATGCTTTTTTCCGTCTTTCTGCCATTCTGCATCCTATCTGACAGGAGCAGAACTGCGCCGGTAACAAGAAACGCCACACCGATGAAATAACTACTGTTGTTGAGACGATCAAGATAGTCCTTAAAGGGCAGGACGAGGACGAGCGGAAGTGTTGCAAGTAGGATCATCAGCACGAGACGGAGCGCAGACTTCGGCTCTTCCCCTTTCGGCTTAGGATGGCGGAGATCTGAAACAAACTCCAGCGCCTCCCGGATCATATCGGCGATATCCTGCCTGTATGTGATACAGATGGCAACAAGAGTTGCAAAATGCAGCAACACGTCAAACAGGAGATCAACCTCTTGCATCCCGAAAAGGTTCTGCAAAACAGCGAGATGGCCTGAGCTGGAGATCGGAAGGAACTCTGCCAGACCCTGCACCAGGCCCAGAATTGCGGCAAATAGAAGTGTCATAAAACCCTCCATATACGACTACTCGGTGTGCCGAAGAGGGCACAGTATTGTTGAATAAACAGCAGCTTCACGACTGAACAGCCTTCTTCCGCTTTCTGCGCGAACGGCCGCGTCTTGGGGGATGCGCCTTTTCGCTGTAGAACTTCTCCATCTCGGCATCGGCCTTGTAAAGGATGCGGTTAACCGTCCAGGTGTCATCCTCCGCGGCGCGAAACTTCAGCCTTGCAAGGAAATTGCCGTGCTCCGCACAGGTACAGAGGGACATATAGCGCTTGTCGCCCTGATTGACCCAGCGCCTGCATTTGAGCTTTTCACCGCAGACAGGGCAGTTTGGTGAAGTGATGTTCTTGTCGGAAAAAGCCTCGGTGCGCTCGGCATAGCCCGTGAATGCTCGGTGCTCAAGGGCATCGGTTTCCTTCCCCGTCTCCTGGGCAGCGCTTAGACGCGTGGCGAGCACTTTCGAAGCGGACTCATACTGCGCAATGCCCTCCTCAAGATCCAGATGAGAGCAGACAAGGGCTGTGTTATAGGCATCACCCAGTGCGTCATGAGCGATACGCGTCTGTTCAATACAGAAATGCTCCATCGCAGTCATAAGCCCGGTCTGATTTCTTCCAGCCTGCGTCTGGATGTTATAAATCACCTGTAGATTGACCCAACGCTCGATCCAATCCCAGTCAAGGTCGTGGATGATAATGTTCTGCTCCATGATCGGCCGGTCATCACTACCCCAAGTGAGGAAGGTGCAATCCTCGCCGCACCATGCGCGAAACTTTTCGAAGGCCTCCTTAAAACTCACTCCGCCGGCGAGGCGTGTCTTGTCGAAGCCCGTGAGCTTCTCAACCTTGTAGTGCATACGCTTGAAGTATATGGGCTTAACGTCGATTTGAAACTCCTCGCCCGGTTTGAAGTCATCTGTGAGTTTGACCGCACCAATCTGGATGATCTCCCCTCTCAGACGAATGGGCAGTTTGTTGAAAACTGCCGATTGCGAGGACATGGCCTGGTTCCACTCCATATCCATAACAATGTAGGCCATTAAAAAAACCAGTCCTTTCGGTATTTATCGGAAAAAGGGCGAATCGCCCTCCATTTGCATCGTATTTTCCAGGCGCGTGCCGTATCTTGCGGCGCATAGCCCGACATCTTGATATTGTAACACATCTTTTGCAAGAAGGACAGACTTTTTCTCTTATGCTGCAATTAATAATTCGTCTGAAATCGCTAAAAAGACGGCGGTGCGCCTGTATGCGTGCCGCCGTCCCTGATTTTTCCTTTACGCATTCTCCGACAAACGTTCCAACAGTCGCACGGTAAATTCCCACATTCGCTCGACCGAGGCAATTTCCATTCGCTCCCGCGGGGTATGGATATCCACGACGTTCGGGCCATAGGAGATAATGTCGATCCCTTCAAGGCGCGCGTCAAAAAAACCGCACTCAAGCCCTGCATGGATCGCGGCGGTTTTGCCCTCTCTGCCGGTCAGCTCCCGATAAGTTTTCAACGCCAGCGTGCGTAGCGGGGATTCAGTCCGATACTCCCATTGGGGATAGTCCGCAGAGTATTCGCTCTCGCCCCCGCAGAGCGCTGCGATAGCCTCATATTTTGCGCGCATTTCGTGCTTTCGGCTACCGACGGAGCTACGCAGTGAGGAAACGACAATCAGCTTGTCCTCCTGCTGCTCCAGTACTGCGGGGTTAGCCGAGGTTTCTACCAGCTCAGGGATTTCATGACTCATGCCGAGCACGCCCGCGGGCAGAAGCATTAACGCAGATACGGCTCTTTTTTGGCTCTCAGCATCAAAGCATGCAACGTTTTTTACACCGCCACTTATCAGCTCATACGTGAGCTTGTCGCGCTCGCCCAGCTCGCGGCGAATACTCTGCACAAAGGTGTCGATCTGTTCTACAACTTTGGCGTATTGCACCTCCTCCAGAAGGAGCGTGGCCTGGGCGCCTACGGAGATGGCGTTGGTCTTTCCCTCCGCTGCAAGCGAGATAATGCGTACACGGTCTCCGACAGCATCCAGCAAACGCGCAAGAATCACGATGGCGTTTCCTCGCCCGGCGTTGATTTCCATACCGGAGTGCCCACCTTTCAGCCCACCGAGCCGAACGGTTATTTCAGTCAGCCCCGCCACTTTTTCGCGGGTGACGGGCAGCCGGAGCTCGTTGCGGAATGCACCAGCACAGCTTACGTAAAAAACACCCTCATTTTCGGTGTCGAGGTTGAGCATCAAGCGGCCCTGGAGCTGCGAATAATCGAGCGCTCCCGCGCCGACAAGCCCGACCTCCTCCTCCGTTGTGAAAACGGCCTCAATGGGCGGATGTCTAAAATCCTCGCTGTCGAGTACGGCGAGGGCGTAGGCCACCGCGATACCGTTGTCAGCGCCCAACGTCGTGCCGTCCGCGGTAATCCAACCGTTCCTTTCAAGCAGTTTGAGTCCGTCGGAATAGGCGCGCGTGGACTCCTCCTCGCGGACATAGACCATGTCGGTATGTCCCTGAAGAATTACGGGCGCGCCGAACCCGGGCTTTTTTATGATAACGTTGTTTTGTGCGTCACGGATATGTTCCAGCCTCCGCGCCTCGGCGAAGGCAACCAAATAATTGGCTAACGCCTCCTCGTCCCCACTTGCGCGCGGGATGCAAGAAATCTCCTCAAAAAATCGGAAAACGCTTTTTGCATCAGACATGTTTCTGTCCCCTTTCATTGTCCGTTCTCGCATTTCGAATAAAAATGGTCGGCCGTAGCCGTTTTGCAAGATAGGCACTAAGAACCACAATCAGGATATCTCCCGGCACAAAGGGCAGCAGACCTACAGCAAGAAGACTCCAGAGTTCCATCGGCTTATGCAGATAAAAATTCGTAATGAAATAAAGATGTGTAAGCCCGAAGGCAAACACTGCCGTGAAATTGGCAAGGCCTGCCAGCAGATAAGATTTCAAGCTCTCACCCCTGCGCTCAACCATGCACCCCGCCAGATAGGCTCCCAACGCGAAGCCTGGGATATAGCCGAAGCTTGGCTGCAGCACATAAGCCGGTCCACCGCCCTGCGTGAAAATTGGCAGGCCCATAAGACCCAGGGCGATGTACAGGCAGATCGAGAACGCGCCCCTTTTGCCGCCCAGCAGCAGGCCGGCGAGGTTGGTGAATAAGAATTGCAGCGAAAACGGGACATAGGGCAACGGGATTCTTATAAAAGCCCCCGCCGCGGTCAGGGCTGTGAAAAGTGCGCAGAGTACCATGTCACGGGCGCTGAGAATGGACTGTGCTTTTGTCATGCATTGTACTCCTTCTCTGCGCTTTCCGCAAGGCTGCCAATCGAGACCTCGCCACTTGAGAGCGTCAATGTTTCCCCAGTTGGCAGGGTAACGAGCAGTGCTCCCAAATCGTCTATGTCCAACGCCTGCGCCGTTAAGTGCTGATCTCCACGTGTAAAACGTACCGTTCTTCCAAAGATCATTGAACGCGCACGGTAGTCTGCAAGCAGTTCCCTGTCCATTAGTCGGTCGAAGCTGTCCAGCAGCCTTGCCGCTATCTCTGCGGCAAGACGGCTACGTGAGACGCGGCCTGCCCCCAGTGCGCCAACAAGTCCGCGCAGTTCGGGCGGAAGACAGCTCTCTTCCAGCGCGCAGTCGACGCCGATACCGACGACAATACTTTCAATGACCCCGCTCTCAAAGCCCATGACGGCCTCGGTTAGAATCCCACAAATTTTCTTGCCGTCCAAATAGAGATCGTTGACCCATTTTATCTGAGGTTCTAAATCCGTGAGCGTCTCAATGGCACGGCAGGCTGCCACCGCCGCCGCAACCGTGACCATCTGTGGCTCTTTGACCGTCGCCGTTGGCCGCAAAATAAGGCTCATATACAGCCCCGCGTTGCGCGGTGAAAAAAAGGATTTGCCACATCTCCCCCGCCCGGCAGTCTGTTCCTCAGCCAGCAGCAACGTTCCGTGCTCAGCGCCATCGGCTGCGAGCTTTTTGGCCTGCGTATTGGTGGAATCCGTGATGCTAAGCACATGGATCGGGCAAGTCTGATAGCGTTCCGGCAGCGCCGAACGAATGCCCTCCGCGGAAAGCAGGTCGCTGTCGACATTGAGCCGGTAGCCCTTATTGGTCGTCGCAAAAATCAGATGTCCCTCCTCCCGCAGCGCTTTGACTGCCTTCCAGACCGCCGCACGTGAGACACGCAGCTTGTCCGCCAGTTCCTGTCCCGAAACATAATAGCCGCGGCTTTTTTCCAGCAATACCAGTACGTTGTTTTTCGTCTGCATATCCCGTCCTCCCCAATGGCTTTATCTTACGTATTGTATCTAGGTCTGCGCGCAATTGTCAACCAATATATTCGGTTTGGTCGACATTTTTCCTGTTTTTGGTGTCGGTATGAAAGCAATGCATCGGGGAATACTATCCAATATCCATCGTCGGGGAGGTAAGTCATTTGCTGAACAAAGTAGAAATCTGCGGGGTCAACACAGCAAAGCTCAAAGTACTCAAGAACGATGAAACTATGGCGCTGCTGCGTCAGTCCAAGGAGGGCGACATGGCCGCGCGGGAGAAACTGATTTCCGGTAACCTGCGCCTGGTGCTTTCCGTCATTCAAAAATTTGCTTCGCGCGGAGAAAACGTCGATGATCTATTTCAGGTCGGCTGCATCGGACTGATTAAGGCCATCGACAATTTTGATACGAACCAGCCCGTCAGATTTTCGACCTACGGCGTGCCGATGACTGTCCTATGTCGTAAAGACCCCGTGTAAAATGCCCAGCTTGACAGCAGGGCGATTTTGCGTTAGAATACCCAGGTATCATTGGACATGCCCCCGTACCTCACCAGGATAGAGGGTCCGCCTCCTAAGCGGAATGTAGTGCGTTCGAGTCGCGCCGGGGGTGCCACTGTTATCAGGCAGGTTAGATATGCTACTGAACGGATCTTTTTTAACCTGTTTTTTAGGCTCTACCACAACTTAACATAGAGCCAATATTAATCCACAGCATATTAAAACCGCCGCAGGCATATGGCCTGCGGCGGTTTTAATATGCTGTGTTCAGTGTTTTCGCTCCAAGCATCCGCTGAGGTAAGTCGGATAATACGCGACTATTCGCTAATCAGCCCCGCCTCAATTGCCTGCCGGTGCAGTTCCTCGCGGAAATCCGGGTGCGCGATGGCGATCATGCGCCTGACCCGCTCGCGGATAGGCTGCTGGTAAAGGTTTGCAATGCCGTACTCTGTCACGATGTTCATAACCTCGGAACGAGGCGTTGTAACGACGGCGCCGGCCGGCAGGTCTAGCGTAATGGTCGAGCCGATGCTTCCATCCTTTTTCTTCACGGTCGAGGGCATGCACAGGAAGCCCTGCCCTCCTTGGGACATGGCGACGCCCTTGGCATAATCGAGCTGTCCACCAGTGGAACTGTAGATAAAGTGGCCGATGGTTTCGGAGCAGACCTGACCCGTTAGGTCGCTCATCAGGCAGGTGTTGATGGAGACGAAATTATCGATTTTGGCGATCACATAGGGGTCGTTTACATAGCTGATCGGACATAGCTCCACCCCGCCCTGGCCAACAAATTCATATAGCTCAGTGCTGCCTAGGCCAAAAGCCGCGAACATTTTTCCGTTAATCACGCCCTTTTTGGCCAAAAAGACCATGGAATCTGTGAACATCTCTGTATGTACGGAAAGGTTCTTCTTTCCCTCCAGTCCGTAGCCGATGGCGTTTGAAAGCCCGCCCAAGCCGAGCTGGATGCAAGAGCCGTCTTTAATGCGCGGCAGAAGGAGCTCTGCGATTTTCCGCTCGATATCGGACACCTCAGGCTGCGGAAGCTCGGGCAGCGGATGATCACATTCGCAGATATAATCGACCTCACTGACGTGGATACGATTCTTCATGCCGCTGACCTTGGGCTGGAGCTTATTAACCTGCACAATAATCTTTTTTGCAAACTCGGCTACCTCGCCGTTGGCCGCAACACCCATGGGGCCATAGTACATATAGCCCTCCTCATCTGGCTCGGAGACATCGGCCAGCAGGGTGTCGATTCCATAAACCGGCTGTAGACAACTGACAACCTTAGAAAGGTGAATGGAGTTGATATTGATCGTACCCAGATCATAGAAGAATTTTTCTGCTGCTCCAAAGAAAATGGTGTGGAAGTTAATCTTTCCGATAAAATCGGGGGACTGCATGCATTGGAAGGGATAGAGCGCCATACCGGTGACGATATCAACATTTTCCAGTTCATCTACCCTGTCGCAGATTGCTTCCATCAACTCGATGGGTGCCGAGGAACAGGGCCCAAGCAGACATTTGTCGCCGGAGTTGATTTTCTTTGCCGCATCTTCTACAGAGAGCAACTTCTGCTGATAGATTTCGCGCCAATTAGACATAATTTACCTCCATCGCTGCATAATAGGTTTTTGCTCTTGATTTAAAGTTAGCATCGATCTATTATGTTGTAAAATAGCTATTACCTGTGCAATTCATGTGTAGCGCCGCTGAATTGCCAACTTGGAGGTCTTATGATTGAGCTCAGACACCTGCTTTATTTTAAGCGCGTTGCTGAAACGGAGCACCTGACCAAGGCTGCCAGCGATCTTTTCATCTCGCAATCACACCTGAGCCATGTCATTATCGAGCTAGAGACTGAACTGGGTGTCCGTCTATTTGACAGGGTCGGCCGCGGCGTCTGTCTAAACCCCTGTGGCACGGAGTTTTACCGGGATGTAGTAAGGCTGCTCTATGAGTACGAGGACGCCAAAAAAAAAGCGCAGGAGATCTATCTGCGCCAGAAAACGCAGCTTACAATCGTCACAAATATCAGTTCTTACATGCCGGGGCTGCTTCGGCACAATAAGCAGGTTTCACCAGGGCTGAATATTCGCCAGTATTCGCTTAAGCGGCGCAGAATCCTCCGAACGCTGCTCAACGGTGACGCAACCTTCGCCATTTGCAGCCCCATGCTCGACGAAAGCCCGGAGCTGGAGAGCCTACTGCTTCATACTGAGCATGGTGTGATCGTCTATCCCGAGGGACACTGGCTGGAAGGCTGTGCCTCAAGCTCCCTACTGGCGCTGAAGGATGAGAGCTTTGTCAGCGTGGCGCAGGGCTATGGAACACGCGACACACAGGATCTTTACCTCAAAGAGGCAGGGATCAGCGTCAACAATACGGTTGAGACCTCGGATACTTCCGCGGTCTATGCCTTTGTTAGGGAAGGTCTGGGCATCGCCATCGCGCCCAAAACCATGACTCTGATGGACCCCTATTTTTCAAAGCGCTATGTCCAGCTTGATGAAGATCCACATGCGACGATTGGACTGACCTGGCGACGCGACCA
>CAYRIA010000017.1:0-5481 GCA_964424175.1 uncultured Oscillospiraceae bacterium | reverse complement strand
GCGACAATACACAGCCACCCCCATCGGGGGTGGCTGTGTATTGGTACGCCCGACTGGACTCGAACCAGCGGCCTTTAGAGTCGGAGTCTAACGCTCTATCCATCTGAGCTACGGGCGCGTATTTTTCATCGGCGAAACGTATTATAGCAAACTGCCCGGCAAAAGTAAAGCCTATCCTGTGTAAAAACCGGCGGCGGACAGAGCCGCCGCCGGTTTTTAGAGCTTAAAACTTCACATCGTCCGCGCTGAGCAGGCGGAAACCATGCTCGGTAAGGCAGCTGAGCGCCTTTTCCTGGTCATCGCATTTGAGGATAATCGTTGCGCCGTCCCCCATTGGGGAGACAAAGCCATAGCTGTATTCGACCATGACGCCGCTGTTGGACAAGGCCTCAAGCGCCCGATAGAACGCGCCGGGGCTGTCGTCCACAGCGAGGGCTACAACATCCGTCTCCCGGACGGTCATGCCGTTTTCACGCAGGGCAGCGAGGGCGTCCTTGCGCTTGTCCACAATCAGGCGCACAACGCCGAAGTCCGTGGTATCGGCAATTGAAATTGCGCGGATGTTCACGTCCGCACGGCTGAGAACACCGGTGATCTCCATAATCGCACCGCGGCGGTTTTCTACGAAAACCGAAATCTGTTTCAGCAGCATAGCTTTCCCTCCTTAAAATTTTACCTGCGTGCGCTTGTCAATCACACGCTTTGCTTTGCCCTCGAAGCGCTCGATGCTTTTCGGCTCAACGAGCTTGACCTTAGCCGCAATGCCGAGGACCGACTGGATTGCAGTTGTCACGCGTTGCGTCATGGCCTCAAGCTTGCGGACTTCGTCCGTGAAGGTCTCCTCGGTCAGCTCGACGAGGACGGTGAGCTTGTCAAGGTTGCCTTCCCGTTCGACAATCATCTGGTAATACGGTGCGATGCCCTCCAGCTCCATGAGCACGGATTCGATCTGCGAGGGGAAGACGTTTACGCCGCGGATTATAAGCATATCGTCTGTGCGTCCGGCGGGCTTGACCATACGCACTAAGGTACGGCCACAATCACACTGGCCGGGGATACGCATACCCACATCGCGCGTACGGTAGCGTACCAGCGGCAGCGCCTCCTTGGTCATGCAGGTAAACACGATCTCGCCCTCCGTGCCGTCGGGCACAGGCTCGCCGGTTTCGGCATCGATAATCTCCAGATAGAAGTGGTCCTCATTGACGTGCAGGCCGTGCTGGCACTCGCACTCATAGGCAACGCCGGGGCCGATGACCTCGGACAGGCCGTAAATGTCGTAAGCTCTCAAATTCAAGCGCTTTTCAATCTCGCGGCGCATGTTTTCTGTCCACGGCTCTGCACCAAAGAAGCCGGCCTTGAGGCTGATCTCATCGATCGAGATACCGTTTTGCTCCATGAACTCGGCAAGAGTCAGCGCATATGAGGGGGTGGCAAGCAGGAAGGTGGGTTTAAAGTCCTGCATGATAGTTACCTGTCTACGCGTGTTTCCGGTCGAGGCCGGAATGGTCGCGCAGCCTAGCGTCTCCGAGCCAAGGCCGCCGCCAAGGCCACCGGTGAACAGGCCATAGCCATAGCAGATGTGCCCAATATCCGCCCTGGTAACGCCGCCAGCTCCGATGGTTCTGGCCATAACCTCTGCCCAGAGCTTCATGTCACCCGCTGTATAGCCGACAACCGTCTGCTTACCGGTGGTTCCTGAGGAGGCATGGATGCGAACGACCTCCTCCATCGGAACGGCAAACAGCCCATAGGGGTAATGGTCGCGGAGATCCTGCTTATAGGTAAAGGGCAGCTTTACAAGATCATCGATGGATTTGATATCTTCCGGCTTTAGCCCCATGCTATCGAAGCGCTCTCGGTACATGGGGACCCTCTCATAGACCCTTTTGACCATCGCACAAAGCCGTTCACTCTGAAGCACGCGAAGCTGCTCACGCGGCATGGTCTCCGCTTCCCTGTTGTACATATGATATGTCATGCTTATTCCCTCTTTGCTGTTTATTTGTTCTTAAGTTTGAGCCGTTAATCACCAAGATGTTTAGAGTATTCTTCCCAAATTCGCTCGGCCGCCTCAGCCAGTGTCACGTCGTTTTTGATCTCAGCGTCTGCAAAACGGCAGTACAGTGGCTCGCGCTCGATTTCAAGCTGCCTGAGCGTTTCAAGGTTTTTGGATAGCGGCCTTCCCTCGATCTCAAGTTCCTCAAGCACGCGGCGGAGGTAATAGATCCTGCCGTTCCGGTGCAAGGGGGCGTAGTTGCGCTGGTCCTTAACAACACCGCCGCCCGTGGCGATCACCGCCCCGCTCAGCGAGCCGGCTCTCGCCGTCTCCTCCCGCTCAAGAGCACGAAAGGCTTCCTCGCCTTCCTCCGAAAAGATTTCGGGGATGGTCTTTCCAGCTCTTCGAACGATCTCCGTGTCAATATTGACAAAAAGTCTGCCTGTTTTTTCTGCGATGAGTTTGGCCACGGTACTCTTTCCGCTACCGGGCATGCCGATGATGACGATATTCCGAACCCCGGGAACGGCGGCTTCCATGGAAAGCGCACCTTGATATTCTCGACTGAGCAACATGAGCGTCTCGAACAGCCGGACGGCATAGGCAGACAGACCCCCGCTTTTTTCGGCAATTCGTGTAAGAATCTCCCGCTCGCGTCGCAGATCGACCAGCGGCTTGCCACAGTAGACCTTTTCGCGCATCGTCTCCTTCGCCAACGACATGCGCCGAAGGAACAGCTCAAGGATTTTGTCGTCCGTCTCGTCGATCTCCCGCCGCACCTGTTTAAGATCCATGTGCTTCATCCCCTTCAGATATGATGTTCCCGCCCAGAGCCGCAAAGTCCGAAAAAAAGCCTGGGTAGGATTTTGCCGCGGCCTGCGCGCCGCGTATGACCGTTCTCTCCCCACATACGCTTGCGGCAACTGCCGCAGCCATCACGATGCGATGGTCGCCGAAGGATTCAACCGTTCCTCCGCAAAGCCTACCACCCGTTACCTCAAGCCTGTCGGGATAGGCTCTCGCCCTCCCGCCGAGGGCGTTGATCAAAGCGGCTGTTGATGCAAGCCTGTCGCTCTCCTTGCCTCGTAGATGCTCGGCGTGCACAAATTCGCTCGTACCGTCGGCACATGCGGCAATAACCGCGAGTACCGGTAACAAGTCGGGGATGTCCGAAACGTCAACGGTACAGCCCCTCAGTGGTGCCTTCGCGGCATAGACCGTATCACTCACCATGCGCAGGGTGGCACCAAAGCTGCGAAGCAGCTCGACAATCGCGCGATCCCCCTGTGTTGAGTCCAGTCTCAGCCCTTTGACACCGACCTCCCCACCGAGAGCCCCTGCCGAAAGGAAGAAAGCAGCGGCCGACCAATCACCCTCGATGGCCAGAGCCCCCGGCGAGCGGTAGCGCTGGCTTCCGTGGACGAGATAACCCTCGCCGCTCTCTAGAAACTCTATTCCGAACCGCGTCAATATGGCGCTCGTCAATCGAACATAGGGCGCAGAGCATAGCGGGCTTTTCAGGAGTATCCGGCTGTCACCGTCCAGCAACGGCAGCGCCATCAGCAGTCCAGAGACGTACTGCGAGCTGACATTCCCCTCGATTGTAAAATCTCCTGCGTGCAGCGCGCCGGAAACGGCCAGCGGCAGGCGCTCACCTGCAATGTGCGCGCCGTTTTGACGCAGTGCCTCACTTAGCCCGGAAATCGGACGCTCGGGCAACCTTCCTCGACCGGTAAAAACAGCCTCCTTCAGCTGCGCCGCCGCGACCGGCAAAAGAAAGCGCAGCGTCGAGCCACTCTCTCCACAGTCCAGAACGGCCTTTTCAACCGTTCCCGCCATCGGCCTAACTTCGATGCTTTCTCCGGCTCTCCCGACCTCCGCGCCCATCGCCCGCAAACAGCGAATCGTGGCCTTGAGATCCTCTCCGCCCTCCGGTAGCTCAAGCGTTGTTCTCCCGTCCGAGAGCGCTGCGCAGATCAGCGCCCTGTGCGCCACAGATTTTGAGGGGATCGCACGGACTTCACCCTGCAGCGCGCCGCCGTTCAAAATTAGCTCCACTGTGCTTCCTCCCTGTCTGGTACGCCCATTGCCCGGGAAATGCGCAACCAAAGTGCCGTTTTTCGATCAAAAAAAGCCCCGCAGCGAGTTTGCTGCGGAGCCTTACGCTTACGTAAGCGGGGCTTTACCCTCAATCAGACAAACTCAAAGAAGCCTTACCGCGAAAAAGGCCGGTAAAGCAAAAGCTAAAGAAAAACGCGTTGTGCGTATGATTGAGTCTGTCATTCATAAAATACATACCTAAGACTTTCTCGATTGAATGTGGTTATTGTACCACGTGAAAAAGCAGAATGGAAGTGTCACTTTTCACAATTTACGGAAAAAACACACTGCTTTTCTGCAACGCTTCATTCAAGAGTTTTCTCAAATGCCCCGATTTCTACAATATAAATATAATTTCATGCGAAATCACCAAAAGCACTGCTGCAATTTAAAGTGATTTGAGAGCACTAAACTATTGACTTTATTTTGATAAAGATTTAAAATACAACCAATTCAATTGGAGGTGCCTTCCATCCCTGCAATCCGGCACCGGATTCTCCCCGGCAAAAACAGATACTCAAGATGGCTTCGTTTCTCTTGCGGAGTCGTTTTTTGTATACGTATACACAATCGAATTAGGAGGAAAGAAAATGAAAAAAATCTTGAGCATCGCGCTTGTCCTCGTTTTGCTTGTCGGCGTCCTTGCGGCCTGCGGCACAAAGGCTCCGTCCGGAGAAACTCCCCAGAGCGCAGCGCCCTCGAGCCCGGCTTCCGGCGGCGACACCATCAAGGTTGCCGTTATCGGCTGCCACACCGGCGAGTATGCGCAGTATGGCCTCGGCGTGAAAAACGGCGCCACCCTCTACATCGACCAGCTCAATGCCAATGGCGGCATCAATGGCAAGCAGGTCGAAATTGTTGCCTATGACAACAAGGCTGACAATCAGGAGGCCATCAATGCCTTCAACCGTGCAGTTGACCAGGACGGTGTTACCGCTCTGCTCGGCGACGTGCTCACAGGCAACACCATTGCTGTAGGCGGCGAGGCATATAAGATCAATCTGCCCATGATTACCGCCAGTGCAACGGCGGCAGCTGTCACTTATGATGCGGAAACCGACACCGTCTACTCGAATATTTTCCGTACCTGCTTTATCGATCCTTTCCAGGGAGAGAAGATGGCAAATTACGCCAGCGAAAAGCTTGGCGCCAAAACTGCCGCGATCATTTATGAAACCGGCAACGACTACTCCGTAGGCGTTAAGGATGCGTTTATCGCCACCTGCCAAGAGCTCGGCATTGAAATCGTCAGCGAAGAAGGCTATGCCACAGGCGACGTAGATTTCAAGAGCCAGCTCACCACCATTAACTCCAAAAATCCCGATGTCGTTTTCTGCCCGAACTACTATGAAGATGACGGACTCATCATCACCCAGGCTCGT
>CAYRIA010000016.1:0-21455 GCA_964424175.1 uncultured Oscillospiraceae bacterium | reverse complement strand
ATTATATCGAGGGACTTTCGCCCGCCATCTCCATCGACCAAAAGACGACCTCCAAGAATCCGCGTTCGACAGTTGGCACGGTAACGGAAATCTACGATTACCTGCGCCTGCTTTGGGCGCGCATCGGCGTGCCGCACTGCCCTAAGTGCGGCAAGGAGATTAAGCAGCAGACCATCGACCAGATCATCGACCAGATTTTGCTGTTGGGAGAGGGCACACGCATCCAGATTCTCGCGCCGGTCGTCCGCGCACGCAAGGGTGAATACCAGAAGGTGTTCGAGGATGCGCGGAAATCCGGCTATGTGCGCGCACGGGTTGACGGCGCAGTCTATGACCTGGCCGAGGAGATCAGTCTGGAAAAAAACAAAAAACATAATATTGAAATTGTTGTCGACCGTCTGGCCGTGAAGGCTGACGCCGGGCAGCGGCTGACGGATTCCGTCGAAACTGCTGCGGCGCTTGCGGGGGGAATTGTGACCATCGATATTCCCGACGAGGGGCGCGAGCTGCTGTTTTCCCAAAACTATGCCTGCGAGGACTGCGGCGTCTCCATCGAGGAACTGACGCCCCGCATGTTTTCGTTTAATAATCCCTATGGTGCCTGTCCGACCTGCAGCGGACTCGGCCTACAGCTTCGGGCCAAACCTGAACTGATTATCCCGAATCCTGCGTTGTCGATTATGGACGGAGGGATCTCGGCTAGCGGCTGGGGCAACGTCCGCAGCGACGGCATTTCGCGGATGTATTTTGAGGCCTTGGCGAAAAAATACAAGTTTTCGCTCACAGCGCCCATCGCGGAGCTGTCTGAGGAGATTGTCGACGTCATCCTCTACGGCACACGGGGCGAAAAGCTGACGCTTTATTACGATCAGCCACGCGGCAAGGGCACGCTCAACCAGGCCTTCGAGGGCATCGCCAATAACATCGAGCGCCGCTACAAAGAGACGCAAAGCCCTTCTATGCGTAATGAGCTGATGCAGGTCATGGGCGAATTCGCCTGCCCGGACTGCCGTGGCCTGCGTCTGAAGGACGAGGTGCTGTCCGTCACCGTCGGCGGGGCGCGGATAACGGATTTTACCGCTCTATCCGTTAATGCCGCATTGGACTTTTTGGATAAACTCATTCTTTCGCCGCGGGATACGATGATCGCCGACCGCATCCTAAAGGAAATCCGGCAGCGTTTGGGCTTTCTCAAGAGTGTCGGCCTGCAGTATCTGACGCTAGCGCGTTCGGCAGGTAGCCTTTCGGGCGGCGAGAGCCAGCGCATCAGGCTTGCCACACAAATCGGTTCGTCGCTGATGGGGGTGCTCTATATCCTCGACGAGCCGAGTATTGGGCTGCACCAGAAGGATAACGAAAAGCTGATCCGTACCCTCAAGGAGCTGCGCGACCTGGGAAATACTCTGATCGTCGTCGAGCACGACGAGGACACCATGCGCGCGGCGGACCATATTGTGGATATCGGCCCGGGTGCGGGCGTTCACGGAGGAGAGGTAGTCTGCACCGGCACAGTCGACGACATATGCGCCTGTGAACACTCGGTCACAGGACAATACCTGAGCGGCAAAAAGAAGATTCCCGTGCCGGCAGAACGCCGGAAGGGCAGCGGACACAGCCTCATCATCCGCGGTGCGCGGGAGAATAACCTAAAAAATCTTGACGTGAAAATTCCGCTCGGTGTGCTGACCTGCGTCACCGGCGTTTCCGGAAGCGGCAAGTCCTCGCTGATCAACGAGGTGCTTTATAAGACGCTGGCCGCGGAACTGAACCGAGCGAAGACCCGCCCCGGTCAATATGACAGCATTGAGGGCTTGGAGTACCTCGACAAGGTCATCGATATTGATCAGAGCCCCATCGGGCGCACACCGCGCTCGAACCCAGCGACCTATACTGGCGTGTTTAACGATATCCGTGAGCTGTTTGCTTCCACGCAGGATGCGAAGCTGCGCGGATACAATGCCGGGCGCTTCTCTTTTAACGTTCGGGGTGGGCGCTGCGAAGCCTGCACAGGCGACGGTCTGCTCAAGATTGAGATGCACTTCTTGCCGGATATCTACGTCCCCTGTGAGGTTTGTAAGGGCAAGCGCTATAATCGTGAGACGCTGGAGGTGCGCTATAAGGGCAAGAATATTGCAGAGGTACTGGACATGACGATCGAGGAGAGCGTCGGCTTTTTTGAAAACCAGCCGCGGATCCGCGACCAGCTTCGGACACTTTGCGAGGTCGGACTGGGCTATGTCAAGCTCGGTCAGGCGTCCACTACGCTCTCGGGCGGAGAAGCACAGCGCGTCAAACTAGCAACTGAGCTTAGCCGCCGAAGCACCGGTTCGACGGTCTATATTCTCGATGAGCCCACAACTGGTCTGCACGTCGCGGACGTCCACAAGCTGGTGGATGTGCTGGGTAGGCTCGTCGAGGCGGGAAACACCGTTATCGTAATTGAGCATAACCTGGACGTCATCAAAACCGCTGACCACATCATCGACCTCGGGCCGGAGGGTGGAGATCAGGGCGGAGAGCTGGTTTTTTCCGGTACACCCGAGGACTGCGCGGATTGTGAAAAGAGCTATACTGGACAATTTTTGAAAAAGCTGCTTAACTAAGCTTTTGCGTCACAAATGCCCCCCTTTTTTCGTACTATGAGTGTAAAAGGGGGAGTTGACTATGGAGCTTTTGGAAATCATCGCCGCCATCACACTGTCTCTGGGCTTTGTTTTGCTTCTCTGGGCAGTGAAGGGCTGGCTCCTGTGGTTTCCCGCGCCGGGCAGGCAGCTGCGCCTGACGGTTGTTGTGCGGACGCGCTCCGGTGCGGGGCGACTGGAGCACGAAATTGCCGCGTTGCGCCGGCTGCGACGGGGCGGGTGGATAGAGGCGGATGTTCTCATTGTCGATTTGGGCATGGACAGCGAGACGGCGCACATGGCCAGACTACTTTCTCAGGATGACCCGGCGCTGGGGGTCTGCACACCGGAGAAGCTGGCCGAGCACATCGTTATCTAAAGTTACGGCTCCTGGGGACGAAAGGTCCAAGGGAGAGCGAAATGGAGCCTGGAAGTATTGCCACGCGAGGCGGGGGATTGCCGGGCTAAGGGGTACGCTGTATGGAACAGAAAGATCGCTACATACAACTCTCAGGCACGGTCAAGGCTGTCCTTTTCCAGAATGAGGAGAACGGTTATACCGTTGTTAAGCTCGAATCGCAGGATGGGGAGACAATGACCGTTGTCGGTTGCCTGCCCTACGTTTGCCCGGGCGAACAGCTTACTGTCACGGGGGAGTTTATCAAGCATGCCGTCCACGGCGAGCAGTTCAAGGCCGAGTGGGCGGAGCGCACGATGCCGGAAGGTGCGGAAGCGATATACGAATACCTCGCCTCCGGCGCGCTGCGCGGGGTCGGCCCCGCAACAGCGACGCTGATCGTCTCGGAATTCGGCGCCAAAGCTCTTCAGGTGCTGGAACACGACCCGGAACGGCTCGCGTTGCTCCGGGGTATTGGGCGTCGGAAGGCCTTTGAACTGTCCGAGGCCTTCAGAAAACAGGTCGGCATTCGACGCCTGTTGGAATTCCTCGGCAATTATGGCCTGCGGCCGGTTATCGCCATCCGGCTTTATCACAGCTATGGCGCGAACGCGATGGCACTGGTGGAAGAAAATCCCTACATCATTGCGGGCGAACAAATTGGCGCGAGCTTTTCCGAGGCAGACGAGTTTGCCCTCAAGCTGGGATTTGAGGGCGACTGCGCTGAGCGGGTGGCGGCGGCCGTACAGTATGAGCTTTGGCACAATTCCCGCAACGGACACAGCTTCATCCCTGTGGAAAAGCTCGTGGCCGTGACGGCGCAGCTCATCGAGGTGGACACAGCGGCCGTCGAAGAGGCGCTTGAGGTTCTGGTCGAAAGCGGCGAAATTGTCCGTACCGTTATCGCTGAGCGGGAGGGCTGCTACCTCGCCTCTCTGTACGAGGCCGAGGTCTTTGCTGCTGCACGCCTGCATGAGCTGGCGGATGAGCAAGAAGACCCGAAAAAGGATATCGCGGTGCTGATTGAAAAGATTGAAGGCGAACAGGCTTTGGCCTATGCGGAGCTTCAGCGCCACGCGCTTCGGATCGCCGCACGCAGCCGCATCATGGTGCTGACCGGTGGGCCAGGCACGGGCAAGACCACGACTGTCCGTGCCATCGTCTCGTTGTTTGAAAAGCTGGGGCTGAGAACTTTGCTGACGGCGCCAACCGGGCGCGCCGCCAAGCGTATGAGTGAATTGACGGGACGTGACGCCGCAACAGTACACCGTCTGCTTGAGGCGGGCTTTGCAGCAGAGGGAGATATGCTCGTGTTCCGACGCGACGAGGAGACGCCGCTTGAATGTGACGCTGTGGTTCTCGACGAGTGCTCGATGGTGGACATTACGCTGATGGCTGCTCTCCTGCGTGCAATGCCGCGGGACTGCCGGCTCGTGCTTGTGGGAGACGCCGACCAGTTACCCAGTGTCGGACCAGGCAACGTCTTTCTGGATATTATTCGCAGCGGTGTGATCGAAACCGTGCGCCTGATGGAAATTTTTCGCCAGGGTGCGGAGAGCCGCATCGTCGCCTCTGCACACAAGATCAACCGCGGGGACTGCCCCGAGCTGCGGAGTAACAATGCTGAGAGTGATTTTTTCTTCTTGCGTCGCAACACGCCGGCCCAGACGGTGGAGACAATTTTGGAACTTTGCGCCGAGCGTCTGCCCGGAAAGATGGGCGTTCCCGCTGGGGAAATTCAGGTTTTAACACCTACGAGACGGGGCGAAACGGGCACGCGGAACTTAAACGCCGTTCTCCAACGCGCTGTCAATCCCGCCGCTCCAGCAAAAAAAGAGAAAAAATATGGCGAAATTGTCTTCCGCGAGGGGGACAGGGTGATGCAAACCCGAAACAATTATGATATACTCTGGGTGAAACCCGAGAAAATCGTCTTTCCCGCAGAGGCGGGCACGGGGATACCCGTTCTCATGATTGGCGATAAGCCGGAACGCGGCACGGGTGTCTTCAACGGAGACATTGGCCTCATTGCAGCCATCGACCACGAAAACGAGCTTCTCTCGGTGCTCTTTGATGACAGGCTTGTGCATTACGGCTTTGACCTGCTGCCTGAACTTGAGCACGCCTTTGCCATGACCGTCCACAAATCGCAGGGCAGCGAATTCCGTGCTGTGATTCTTGCGGCGCAGGAGGGTGCGCCCCAGCTCATGAGCCGCAGCGTCCTTTACACAGCGGTTACAAGGGCGCGCGAGCTTCTGATTATCGTCGGTAGCGATGCGACTGTCGTCGGCATGATTAACAACCACAAGGTCACCAGAAGATACAGCGGACTTCGCTCCAGACTGACGGATCGGCTTTAACTCACGCTTTATAGCGGGATTTGCGGGTGTTTTGAAAGGACGGTAGGGTTATGGGCATTATTTCGGGGCTTCTGGATCTGTTTTATCCGCCGCGCTGTGCTTTCTGCCGGCGGGTGCTCAAAACCGGTGAGAACGGGATTTGTACCCGCTGTGAGGCTACAATCGCCCGCCCACGCGCCGGTGGGGCGCAGAGCGGTGCGTTTTATTCGATCTGTGTGTCTCCTCTGTATTACGAGGGGCGGGTGCGCGACGCCGTTTTACGCTTCAAATTTAATGACGCTACGGCTTATGCCGACATCTTCGGCAGGCTGATTGCCGACTGCATTGCGGATCATCTTGAAGGCTGCTATGACCTCATTACTTGGGTGCCGCTGAGTGGCAGGCGTTTGAAAAAACGCGGCTACGACCAGGCGATGCTTTTGGCCATGGCCGCGGCCCTCAAGCGCGATGATGTGGCTGTAGAGTTATTAAAAAAGCACACGGATGTGCCGGCGCAATCCGGCGTCGGCTCCGTGGAAAAGCGCCGGGCGAACATCGCAGGTGTTTACGCAGTTACGGACGAGGAGCTTGTCCGCGGCAAGCGGATTTTACTCATCGACGACATTATCACAACCGGCGCGACCCTTTCCGAATGTGCGAAGACGCTCCGGGCTGCGGGGGCGGAGGAGGTTGTGTGCTCCACGCTTGCGCGAACACGGGAATAAAACGTGCCGTCTTTGGCCAAAATTTCCTGTGAGGCAAGCTTACGAAAGGAACGGAATAATCTATGGTCTTTTTTGAACGCGATATAGCGATCGACCTCGGAACCTCAAGTATCATCGTTTACGTCAGTGGGAAAGGCATCACGCTTCGTGAGCCGACGGTTGTGGCGGTGGACAAGCATAGCGGCCGTCTGCTTAAGGTCGGGGAAGACGCGCAGAAAATGCTCGGGCGTACGCCCGCAAACATCGTAGCCATTCACCCAATCGTAAATGGCGTAGTTTCCGATTACGATATGACCGTGCGGATGCTAAAGGAGCTAATCCAACGCATTACCTCTTTTAGCCTGTTTAAGCCCCGAATCGTCATAAGTGTGCCCGGCAGTATCTCGGGCGTGGAAGAGCGCGCGACCATTGACGCCGGGATAGAGGCCGGTGCCCGCAAGGTCTATCTCCTTGAATCTTCCGTGGCGGCAGCCATGGGTGCTGGGGCAGACATTGCAAAGCCGGACGGGCACATGGTGCTCGACATCGGAGGCGGCACGACGGAGGTTGGCGTCGTATCCCTCGGCGGGGTCGTCGAGAGTGAATCCATCAAAACAGCCGGCGGTGCGTTTGACGAAGCGATTGTCAAATACATACGTCGCAAGCATAACCTCCTGATTGGCTTGAAAACGGCAGAGGAGCTGAAAATGCGGATTGGCAGCGCCTACCCCGTCTCGGAGCCAACGTCGGAGACGGTGAAAGGCCGCTGCCTGATGACCGGCCTGCCCCGCTCTGTGGAGGTCGATACCAACGATGTTGCAGAGGCTCTGGCAGAGCCACTGACTGTGATCCTTGACGCAATGCAGATGGTGCTCGAGCGTACGCCGCCGGAGCTGGTGGCGGACATTTCGCGCAACGGTGTGATTATCTGCGGCGGTGGCAGCCTCATCCCTGGGTTGGACAAGGTCGTTTACGCCAAAACGAGCATACGTGTCAGCCCCGTGGACGATCCCGTGACCAACATGGCCTACGGCGCAGGAAAAATGCTTGCCCATCTCAACGACATAGAGGAAGGCATGATTAACCTCGCCAGAAAGCGCCAGATGAAATAAGCAGACGTAACAAACCGGAAGCCCTTAGTTTACGAGAGCTTCCGGTTTTTTGTCGCTTGGTTGTTAGGTCTGATCCGCGGCCATTTCAGCTTGCCTTGCGCTTCGCTTGGTCTCCAACCAGCTGAGCACATCCGCAAAGACCTCGTCCCTGTTGGTTTCATTAAGGATTTCATGCCGAGCACCATGATAGAGTTTGAGCATCACGTCTGAAAGCCCTGCCTTGAGGAAACTGTTGTAGGCACGCAACACACCCTTACCGTATTCACCGACAGGGTCATCGTCTCCCGAGATAAAGTAAACGGGCAGATCCTTGTTCATGCGGTGTAGGTTTTTGGGGCTGGAAATGTATTTGATGCCTGTCATCATATCGCGGAGAAGCCCCGCAGAGGAGACATAGCCGCAGTCGGGGTCCGCTATGTAGGCGTCCACAACCGCTTCGCTTCGCGTGAGCCAGTCAAACTCCGTACGGTTCGGTTTGAAGTGGCTATTGTAGCCCATGAAGGACATGTCGTTTAGGAGTTGGCTTTTGTGCTGCGCCCCGTACCTGCGTATGACGGTGTTGGCCGTGGCCAGGCCCGTAGCAAGCAGCAGGGAGCTTTGCTGGCCGGTGCCGCAGAGGATGACCCCTTCCGGCCCATCATGATAGCGGATAATATAGGTGCGCGCCAGAAAGCTGCCCATCGAATGGCCGAACAGGAAGATCGGCAAACTAAAATATTGCTCCCGCAGACGCTCGTAGAGCTTGCGGATGTCGCCAACAACCAGTTCCCAGCCGCCATGCTCACCAAAATAGCCCTGCTTTTTCACATCGGCAACACTTTTTCCGTGGCCGAGGTGGTCGTTTCCGGCGACGACAAAGCCATGCTCGGCAAGAAAACGGGCAAACTGATCGTAGCGGCTGATGTGCTCGGCTACGCCATGGCAGATCTGGATGACGCCGATGGGCGTCGTATCCGGTAGCCATTCGCGGACGTAAATCGTGCTTTTGCAGTCGCTGGAGCCGAAGCTGAATTCGTTAAGTATAGGCACGGCGAAAATCCCCCTTTTGTCCAATTAAGAGATTTGATACTGATTTGTAACTATTATGAATATTGTATAGTGCCGGGAGAAATAAGTCAATCGGAAATGTGGCCTTTATCCTGATTCAATGGGCAATTCGATGATTTCGCAGCCTCGGCGTATCGCATAAAGCAAAGTGCTCATTGTTCCGCCGGGGCGCCCGCTGTTGGCCGCGATCAGTACCGAGGCGCTGTCTACCATGTAGCGGTTGCGGCGCATCAGACAATCAGGAGTATAGTTCTTCTGTACCAGCGTGTGATAGTCGCATTCGGCGACGAGGCGGGCATAGCGCCGCCGCAGAGGTTCTGCCCAGGCGGAGGACTGCCCCTCCCACGGGATTGCGGCCTCAAGCGTGACTTCGCCGTGGATGGCGCGCAGCGCGAGAACCGCCTCGCCGAAATACAGGTCACAACCTGTCGCCATGCCACAGATGAAATGGGTGATGCCCGCGCGATATACGGCCTCGATCGCATCCTCAAGCTGCGTCTTGAGAGACAGACAGCGCGGGTCGTCCTCGTTATTGCGCCAGGGCAGCTTCTCCGCCCTGTGGCCCGTAAAGGCGCAAGCCCCGTTCGTGGCGTCCATAGAACCTCCGGAGTAAATGGTTTTTTCTCTGAGCAAATAGGTATCTGGGATGATTTTACGGCTATCTTGACCATCTGTCAAAATAGGTACATCAATAAGTGGATTTATTAATAATTCTGGGATTTGAGTACGAATAACCAAATAAAAAGCACACAATACGGCAATAATAGCATTGAATTCATTTTGGAGGTATAAAAATGAAAAAAACAACTGTTATTATTGTGCTGGCCTTATTGGTTCTCGCTGTTCTTGGCGGCTGTAAAACGGGCACAACCGTCCCGACCGCAAGTCCCAATGTGCCGATCGTTTCGGAAAGCCCCGCGATCCCGTCGCCCGATCTCACGGAAAGTCCGGAAGCTTCCCCGATGACCTCACCTAGCGCGAAGCCTTCACCCGAGGCCACAAAGTAACCAAAGCAAGACAAAAGGACATGCGTGAAAGCGCGTGTCCTTTACGTTTATCGGTGTATTTAACGCAGGCTCTCCGCGTAGGCCGTATAGCGTTCAAGTCTTGTCGCGCAGTCGGACTTATCCGTTCCGCTGACGAGGATATAGATTTTGATCTTCGGTTCCGTGCCGGAGGGGCGTACGATGAAGGCGGTATCATCCTCCAGTTCAAAATAGAGCACGTTTGAGCCAATGATATGGGTTTTACCGACAACACCGAGACCGGGCACAATGATCTTACCACTGGCGTAATCCCGCTCGCGCAGCACCTTCACTCCGCCGATTTCGGGAGGGGGAGCTTCGCGCAGACGCGCCATCAGTTTTTTCATGTTCTCAAGCCCATCGATGCCAGGCATCACAAGGTTCAGCGTTTTTTCGGCAAACCAGCCGTGTTTTGCATATAGGTCCTCCAGAGCGTCCAGCAGGGACTGGCCACGGCCATAGTAATAGGCTGCCATTTCTGCGAGCAACATCGAGGCCGTGACCGCGTCCTTGTCGCGCACATAGTTGCCAATCATGTAGCCGTAGCTCTCCTCATAGGCCATGATGTAGCTGTAGCTGCCGGCCTTGTCGTAATCGGCGAGCTTTTCGGCCATGAATTTGAAGCCGGTAAAGGTGTCCTCAATGTGTACGCCGTTATCCTGGGCGACCTTCCGCGCCATCTCTGTCGTAACGATAGTTTTGAGTACGGCGGCGTTTTCCGGCAGGGTGCCGGCACGGCGCCGGGCGTTAATAATATAATCGAGAAGCAGCACGCCGGTCTGATTTCCGGTAACCGTGACGAACTCGCCGTCTGCGGCACGCACCATGATGCCGACCCTGTCCGAATCCGGATCGGTTCCGATGATGAGGTCGCTTTCCTCGCGCTTTGCCAGTGCGATAGCGAGCTTGAAGCCCGCCGGATCTTCTGGGTTCGGGCTCTTCACAGTAGGAAAGGTACCGTCGATGATCATTTGTTCGGGTACCGGGATCAGCTTTTTGATCCCAAGGCGGCGCAGAGCTTCGGGCACGAGCCTATATCCTGCACCGTGGAAAGGGGTGTAGACGATTTTGAGCGTGTCTGCAACCTTAGCGACTGCCTCGCGGTCAATGGCTTGCGCCAGAACGTTTTCAAGGAAGGCCTCATCTGTTTCAGCACCGATGGTTACAATGCGTCCTTCGGCCACGGCCTGGTCAAAGGCCATGCGCTTAATTCCGGTGAAAATGTCGATCCGCGCCATTGCGTCTGCAATCGCCTGAGCGTGCTTGGGAGGAAGTTGTGCCCCATCCGACCAGTAGACTTTGTAGCCGTTGTATTCACGGGGATTGTGACTGGCAGTGACGTTGATGCCAGCCGCTGCTCCATAATGACGGATAGCGAAGCTCAGCTCCGGCGTCGGCCGCAGAGCATCGAAGATGCGAACAAAAATACCGTTAGCCGCCATGACCGCAGCAGCGGTCTTGGCGTAGCTTTCGCTGTTTTCGCGGCAGTCGTAGCAGACGATGACACCCTTTTTCATCATTTCTTCACCCTCGGCGCAGATGACTGAAGCGAAGGCCTGCGTCGCGTGGCGAATGACATGACGGTTCATCCGGTTTAAGCCCATACCCATGATCCCGCGCAGACCGGCTGTACCAAATTCCAACGGGGCAAAAAAGCGACTTTTGATCTCCTGATCGTCGCCGCCGATATCGTTGAGCGACTTCCACTCGCTCTCCGACAGGGCAGGGCTGTCCAGCCAGCGGCGGTATTCTTCCATGTAGTTAATCATCTAAATTCCCTCCGATAATCGCTGCGGCGTCCTCAAGCATCGAAGCGGGGACATAGATGTCCGTTCCGTCGGCGCTGATTCCCAGTACAAGCACGCCGAAGCTACCGTTGGAGGGGTAGCGCCTAACGGCAGGAATCCCATAGGCCGAAAGCATACCGATCAGCAGCTCGTCCGCCATGTCGAGCGCACTGCAGTGCGTGAGGAAAACTGGCTCCTCCGGCTCACCGTCCCGCTTTGGCCATTGGCGGTAAAGCTCACCGGGAAGTGTGCGGTACCAGGCTTTGTCGTCCACGCCGCCGGGTTCTTTATCTTTGCGTCCGCGTCTAAAAAACGGCATGTCTGTTCTCCTTGGAAATGGGATGTGTTTGGGGCCTGTTCGGTCTACTTATGGTATTTTCCGCCCTCGTTAATCATTATACCCCTGTAAAGCTGTTCTGCAAGCATAACCCGCGCAAGATGGTGTGGAAAGGTCATTTCTGACATGGAAAGGCAGAGGTCGGCGCGCTTTTTAATGGTTTGATCCAGCCCGAAAGAGGAACCGATGACAAAGATCAAGCGGCTTTTGCCGGCACCAGCGCAGCCTTGGAGCAGCTTTGCAAATTCGGCGCTGCCGAGCTGCCTGCCCTCAACACACAAGGCGACGACATAAGCACTCGGGGAAAGCTGCTTTTCAATCTCAGCGGCTTCCTTTCTCAGCCCGGCGGCAATCTCCGCCGACGAGGGGTTCTGCGGCAGTTTCTCCTCGGCTAGCTCAGCAAGAGTGAATTTGCAATAGGGTGTCAAGCGCTTTTCATATTCGGCGTAGGCTGCAAGATAGTGCCTTTCACGCATCCGCCCCAGGCAGACCAGTGTAATGCTTAGCATAGTGTGGCCTCACTGACAGCGATGGAAAAGAACTCTTTTTCCGGCGCAACCGCTAAAAGAAGACCATTTTCCAGATCAGCACCTGTCCGTGCCAAGGTATTTAGAACGCATTCTCGCGCGAGCGCCGAGCGGTTATTTTCCCTGCTCAAGTGGCCGAGCACGAGTTTGCGGGTTCCGCTCTCATAGAGCGCCGCGGCCAAAGCGCCGCAGGCAATATTTGAGAGGTGCCCGCTGTCGGAAAGGATGCGGCGCTTGAGAGACACG
Source organism: uncultured Oscillospiraceae bacterium (assembly GCA_964424175.1). Classification (GTDB taxonomy): domain Bacteria; phylum Bacillota; class Clostridia; order Oscillospirales; family Oscillospiraceae; genus UBA2658. The sequence goes on along the minus strand of CAYRIA010000016.1, from coordinate 9,313 downwards.
GGGTAGGGGCCATCTCGCAGCAGATCAAGGTCATGATTGGACTCAATGAGCGCCGCGTTCACGCCTCGTAGACCCTCAAGCACCTCATCTGTCACATGGCCGAGGTCCGTGCACAGACCAAAGCGAGCGCTGCCCTCGATGCGGTAGCCGACGCTCTCCGGGGTGTCGTGAGGGGTGCGGAAGGGGAGGACACTCAGCCCACCGACCTTTGAATGCTGACCGGTCGGCAGAACGGCCATATAAGTCTCGACCCCCGCAATTGACCAGTTTAGGTGATTGGCCACTGTGCGGGGGGCAAAAATCGGTATTTCGTAGTGCTTAATTAGGGTGGCAAGCCCGCAGACGTGGTCTGTGTGCTCATGAGTAATCAAAATGCCAGAAAGCTGCTCCGGACGAAGACTGAAAGCGTCCAGCGCCGAAACGATACGACGGGCTGAGATACCAGCGTCGATCAAAATGGCGTCTGCACCGTCAGTCACCAGCGTGCAGTTTCCGCTGGAGCCGCTTGCAATGGTGTGAATTTGCATGATGGTGTTGTTCCTTTTACCACAAACACAGTTTACCGTTGTGGTATATAGAGTTTTTCGTGAAATGTTCGCTTACCGACACTACACGATGGCGGCAGCGGCGTATTCATCCGGCTCGGTGACACAGCGGATATCTGCACCTAGGCTCCTGAGCTTGCCGACGAGATCTTGATAGCCGCGCTCAATGTAGGAAACCTCCTCAACGACCGTCTCACCCCGAGCGCAAAGCCCGGCGATTACGACTGCGGCACCAGCACGCAGGTCGCAGGCGGCAACGGGGGCGCCCGTTAGGTAGGGCACGCCCTCAATGACGGCGGTTTTTCCGTCCACCTGAACCTCGGCGCCCATTTTCTTGAGCTCAGAGATATACTTGTAGCGGTTATCCCAAACCCCCTCTGTCACGACGCTTGTGCCCTCCGCCAGACAGAGGACGGTGGAGATCTGGGGCTGCATATCGGTCGGAAATCCGGGATAGGGCTGTGTCTTGACATTGGCCCGCAGAAGCTTTCCGTGGCGACGGACAACAATATAGTCAGCGTATTCGTCAATCTCAACGCCCATCTCGCGCAGCTTTGCGCTGATGCAGTCGAGATGCTTGGGAATGACGCTACGGATCGTGACTTCGCCCCCGGCAGCGGCGGCGGCGGCCATATAGGTACCTGCTTCAATCTGGTCGGGAATAATGGAATAGCTACCGCCGTGCAGCTTATCCACCCCATAAATTCGTATCGTATCCGTACCCGCACCGCGGACATCCGCACCCATGGAGTTGAGGAAGTTTGCCAGATCCACGATGTGCGGCTCGCGTGCAGCGTTTTCGATGGTCGTCTTACCCTGAGCCTTACAGGCTGCGATCATAATGTTCATCGTTGCACCGACGGAGACTTTGTCGAGATAGACCTTGCTTCCGACAAGCTGTCCGCCCGGTGCGTCGGCATAGACGAAGCCGCCGCGAACCTCGACCTGCGCGCCCAGAGCCGTCATGCCCTTGATGTGTTGGTCGATGGGGCGGACACCGAAGTTGCAGCCACCGGGCATGGTCGTTTTTGCCGAGCCAAAGCGGCCGAGCATCGCGCCGATCAGGTAATACGAGGCACGGATCTTGCGCATCAGCTCATAGGGCGTGCCCTCTTGGCGGACGCTGGTGCAGTCGATCTCGATAGTGTTTTTGTTAAGGGTACGAACCTTCGCCCCCATTTCGCCGAGGATGGTCAGGAGCATATCGGTATCGCTGATCTGGGGAATATTTTCGATTCTACAGACACCTTCAACCATGAGAGCGGCGGGGATGATGGCAACAGCAGCGTTTTTTGCACCGCTAATCTCGACCTCACCGTAAAGAGCGTTTCCGCCTCGAATGACATATTTGTCCAAAAATTACACCTTCCTGTGACGAGAAAATCACGTCGTCTTTATTAGGTATGATACCCGAAGTGAGCACTTATAGCCGCAAAAAAAGCCGGATATAATTCTCTCAAACAGGCAAAATAAGGTGGTGTTCAGTGATTTCTTTAGTGAATTGCAGTTTGATGGTTCTCTGCGCTAATAACGGGCGCGAAAAGGGAATTTCTCCGCACCGCTGTGCCCGAGCAGGGCATTGGCTTTTAAATTATAACATAATGATTACAAAAACACAACAAGAAATAAATTTCTGCATCAGGGTGAGCTTTCGAGCTGCTCCACCCGCAGTGTTTCGGCATCAAAGTAGTAGGTTCCGGCGTCTGTGCCGATTCGCCAGATGGGTCTGAGCGTGCAGCTTCCGGAGACGGCGGAATACATATAGTACACAATCCGGAGATCGCGGATCTCACTGCAGATCTTGCCGCTTTGGGCAATATACTCTAGGAAGCTCATCAGCGTCGTCACGCCGTCCGGATAGTCCTCGGCGGACTGTTGGGCGTGTTTTCCATCGAGCGGCTTGCTGCCGGAAATGATCTGCAGGCTACCGCCACTGAAATAAAAGCTGATTCTGGCATTCTGGATCGGGGTGCCATTGTATGCACAGCCGAGGGTGACGAGCGTGTCCTGACCATTCTCAGTCATGGTCGCGTCATGCTCAGAATAGTCCAGGCCGAGCTTCTGCATGGCCGACTTTGCCGCAGAGAGGGGGTCCTTCCCGCGCGCGCCGGCGTAAAGAAGGATTTCGACTTCGCCTGTGCCGCGAGTCTTAGCCTGCCCGTCTGCCCCGTCGTAGAAAAAGACGTTTCCACCCTGATCCTGAGGGATACTGCCACCGATAAGTCTGCGAAGGCTTTTTTCCTCTGCTGACGTGTCGCGCAGCAGAGTAAGCAGCGGCGGCACGGACTCGGGAAATTCGACCGCCTCGCCGAGGGAGACGCCGCGCTCGGCGAGCACCGCACGCAGGGTCTCCTCGCGAAATTCCCGTGCCCTACGTGCCTCCTGCGCGTCTATGATAACGAGATAGAGCAGGAAAGCGTTGACAAGCGCAAGCAACAGAAGAATGAAGTTTTTGACCTTTGATTTGTCCACAAAAAGCTCCGATCAGTTTTATGCCCGCACACAATTAGTCTCACTGGGCGGTACAGGTTGCTGCCGCTTAGAATTTGATCCAGGCCCAATCCACGGAATCGAGCAGATCCTTATAGCTGAGAACAGGCTCGCCGCCCTCAACGCGGGCGATTGCCGCAGCTTGCTTCTCGGGCAAAGCGTGAAGCGTGCCTCCTGGTAGGGTATATCTCCGGAAATAAAGCTCTGCCCGGACGATCGCCCCGTCCCGGAGTTCAAAGCGCGCCGCGTCCGCGCCGCCCGGCAGAAATACGGGGACGCCATCCACGAAATAGCCAAAGCTGAGCGTGCAATCAGCAGGCGAGGCTGCATCGGTGACATAGGTCAAACCGATGGTTGCTTCGCCGGCCGTCGGCCCGATGCTGTTCTGGACGATGGAAAGACACGCGGAGATGCTCTCGGAGATCGTCAGAAGCGCCGGATTCTCACTGATGCTCAGGCCGCTTTCGTACTTAGTGCTAAACTGAAACTTACCGGAAGGCTCAAGCCGGAGGCTCCTGTTCCCGTCAACAAAGCCGGTTGAAAACTCCGAGGCCGTGCGCTCGTTCATGCCGAAATACTTCAAGAGGGCGGCCGTGTCGAAATGCTCTCTAATCGGGTTTTCCGGCGTAACTGCGCGCAGCGCCCCGCTGGTGTAGGTAAAGATAAAATAGGGGTCGAGGGAGGTGTAGTCCTCGCCCAGCTCGTAGGCGAAGGCGGCGTCCCCGGAGGGAAAGTCCGCGATCCGTGTGGCGAGCGAGGAGAAGCTCAGCGTTGTCTTGCAGCGATAAAAACGTTCGTTGTCCGCGCTAATGAAATACAGGGCGAGATCTCCGTTTTCATTGCCGAGTAGCAGGCGCCTAGCCGTATGCGATGCCATCTGCGCGCCCGCTTTGGCGCCGAGCCAGGAGGCCACCGCCGAGATAGGCTGGGGGAAGAGAAAGTCAAAGAAAACGCCGCTACCGTCCAGTGCCGCGCGCCATTGTCCTTCGGTGATCTCATTGAGTGCACTAGAAGCACCGAGCGCGTCCCCAAGGTAGGCAGAAAACTGCGAAATCATGCGCTTCTTTTCCTCGCTGCCATATTTGATGGCGTAATGCGAACCGTCCTCGGCAGTGGTCACAAGGTAGACAGGGCTTGCCGCAAGAGCTGCACCTGCGTCGTTAGGGAGGGTGTCGCTGCGCTCGTTTTCGCTGTCAAATAGGCGGCTGACGCGGTCGAATAGCGCGGGCTGTTCATTTAATATGACCTTAAAAAGCAGAAAAAAAGCGGATAGGAGCAGAAGGACGATCAGAACATTTTTTCCCAGCTCGATCAGCTTTGCCTTAATCCTCATGCTGCGGTCCCTCCACGGGAAGCGTGACGGTGAAGGTCGTGCCCTTACCTGGGTAGCTAGTTAGCGCGATTTCACCCTTATGCCTTATGACGATCTCCTTAGCGATGGACAGGCCAAGACCTGTGCCGCCAGATTCGCGCGAGCGTGCCTTGTCAACACGGTAAAAGCGGTCGAATACCTTCGACATGTCCTCTTTCGGGATACCTATGCCGTTGTCGCGCACGCTAACCCAGACGAGATCTTCACGCCGCCCGGCGGTTATGGAGATCACGCCGCCGTCTTTTGTGTATTTGATGGCGTTGGAAACCAAGTTGATCAAAACCTGCTCGATCCGCGCCTTGTCGCCCACGATCTCCGGCAATGGCGTTTTCAGCTCGAGCGCGAAGCGGTGGCGATGCCTCTGCGCCTCCAGCAGCATGGCGTTATAGACGTCGCGCAGAGATTTTTCAAAGGAGAAGCGCCCGAAGGAAAAAGCAATGCTGCCCACATCAAAGCGCGAGAGCATCAGAAGATCCTGCACAATGTTGGTCATGCGGTCGCTCTCCCGCACGATCACGCCGAGGAATTCGTGTTCCGTTTCCTTCGGCAGGTTGCCCGCGTCCTGCAGTGTTTCAGCGTAGCTGCGGATGCTGGTAATCGGCGTACGTAGCTCGTGAGAGACGTTGGCGACAAACTCACGGCGCATCGCCTCCGACTTTTTGAGATCGTCCAGCGTTTTCTGAAGCTGCGCGCCCATCTGATTAAAGGTGCGAGTCAGTACGCCAATCTCGTCCTGGGCGTCTGATTCGAGCTTTGGGGAAAAGTCCCCGGCCGCAGCCCGCTCTGCGGCTCGTGTCAGGCCCTGAATCGGCGTGACCATGGCTTTGGCCAGCACAAGGCTGAGTAGGACTGAGATGACAAGGGCGATGAGCAACGCCCTGCCGAGAATTCCGAACAAGGTGGAGCTTAGTCCCTGCACGGTGGATTTGTCGTCCTTGACATAGATGATGTAGCTCTTGCTGGCACCGCTGATCGGCAGCGCCACGTCCATATACGTCGCGCTGCGGTCACTGACATAGCCCGCCTCGCCGCTGATCGCCTTGAAGATGTTGGGTGTTCGTTCAATCCCGTTCCCCTCGATGCCGGAGCCGGTCAGGACAGCACCGGTCTTTCCATCGAGGATGTAGTAGTTGCGCGAGCCGGAGTCGATTCCGAGCTGGCCGGAGAAGGCCTGAAGCACCTCCGCCATCCTGGTCTCCGCGTCGTTGTCGTCCGCGGCGGAATAGAGGATCTCCGAAAAGGCGGGATCCTCGAAAACAGTCTTCATCCGTTTGTAGAAATCATCCAGATAAAAGGAGCGTATCTCGTTCATCAGAAAGGCTCCGACGACCGCCATCAGAGAGACGATCAGCAGCAGCATGATGGCAACGAGCTTCGTGTAAAGACTTTTGTTCATCGGCACCTCCGCGGGGCATCCGGCGTGTATGCTTTTAGCGCAACAGCACGCATTACTCCTCGCTGAAATAGTAACCCGCGCCGCGCTTGGTCATCACGTAGACAGGCTCGGCGGGGTTGTCCTCAAGCTTCTCGCGCAGACGGCGGACGGCCACGTCCACGGCGCGCAGATCACCGTAATAGTCATACTGCCAGACTTCGCTCATCAACTTTTCACGGGAGACGACCTTTCCCGGTGAGGCGGCAAGGTAGCGGATCAACTCAAATTCGCGGCTTGTCAGATCGAGGTCGCGCCCAGCCTTCAAGGCGGTGTGCCTGCCAAGGTCGATTACGAGATCCCGGAAACGCAGCGTCTCTCCCGGTTCCTCAGCAGCGGCCGTTTCGCTGCTGGCAATCCGGCGCATATTCGTCTTGACCCGCGCCAGTAGCTCGCGTACGGAAAAGGGCTTGGTGATATAGTCGTCTGCGCCCAGCTCCAGGCCAAGAACCTTATCCGTCTCCTCCTCGCGGGCAGTTATCATAATGATGGGAATGTTGTTGCCCTCTGCGCGCAAGGTCTTGCAGACTTCGAAACCGTCTATGTAGGGCAGCATCACGTCAAGCAGGATCAGATCGGGGTTACGCTTGCGTGCAAGCGACAAACCCTCCTTGCCGTCATAAGCGCAGAGCGTGGTGTATTCGGCCTTTTCTAAATTAAATTTCAGAATATCGACGATGGCCTTTTCGTCGTCTACGATCAGAACCGTTCTTGACATTTTGCGCCGTTCCTTTCGATTTGTTTAGTTTATAGCGGTTCCCGTAACCTTAACAGGAGAGGAACTGTTTAGCCTTAAGTACAGCAATCACAGTCTTTGCATCCAAAAGCTCGTTTGCCATTACGCGCGCGAACAGTATGTCCAGAGACAGTTTTTCGACATTCAGAAATTCGTTGTGGTCGGGGTGGGACTCGCCGAATTGCAGACCGCGCGCCAGGTAGACATAGAGCGTTTCGCGGCAGAAGCCCGGAGAGGGGTAAATTTTTCCGAGGTCAATATATTCGTTCGCGCTGATGCCAGTCTCCTCGCTCAGCTCGCGTTTGGCACATTCGAGTGGGTTCTCGCCCGGCTCCAGCTTGCCCGCAGGTGTTTCCAGCAGGTGCTCCGCTATGGGGTAGCGATACTGCCGCACGCAATAGACATAGCCCTCATCATCGACTGGGATAACCGTAACGCCGCCGGGATGCTCGACAACCTCGCGCAGCGTGTCCTCACCGTTTGGCAGGGCGACCCTGTCAAGCGTCGCGTTTATAATCAGCCCGTGATAGCCATTGATGCGGCGCACGAGCTTTTCAGTGTAGTCCATGGCACAAAACCTCCGCAGGATTCAAAATACTTTTTCTGTTTATGCGAAATAGTATAGCATAGGAATTGTCGGATTTCCAGTTATTTTAACTGGTAACTGACAGCGCAATGACGTACAATGCTTTCAGGCATGTAAATACTTTACGGAGGCGGAGATGACGGTTCATTTAACAACGCCGCTGCTTGTTGTCCTTGAAACAGAGGATTCGGAAGTGGCGGATGAAAATGCGGTACAGGAGGCGCTGAAGGCGGCGCTGGATGAAAAAGGGCTGGAGCGCTGGGGCTCAGTTGAAATTGAGACGTTTACATATCGTGGGCGTAGGCTACTCTTGGCAAAGCCGGTGCGGGTGCTTGTGCCGGATTTTCTCGCCCGACTTCTGGAAAAATAGAATGTGGTATGCCTGTCTATACCCTTGACAAGAATGGTATAATAATCCTAGCATAGCAGGGAAGGCGGGACTTTGTTTGTCACCAAAAGAGACCGGCGTTAAGCTCGCGGCGCAGAACCGAAAGGCTTTTCACGACTATTTCGTGCTTGAGCGCTTTGAGGCGGGCATCGAGCTAGCCGGAACGGAGGTCAAGTCTATCCGCGCGGGAACGCTTAACCTCAAGGACAGCTATTGCACGTTTAAGGACGGCGAGCTATTTGTCCGCGCCATGCACATCAGCCCCTATGAAAAGGGCAACATCTTCAACCGCGACCCCCTGCGTCCCCGCAGGCTTTTGATGCATAAGCGAGAGATTGTGAAGCTCGCCGCGCGCATCAAGCAGGACGGGCTGGCGCTTATTCCACTTTCGGTATATTTCAAGGACAGCCGCGTCAAGCTCGAAATCGGCCTTTGCCAGGGCAAGAAACGCTATGATAAGCGTGAAACCGAGGCTGCAAGAGGTGCGGAACGGGAGATGGAGCGTGCAATTAAAGACCGCAAATAGAAAGGAACACTGATTATGGCAAATCCAATTGTAACCTTTGAAATGGAGGACGGCGGCGTAGTTCGCGCCGAACTCTATCCGGAGATTGCGCCGAACACCGTCAACAACTTTATTTCTTTGATAAAAAAGGGCTTTTACAACGGCGTGCTCTTCCATCGCGTTATTGAGGGATTTATGCTCCAGGGCGGTGACCCGCAGGGTACCGGCATGGGCGGGCCCGGATACTGCATCAAGGGTGAGTTTTCCTCCAATGGTTTTAAGAATAACCTTGCTCATGAGCCGGGCGTGCTCTCCATGGCACGCACGATGATCCCGGATTCAGGAGGCAGCCAGTTTTTCATTATGCACAAGGCCGCCTCTCATCTCAACGGCCAGTACGCGGCGTTCGGCAAGGTTATCGAGGGGATGGACGTGATCGACGCCATCGCCTGCACGGAAACCCATGCCGGCGACTGCCCGGTGAAGCCCCAGCGCATGAAGGCAGTCACTGTCGAGACCTTCGGCGTTGAGTATCCCGAGCCTGTTAAGTGCTAGGCGCGGGAACAAAGCCACAGGTTTATCGTCTTAATACTGGTTCGTCTTCTTCTCTTCGTTTCAAGTGAAAAACTTCCAAACACCAAATAAAGCGCCTGCAGAGCAGGCGCTCCCATGGGGATGTACCGGTTTCGACGGGGGTGTGGAGGCAGGAATAGCGGGCGGATGCGCCTACCATCCGAAAAATGGGCACTTTATAAATTAAAGAACAACGATTCTTTTGAACTGGTAGCCGCTTAAGGCTGCCCGTCCTCCTCGGGAGTGCTGCGGCCCGAGTGCAGGGCGTCGATTAGCAGCGTCCGTGCGTGTGCAAAGCTTTGAGCCCACCATGAATAATGAAGCTACCCGACCCTATGGCGTGACGGCTTGCCATTGGTGAAGGAAACAGGCGGCGTCTGGCCGCCGCAATAACCGTCTGCGCCCGGAGAAGTTCCTGTTAAAATGCTTTCGGACGGGGGTTCAACTCCCCCCATCTCCACCAAATAAGGTAGTAGATTTTGATAGAAATCTGCTACCTCTTTTCTATGTCGAAAAGCCTTGATTTCAAGGGGGTTCGGCATTTCATAGCATAAAGCAACCCGCCCTGGAGTGATTTCCGGAGCGGGTTTTTCTTGTTTTAAGAGGTTGCATCGGATTACCTCAAATGCAAAGGTTTGCTTTGTGGGGTAATCGTTTGCTTTGTGAGCAAAGGTTTGCTTTATGGG
>CAYRIA010000015.1:4228-22422 GCA_964424175.1 uncultured Oscillospiraceae bacterium | reverse complement strand
CGTGAAACTCTTCCTTCCAGGTAGTCCTCGACAGCCTTAAGTTTCTCCTCCGGACTACATTTGCCCCTGTGTGGCATAAATATACTCCCCCTTCCGCTGACCTTTTTTATTCGGTCTGCTTTGGGGGGAGTATATCAGAGGAATCCGCGGGCTTGCTTTTTGTCGCTGCGGCGCGCCGCAGCGGGAAACGGTCTGCGCTACAAGACGCGCCGGCCTTTATAGGCGCTTTTGATTTGCTCATCGTAGAAGATGTCGGGCGCATCAGAAGCAAGAAACGCATCGAAAACAGGTTTCGGCAGCGTTTCGTAAACATACACAGGCCCTCTCGAAAACTCAATGACCAGTTTCAGCCCCCCCTCGTCGTAGCCGACGTAGGAAAAGTTTTTTGCCTCGACTGAATGCATTTCAAAGACAGCGCCTTCAATAGTTTTTTTCATGCTTTCGTCCTCCTTTGTATTGGATTTGGCGGGCTACTGACAGAATAATCAAAAGCGCAGATACTGTCAAGCCCATCGGCTCTATGCCCAGTTCATCGAGCGCTCGACTGCGCGCTTCCAGCCTGCATACAGCTCATCTCTTTTCTCCTGCGGCATGCCCGGCTTGAAAAGCCGATCTGTTTTGCGGAAGGAGCGAATTTCATCTCTGGAGCTCCACACGCCGGCGGCAAGCCCCGCGAGATAGGCTGCACCCAGAGCTGTCGTTTCTACGTTCTGCGGACGGTCAACCGTTGTGCCCAGAATATCCGCTTGAAACTGCATCATAAAGTCGCTCACGCTCGCGCCACCATCCACGCGTAGGCTGGAGCAGGTCAGAGAGGCATCCCCCGCGGCGGCATCGATCAGATCCTTGACCTGGAAAGCGATGCTCTCCAGCACAGAACGGGCAATATGCGCCCGGTTGACGGCCGCTGTTAGGCCGACGATCGTACCGCGGGCGTACATGTCCCAATAGGGCGCGCCCAGCCCCGTAAAGGCCGGCACAAAGTAAATGCCCTCTGTGTTCGGCACGCGCTCGGCAAGAAGGTCGCATTCATGGGAAGTTTTGATGATGCCAAGCTCATCACGCAGCCAGCGGATCACACTGCCCGCGTTGAAAACGCTGCCCTCAAGGGCATATTCAACCTCGCCGTTGAGACCCCAGGCGACTGAGGATACCAGATTGCAGCAAGAGCGCACAGGCTTTGCTCCCGTGTTCATGAGGAAAAAGCAGCCTGTTCCGTAAGTGTTCTTCATCATGCCGGGCTCAAAGCAGCCCTGGCCGAAAAGTGCGCTTGGCTGATCGCCGACAGCACCTGAGATGGGCACGCCCGCCAGCTTTTCCAGACCCGGAACGCCGCTGGCCACCGTGCCGTAAACAAAGCTTGAGGGCATCGGCAACGGCAACATTGCAAGGGGCACGTCCAGCGCCCGGCAAAGCTCCTTGTCCCAGTCCAGTGTGTGGATATTAAAAAGCATCGTGCGAGAGGCGTTGGAATAATCCGTGACGTGGACGCGACCCTTTGTAAGGTTCCAGATCAGCCAGCTGTCGACGGTTCCGAACTTCAGCTCACCGTTTTCCGCACGTGCGCGTGCACCCGGCACATTGTCGAGAATCCATTTGAGCTTGGTGCCGGAAAAATAAGCATCAATCACAAGCCCGGTCTTTTCTCGCACGGTTTGCTCCAGCCCCTCGGCCTTCAGGGCGTCACAGATGCCGGCGGTGCGGCGGCATTGCCAGACGATGGCGTTTGAAATCGGCTGTCCCGTTTTCGCGTCCCAGACAATCGTTGTCTCGCGCTGGTTCGTAATGCCAATGGCGGAGATGTCCTTCGCCGAGCACTTGCTGTCGCTGATGGCGTCGGCCGCAGCGCGGAACTGGCTGCGGATAATGTCCATCGGGTCCTGCTCGACCCAGCCAGGCTGGGGAAGAATTTTTGGATATTCATATTGCGCCTTACCCAGAACAGCGCCCCTATCGTTAAACAGAATGGCCCGGGAGCTACTTGTGCCCTGGTCAAGTGCCAAAACGGTCTTTATTAAAGCCATGGTCTTCCTCCTTCAACTGCCCGCGCACCGGCGGGAGGGGATAAGCTCGCTTTGATTGTAGAGGTTTTTTGTTGGGATTGCAAGGAATTTAGGCGCAGTCTGCCCCCCGCGTTGCAATCAGGTCGATGCCTGTGCCCGCCAAATCGCGGATCAGCACCTCTCCGGCCTTCACCGGCGCCTTCAGCCGAAGGCTACGAATCTGTGCCATGCTCTCCGAAATTTTATCCTTCGGGATATCTCGGGCTGCGCGGACGGGAATCATCCGCAGCACCCCGCCTGCCACGGGGACGGTCGAAGAGAGCGCGCGCTCGGGATGGGTGAGTTCCTTTTTGGCATAATCCACGCCGCGCGGGCAGCTGTTTCCTGCGACAGTCAGGACCACGCCGTCCTCGGCCTCAACACTCAGCAGGCAGCCCATCGGGCAGCCGATGCAGGTCAGTTCTCTCTGTTGTCTCATAACAAAGTCTCCTTCAAAACGATTCTTTTTCCACCTTGACAGTGATGGACGTGCAATTCGGATACCGGGCAAACAGCTCCGGTCGCAGCGTTACCTTCTCCATCTCGCCGGGTGTCAGAATCCGTTTTTTTACACGCAGGACGCGCTCCGCGTCAAAGTAGACCGCCACAAAGCCGTCCGTATAGACCTCGCCGACGCGGAACCGTAGCTCAAGGGGCCCGTTGACCCGCTCCGGCGCGATAAAGGCCGGCACGGTGTAGCGCACGCCATCCTTCGCATAAACGGGGATGCCCCGCTCCGGCGTCTCGCCATGCAGATAACGCGCGGCGCTTGCGCCCGCAAGTGCACTCTCGGCCGAGACGTAATCGACCAGGTCGTGCACATGTAGCACGTTCCCGCAGGCGAAAACGCCCGGGATATTGGTCTGCAGCCCCTCGTCTACAATCGGCCCCCCTGTGACAGGGGCAAGCGCGACACCGCAGCGGCGCGAAAGCTCGTTTTCGGGCAGCAGCCCAACGGAGAGCAGCAGCGTGTCGCAGGCAATCACTTGCTCCGTGCCCGGAATCGGGCGTCGGTTTTCGTCCACCTGTGCAACGACCACGCTTTCCACACGCTGTTTGCCGCGAATTTCCGTCACGGTATGGGAGAGCAGGAGGGGAATGCCGTAATCGTCCAGGCATTGGACGATGTTGCGCTTTAAGCCCGTGGAATAGGGCATCAGCTCTACCACTGCCTTGACCTTCGCACCCTCAAGCGTCATCCGACGTGCCATAATCAGGCCGATGTCGCCCGAACCGAGGATTACGACCTCCTTGCCGGGCATACAGCCATCGATGTTGACCAGCCGCTGCGCGGTGCCGGCGGTGAATACCCCTGCGCCGCGGCTGCCCGGAATGTTCAGCGCACCGCGCGGACGCTCTCTGCAGCCCATGGCCAGGATGACTGCACCGGCCCGGATCTCCAGGATGCCGTCCGTATCATTGACGGCGGTGATCTTCCGTTCGCGGTCAAGGTCGAGCACAAGCGTGCCCAGCCGGATCTCGATGCCGAGCTCCTCCGCACGGTCTATGTAACGGCGGGCATATTCCGGCCCTGTGAGCTCTTCCTTGAAGGTGTGGAGGCCAAAGCCGCTGTGGATGCATTGATTAAGGATGCCTCCGGGCGTTGAGTCGCGCTCAAGCACAAGGATATCGCGCACGCCTGCTTCATGTGCGCTGATCGCAGCGGCAAGCCCTGCCGGACCCGCACCGATAACCACAAGCTCTCTGTTTTGCATCAGTCCCCCGCCTCCTATCTCTTTCCGGTCAGAAGCGAGGAGCCTCCGCCGGATTTTGTCAGCTTCTCTCGCGGAAGATCGAGCTCCCGCTCAAGGAGTTCTAGCATTCTCGGCGTGCAGAAGCCCGCCTGGCAGCGCCCCATACCCGCGCGTGTGCGGCGCTTGACGCCGTCGAGCGTTTTTGCCCCGGGGCTGCGGCGGATGGCTTCAACAATCTCGGCCTCCGTTACCGTCTCACAACGGCAGACCACGCGGCCATAAGCCGGATCCACCGCGATCAGGCGGGAGCGCTCCGCGTTGGACAGCTCACGAAAGCGCGGGATCCCGCGTCGAGTGGGATCAAAATCGGCTTTTTTTACGGCGCCGAGCTTTTCTGCGGCCAAAAGCGCCACCGCCTCGCCGATGGCGGGCGAGGCAGACAGCCCCGGTGACTCAATCCCTGCAACGTTTATGAAGCCCTCGGCGTCCGGCGCCTCGCCGATCTCAAAGTCGTCCGATTCCAGATGGGCACGCAATCCCGCAAAGGCAGTGATGATCTGCCTTTCGGGCAGCGGTCCGACCGAGAGTGCCCCCGTTTTGAGCACGTATTCCAGCCCTTCACGCGTCGTCTCCGGCTCAGCCTTATCTGTGATATCTGTGGCTGTCGGCCCAACGAGGAGGTTGCCGTCCGCCGTCTGCGTCACGAGCACACCCTTGCCCATCGCCGTCGGAAGCTGGAAAATCGTCAGCGGGGCGAGGCCCTCCACCGCCTTATCAAACAGGCAGTATTCACCCTTTCTGGGGATGATACGCAGCTTCCGTGCACTGACCAGGTTGTTCAGTTCGTCGGCGTGGACACCTGCCGCGTTGATGATCAGCCGCGCATCCAGCGTTTCACCTCCGGCTAGCGTGAGCCGCCAGCCGCCGTCGATACGGACGATGGCGCTTACCTCAGCGTTGAAGCGAAAGCTTGCGCCATTTTTGACGGCGTTTTCCGCGAAGGCCGCCGTCAGCTCGTAGGGACAGACCACTGCGGCAGTTTCGGCGTAAAGTGCGGCGCATACTTCAGGGGAGAGACTGGGGCAGAGCGCCCGCGCCGCAGTGCCGTCGATGAGCGACAGCCCCTGAATGCCGTTTGCCTTGCCGTTGGTCAACAGCGCTTCAAGTCGGGGGGCATCCTCCTCAGAAAAGGCGACGACCAGAGAGCCGTTACGCCGGTAGGGAACGTCCAGCTCCTCAACCAGTGCGGGAAACTTCGCGCTGCCCCGCGCGTTGTAGATGGCTTTGTTAGAGCCGGGCAGGGCGTCATAGCCCGCGTGCACGATGCCGCTGTTGGCCTTGGAGCTGCCCACGGCGACGTCCGCACCCTTTTCCAGGATACAAATTGAAAGCGCATAGCGCGACAGCTCCCGCGCTATCGCGCAGCCGATTACGCCCGCACCGATAATTGCCACGTCTGTCATAAAATGACCCGTCCTTTCGCGTTGTTCAGGCACAAACTACGTATAAAAAGAGCGCCAGAGAATGCAAAAAAGCCACGACTGCAAAAGCCGATACACTCGGCTTTTCGCAAGTCTGGCTCTCAATTCTCTGCCGCGACTGGTGCCCTATTTCTTTATAGGAACAGTATAACAGTTAGAAAGCAAGCTGGCAAGTCAAATTTTCGACTCACAAATCCCAAAGCGCCACTGCACTGGTCGAAATTGCGAGCGCCCCGTCAGATAGGGATTCGAGCACCTGCTCCTTGGCGGTAATCAGCCCTCCGGCAATCACGGGCACGCGAATCTCCCGCTCCACCTCGTTAATCAGGCGGCAGGCGATCCCCGGCATGATCTCCACGGCGTCCGGATTCGTCTCGCGGATGTTTTTAATCCCCGTCTGGAGCGAGAGGGAGTCGAGCAGGAATACACGCAGGATTGTCTGCATATGCAGCTGCTTTGCATATTTCAGGAGCAGCGGGCGCGTTGAAACCACACCCGCGGGAGCAGCCGAGCGGAGGATAAATTCCATGCCTGCCATGTCGCCGCGCAGCCCTTCGATCATGTCCGCGTGGACGAAAACGAGTTTGTCTGCCGCCCGCAGTCGTGTGCAGATGTTTGGCAGGGAAATAATGCTCCCGTACAGCACGAAAACAATCCTGACCGGGCTTTTCTCCGCTTTTTCCAGCTCGCCGTCGTTCCTGACGGCCGCAATGACGGGGTTTTCGATTAAACTATCCGTTAAGGCGGACATAGCCTTTCCTCCCTCTGCTCCGGCGCCAAAAACGCCGTCTTTCGTCCCCTGACTTTGTGTATACTAGGGCCGGATCGGCTCCGTGCCGGACACGAAGGCGTTGAAGCGCGCAATCACATGCTCATCCCCGACGATGAGCACCTTGTCCTCCGGCGCAAAGGCAAAATACGGCCCCGGAGAGATGACAACGTCGCTTCCTCGCACGACGCCAATAATCGTGGCCCCCGTGTTATGCCAAATCTGCAGATCACCGATGCTGCCGCCGATGACGTGGGAATTTTCCGGCAGCTCGACCACAACCGGGGTAATCAGGTCGGTGCGCCGGAATTTATACAAATTGATGATCTGCTTTGTCGTCGTATCAATCTGCTCGTCGATACGCCGCCTGTCCTCAATCAGCTGCGTGAGCGCGGAATTCATGCGGGTGATAGCCTCGTCGTCCTTGAAGCTCTTGACAAATTCCATGGCCTTTTCCCGCGAGAGAACAATAATGCCGCTGCTTGCGTTGATTCGCACAACGTCCTTATCCGAAAGCAGTGACATTGAGCGCCGGATCGTCTCCGGCGAAACATTATATTCCGTTGAAAGGATGGAGCGCCCCTTAAGCTTTTCTCCCTCAACCAAATCACCTGTAACAATCCTTGCCGCGATATCAAGCGCAATTTTTAAATATCTGGCTGTTGTGGTCTGCAGTACGCTGTTCATGTCCTACCCCTTGTCTAAGTTGTCTGTATATAAAGTATAACATTTTTCTGAAAAGTCAATCGCAAAATTCCGCCCAAGGCATGCTTTTCTTGACAGCCGACAACTCTAATAGTATAATAAGATTGTCGGTGCGGCGCGAATTGCATCCGTGCTCTCGTTTAACCCCGGCGTCCTGCTTGCTCGACGCCGGTACTTTAAGGAGGTTATGATGAAGAAAAAACTCTGGGCAATCTTGCTCTGTCTGGGCATCGTTTTAAGTTTTTCCGCCTGCGGAGGCGGAGGACCTTCGGAGGCAGATAAGGTCGTGTTTGGCGATGCCGGCTGGGACAGCATGAAGTTTCACAATGCCGTGGCCATGTTTATCGCTGAAACTGCCTTTGATTTGAAAACCGAGGAAATTTCCGGCTCGACCGCCGTTACCTACAATGCAGTCAAAGCCGGCGACATCACAGTCTATATGGAGACCTGGACGGACAACATCGCCACCTACACGCAGGACGTCGAAGAAGGCCTTATCACCGAGCTGGGCGTCAACTATGACGACAATATGCAAGGCCTATACGTACCTCGCTATGTCGTTGAGGGTGACCCCGCGCGGGGCATCGAGCCGATGGCGCCCGGACTAAAAACGGTGCAGGACCTCAAGGACTACGCCGAGCTATTTGAAGATCCGGAGGATCCCTCCAAGGGCCGCATTTACGGCTCCATCTCCGGCTGGGCGGCAGATCTTATCCTGCGTAATAAGTTCACGCTTTACGGGCTGGACGCCTGGTACAACTATGTTGACCCCGGCTCGGATGCAGCCCTCTCCGCTTCGATCGTAGCCGCTTATGAGAAGGGCGAGCCGATCCTCGCCTACTACTGGGAGCCGACCTGGCTCACGGGAGAGTATGACCTGCTGCTGCTTGAAGACGAGCCCTATGACGAAACGCTGTTTGAAAGCGGAGCCTGTGCCTTCCCTGCAGTCCGCCTGACGGTTTGCGCAAATCCGGGGTTTGTGGAAAAGAACTCCGAGTTCTGTGAGTTTTTAGGCCGCTATGCCACCTCCAGTGCCCTCACCTCGGAGGCGCTGGCCTATATTAACCAGAACGAAGCCAGCTACAGGGACGCAGCGGTCTGGTTTTTGAAGCAGCATGATGAGCTGCTGGATGAATGGCTCGACACGGAAAAGGCGGCGCTCACGCGCGCGGCGCTGGGCTGACACAATACGCCCCTCCCGTTTCGGGAGAGGAGCTTGTGAATCCTGCTAAAGGAAGAAGGGAGTGACTGGATGCCTGATTGGCTATTGAATTTCCCCAAAATTGATCTGAATATCAAAACGCCCATTGACCGGGCGATCAACTACATGCTGAAAAACTGGGATGCCTTTTTTGACGGGCTAAGCGATGGCCTGCGGGCAATCCTCAACGGTGTCGGTGCGGTGATTAATTTGATTCCGTGGTGGCTGCTGTTGCTGGCGGTCTTCTTCGCGGCGTGGAAAACCAGCGGGAAGTGGCAAAAGGCTCTACTTTATACCCTACTGCTGTTTTTCATCGGGGCCATCGGCCTCTGGGAGATGATGAACCAGACGCTGGCCATCGTCATCGCCTCGGTCATTATATCCCTGCTCATCGGGCTTCCGATGGGGGTGCTGGCCTCTTTTAGTGAACGAGCCAACCGCATCTTGCGGCCGATTTTGGACACGATGCAGACCATGCCGAGCTTTGTCTACCTGATTCCTGCGGCTATGCTGCTGGGACTCGGCAACGTCCCCGCTGTTATTGCGACAACCATCTATGCCGTGCCCCCGGTGATTCGCCTGACCAGCCTCGGCATCCGTCAGGTGGATGGAGAGGTGGTTGAGGCCGCCCGGGCTTTTGGCGCGACGCGGGGGCAGACGCTCTTTAAGGTGCAGATCCCGCAGGCCATGCCGACAATTATGACCGGCGTCAACCAGACGATCATGATGGCGATCTCTATGGTCGTCACCTGTTCGATGATCGGAGCAACCGGTCTTGGCGCGGAGGTCATTACCGGCATCAACAGGCTCGCAAGCGGGCAGGGCTTCGCTGCCGGCATTTCTATCGTCATTCTGGCAGTCATCCTGGACAGATTGACCCAAGGGCTGTTCCGAAAGGAGGATGACGCGCATGAATGAAAACGAGACCATTTTACGGGTCGAGCACCTGACCAAGCTGTTTGGAAGCCGACAAGCTGAGGCAGAAAAGCTCCTGAAAAAGGGGCTTGGCCGAGCTGAAATCCAGAAAGAAACCGGCGTGACCGTCGCCGTAGACGACGTGAGCTTTTCGGTTGAGCGGGGCAAGATCTTTACATTGATCGGCCTGTCCGGCTCGGGCAAATCGACACTTGTACGTTGTCTGAATATGCTCCAGCCGCCCACCTCCGGCAAGGTTTATTTTGAGGGTCAGGACGTTTCGGCCTTCAGCAAGACGCAGCTTCGCGACTACAGGCGAAACAAAATTTCAATGATTTTCCAGAGCTTCGGCCTGATGGGCCACAAGAGTGTTCTGGAAAACGCGGCCTTCGGCCTAGAAATTCGCGGCGTTTCCAGAAGCGCGCGCGATGAAAAAGCCATGGAGATGCTCGAGCTTGTGGGGCTTACGGGCTGGGAGAAGAAGCCCGTCTCAAGCCTCAGCGGCGGGATGCGCCAGCGCGTCGGCATCGCGCGCGCCCTGGCCTGCGACCCCGAAATCCTGCTCATGGACGAACCCTTTTCCGCCCTCGACCCGCTGGTGCGGCGGGATATGCAGTTCGAGCTTTTGTCCATTCAGGAAAAGCTGAATAAAACCGTGGTCTTCATCACCCACGACATCAACGAGGCGTTCAAGCTCGGCAACACCGTCGCCATCATGCGCGACGGCAGGCTCATCCAGACCGATACGCCGGAGGGCATGGCTTCGAACCCCGCAGACGACTATGTGCGCGATTTCATCAACAGCGCCGACAAGGCGCAGGTCTACTGTGTGCGGAGCATTATGAGCGCACCCTCCTGCCTGATTCATTCGCGCGACGGCGTTCTGAACGCGCTCAAGCAAATGCGCGATAACGGCGTTTCAAGCGCCTACGTCGTCGGAGAAAAGATGCGCCTGGCGGGTATCCTCACGCTTGATCGTGCGCTCAAGGTGCGTAACGGGGAGTTGGGCTTTCAGGAGGCCATCATCACGGACTTGCCGACTACCGCACCGGACACCCTCATTTCCGACCTGATCCCCGTGGCGGCGGAAGCGCCCTTCCCGATTGCCGTCGTCACACCAGAAAACCGCCTGCTGGGCATCGTCACCAAGGCCGCAGTCCTCGCCTCGCTGATATAAGGCAAAAAGCCGTTTTTTGCCGAGCGGCACAGCCCGAAGGCTGTGCCGCTTTTTCGTTGCCTCTGAATAGAGATCAAGGATAATATATTTTGTGTTAAAAAATAAACTAAACACAAAATAAAGGGGTTTCGACAAATTTCGCTTGTTTTTGACATCCCCTGCGCTTTATCATACAGATAGGCCAAGACATCCGGTTTTTCTGCAAAAAGCACGCGATTTCTGACCCGCTGTTGCTCGGCGAAGGTTTCCCGCCGGCCACGGCACATTTATAGAGCTGTGCGTCGGCCTTTTCGGCACAGTCTTCGGGACAAGCCCGTTCGGCTTGTCCCGCTTTTTTGGTGACGACGTTCGATTATCCGCCGCTCTTTTGCAGAAACAGCGCAATGCTGCGCTCCTCCTTTTCCCGGTCGACGGCAGCCCTGCCCAGCCGGTCACAAAGACCCAAAAGGGCGATTTCGGCGACGTCGGTGCGGCGCTTCATCCCCGCGAGATCCGCAAAAGGCAGGTCGTTAACGACGAAGAGGATTTGCATGTGGTAGCGGACGAGCTGTGCCACGGACTCAATGAAGGCCGTATCGTCCGTAAAGGTCTGCAAAAAGCCCCGCGCCAGGCTCTCCCCGGCCTTGTCGTGGTCATAGGCCGTGATTCGCCCCTTGTTTGTACGGGTTGTCTCGGCCTTGCCGATATCGTGCAGGAGCGCCGCCCACATAAAGGCGCGCGGGCTTTTGCTCTGATTTTTGACCTTGGCTGCCTCGTCTACGACCAAAAGAGTGTGGTTCCAGACGTTCCCCTCCGGGTGGTGCATCGGGGACTGGCACACTTCTCGCAGGTGGCTCAGGAGCGTATACGGCGGGGCATCCAGAAGCCCCTGGTCCAGAGCCCGGCTGAGCCAGACGGATGGCTTTTCGTCCGTCAGCAGACGTCGGTCAAATTCTTCGAATTGTTCATGCGCTGTCATGTCTTCCTCGCTTTGCGTGATTTTGCCAGCGATAGCCGTTGTAGTTCGTGACAATGCGCCCGCAAATGGGCTTTGTTATACGCTGCCCTTTTCGCGCAGGGCTGCGGTGCGCTTTTGCGCGTCCCTTACGGCGGCGCTGACCGCCTCGGCAAAGCTCGGATGCGGGCGGACGGGTGCCGAAAGCTGTGTGAGCGTCAGCCTGTTCGCCGCAGCCAGTGCCAGTTCACCAATCATGTCCGAAGCCCGCGCGCACATGAGCTGTGCACCGAGGAGGACTTCCGTCTGAGCATCAAACACGAGCTTCATGAAGCTGCGGTCCTGCCGCGTAATAACGGTTTTGCCGTTGGCAGTCATGGGCGCCTTACCCGTTACCGCGGGTATTCCGCGCGCCTTGGCTTCGTCCGCCGTTATGCCGACGGAGGCAATTTCGGGGCTTACATAGACGCAGCTTGGAATCAGGCCAAGATCGACCGACGGCATTTCTTCCGCCATGAAGGCGACGGCGTTTGCGCCCTGCGCCGCAGCCGCGTGTGCGAGTTGAATGCTGCCCTCCGTGGCGTCACCGATGGCGTAGACCCCCGGAAGGCTTGTTTCAAAGCGCTCATTGACCAGTATGCCCCGTTGACACGCGATGGAAACACCCTCGGCAAACAGCCCGTCCAGCTTCGCACGTCTGCCCACGGCGACAAGAACGCCCTCCGCAGTGGCAGTTTTTTCGCCGGTCTTGCCGGAAAAGCTGCAGCGCAGGCCGTCCGCGGTCTGTGTAATTTGTGTGAGCGTGCAGCCGGTGTTTATCGCAACGCCGCGCTTTTTCAATAGCATCGCGAGGTTTTGCGAGATTTCGCGGTCGAGCAGCGGCAAAACGCGCTCCTCCGCCTCAATCACGGTGAGCTTGCAACCCAGTGCATGATAAAACGACGCCAGCTCCACTCCGATCACTCCGCCGCCGATGATAATAAGGCTGCGGTATTTGGGCGCTGCGCCTTCCAGAAGCGCGTCGCTGGTGACAACACCAGGCAGCTCAATGCCCGCAATCGGTGGGAGAAAGGGCATAGCGCCTGTTGCCAGAAGGACTTTCTTGGCTGTCAGAACGCGCTCGCCCTCCGCCGAGCGCAGCTCGACCTCTCCGGCAGAGAGGAGACGCGCCCGACCGTAAATCAGGTCTACGCCGCTGGCTTGCAGATGGGCCTCTAGACCCGTCCGCAGTTCAGACACCACCGCGTCGCGCCGGCGATTGACTGCAGCAAGGTCGCAGCCAAGATTTTCGGTGCGAATTCCCAGCTCTGCGCCCGTCTGCAGCTCACGATAGAGCTCCGCCGAATGCAGCAGAGTTTTTAAGGGGATACAGCCGCGATTTAGACAGCTTCCCCCCACTTGACGCGCCTCGACAAGTGCGGTTTTCATTCCGCGCTCCGCTGCGGCCAGCGCCGCGGCCTCGCCGCCTGGCCCAGCACCGATAATAATCAGATCATACATGGCGTTGTCTCCTTCATGCTTCCGGCGTCCAGCGCAGGTGCGGTCTGCGCGCCGCCTCCACCTCGTCCGGACGGCGGATGACCGTCGTCAGCGGGCGGGCGTGCGCCGTTTCAGCGTCACGCAGCGCCGCGTCATAGACGTTAAGGAAGATTGAAGCTGCCTCGTCCAGTGCCTCTTTGCCCTCTGTCTCGGTCGGTTCTGCCATCAGTGCCTCGTGAACGATCAGGGGGAAGTACATTGTGGGCGGGTGGATGCCCTCGTCCAGCAGTGATTTGGCAATGTCCATTGCCGTAACGCCGTATTCCTTCGCCTCGCGTTCGAGCGTCATAACAAATTCGTGCATGCACAGCCCCTCAAAAGCCATGGTATACTTTTCGCTGAGGCGCTTTTTCAGGTAATTTGCCGAGAGCACCGCGTGCTTTGCCGCCTCCGGCACGCCTTCCCGCCCGAGACTCAGGATGTAGGCCAGCGCCCGCACGCAGACAAGGAAGTTGCCATAAAATCCGCTGACCTTGCCGATGCTACGCTTATCCTCCGCGGCGAAGGCATAGCTGCCGTCTTGGCAGACGACGCGCGGAGCCGGCAGGCAGGGCGCAAGAAGCTCCTTGCAGCCGACCACACCTGCGCCCGGTCCCCCGCCGCCGTGGGGGGTGGAGAAGGTCTTGTGCAGATTCAGATGCACGCAGTCAAAGCCCATATCGCCCGGGCGCACAACGCCCATAACGGCATTGAGATTTGCTCCGTCGTAATAGCACAGGCCGCCGACCTCGTGAACAATGCCGGTGATTTCAAGGATGTTTCTGTCAAAGATGCCCAACGTGTTCGGGTTTGTGAGCATCAGCCCCGCCGTGTCCGGCCCGACGGCCGCACGCAGCTTTTCAAGGTCGACGCAGCCGTCCGCGCCCGAAGGGAGATTGATGATTGTCATGCCGCACATGGCAGCGGTGGCGGGGTTTGTGCCGTGGGCGGAATCCGGCACGAGCACCTTGGTGCGCGTTTTCCCTTCGCCGCGCAGTTCGTGCCAGCGCTTAATCAGCAGCATGCCGGTGAATTCACCGTGCGCACCCGCGGCAGGCTGTAGGGTCATGGCGTCCATGCCGGTGATCGCACAGAGGAGCTCTTCCGTCTCGTGGATCATTTCCAGCGCGCCCTGCGCCGTTTCCGCCGACTGCAGGGGGTGCAGCGCCGCAAAGCCGGGCAGCGCTGCGGCCTGTTCGTTAATTTTGGGGTTGTATTTCATTGTGCAGCTTCCCAACGGGTAAAACCCGCTGTTGACGCCGTAGCTGCGCCTTTCCAGCTCCGAATAGTGGCGGGTGACGTCGTTTTCCGAAAGCTCCGGCAGGTCCAAAGGCGCCTCTCGCTTAAATTCCGCGGGCAGGCTAGCCACCGGCACGTCGCAATCGGGCAGGAAGGCGGAGCTTCTGCCGGGGACGCTTTTTTCAAATAATAGCTTCATCACACAAGCACCTCCTGCAGCGTTTCAACCAGAGTGTCAATCTCCGCTCTGGTGTTCAGCTCTGTCGCGCACCAGAGCAGGCCGCCGTCCGATAGCGGCAGGCCGCCGAGGACACCCTTTTTCGCAAGGGCGCGCAAGAGCAGTTCCGGATCAAGCGGGCACTCGGTCACAAATTCGTGGAAAAAAGCCCCGCTGTGCCGCAGCTTGAAGCCCGGCACGGCAGAGATTGCCTCCGCAAGAGCGTGCGCGTGACTCAGGCTCTGGCGTGCGACCTCCTCGAGACCCCGCGGACCCATCGCCGCCAGATAAGCAGTGGCAGTCAGTGCGCAGAGCGCCTGGTTTGAGCAAATATTGCTGCTTGCCTTCTCGCGGCGGATGTGCTGCTCTCGCGCCTGCAGCGTGAGAACATAGGCGCGTGCGCCCTCGGCGTCCACCGTTTCGCCGACAATGCGCCCGGGAAGGCGACGCATCATCGCAGTTGTTGCCGCCATAAAGCCGAGGTAAGGCCCGCCGAAGGACAGCGGCAGGCCGAGAGGTTGCCCTTCGCCCACAACCACATCTGCTCCGCAGGCGGCGGGCGTTTTTAGCAGCGCCGCCGCGATGGGATTTACGCCCATGATAAATTTCGCCCCCGCCTCATGTGCGAGCGCGCCGACGGTCTCCGCGTCCTCAAGCAGCCCGTAGAAGTTCGGCTGGGCGAGATAGACACCGGAAACGGTCTCGTCGAGTAGTCCGCGCAGGGCATCCGGATCCGTCCGCCCGTTCAGCTCAGGGATCAGCTCAAGCTCGGTATTGGCCGCCCAGCAGTAGGTTTGCATTACCTGAATAACTGAGGGATGTGCGCAGGCACTCACCAGAGTTTTGCTGCGTTTTCGCTCTCTGCACATGGCTGCGGCTTCACCGGCCGCCGTCGCCCCGTCGTAAACTGAGGCGTTGGCAACGTCCATGCCGGTGAGCTGGCAGATCATGGTCTGAAATTCAAAAATGGCCTGCAGCACGCCCTGCGAAATCTCTGCCTGATAGGGCGTATAGGCCGTGACCAGCGTCTCCTTTGCGGCGACTGCGCTCACGACCGCGGGGATATAGTGTCGGTAAGCCCCTGCGCCGCGGAACACGGTCGGGAATACGCGGCTTTTCGCCGCCATGGCCTCCAGCTCCCGCCGAACACCAAGCTCGCTGCGACCTTCCGGCAAAGCGAGCGGCGTGTTCAGGCACAGCTTCGTGGGCACGTCGGCATACAGCCCGTCCAGAGAGTCGAGGCCGATGGCGGCGAGCATTTCCGCCCGCTGCGCCTCGGTAATGGCAATGTAGCCGCCCATATTCAATCCTCCTTGGTGCAAAGCTCCTCGTATTCCTCGGCGCTGAGCAGCTCCTCAGCAGCGCCTTCAACTTCAATTATCACCAGCCACGCGCCGTAGGGGTCGTCGTTGATGAGGCCGGGCTCGTCCAGCAGCGCCTCATTGACCTCCGTAACCGTGCCGGAAAGGGGTGAAATCACATCCGATACGGCTTTGACGCTCTCCACGTCGCCCAGCGCCTCGCCTGCCGTGAGCGGGTCGCCGGCCTGCGGCAGGTTCACAAAAACCAGCTTGCCCAACTTCTTTTGCGCAAAGTCGGTCAGGCCGATTTTCGCGGTGTTCTCATCGAGAAATTCTACCCATTCGTGGGTTCTGGCGTATTTTAGGTTTTTCGGTGTGTTCATGTCCGCATCTCCTTTATTATAGTAATCCTTCAGGCTTTTTTATAGAAGGGCAGCGGAACAATTTCCGCCGCAATCCTGCGTCCGCGAACCTCGGCCTCCACCGCCGTGCCAACGGCTGCGTACGCCTTATCCACCAGCGCCATGGCATAGGCGCCGTTCAGATAGGGTAGGAAGGTGCCGCTCGTCGTCTCGCCGATTGTTTCGCCGTTAATCAGGACCGGGCAGTGCTCGCGGATGATGCCGCGCCCTGTGACACGGAGACCGACGCGCGTGATTTTCGGCTCGCCCTTTTCTACCAGAGCAGTTTTACCGATGAAGTTTTCCTTATCCAGCTTGACGGCGAAGCTAAGCCCCGTCTCGAGGGGGCTGATGGTGTCGTCCATCTCGTGGCCGTAAAGCGGCATCGCGGCTTCAAGCCGGAGCGTATCCCGCGCGCCAAGCCCACACAGGCGCAGGCCAAAGCCCTCGCCCGCCGCTGTCAGAGCATCCCAGAGCGCCGTTGCGTCCTCTGCGGCGCAATAAATTTCGAAGCCGGCTTCGCCGGTGTAACCCGTTCGGGAAACGACACATTTGACCCCACCTACGGAGACATCCTCCGTAAAGCTGTAGTATTTTCCGGGAATGCTGTCGGAATCCGCAAGTGTTCCAAGCAGCGCCTCGGCCTCTGGCCCCTGTAGGGCAAGCTGTGCCACGTCGTCGGAGATGTCCTCCAGCCAGACCTGTCCGTAAATGTGCCCCTGCATCCAGTCGAAGTCCTTTTCACGGTTTGCGGCGTTGACGACAACCAGATACTTCTCCTCGGCCAGACGACAGACCAGAAGGTCATCGATGATGCCGCCCCCGGGGTTACACATCGGGCTGTAGCGCACGCGGCCGACCGCAAGCCCAGTCAGGTCATTGGTCAGCAAATAATTGAGGTTTAGCAACGCGTCTTTACCGCTGAAAAGAAACTCTCCCATATGCGAGACGTCGAACAGGCCAAGCTTCTGACGGACAGACATGTGCTCTGTGATAATGTCGCTGTACTCCACCGGCATGAGGTAACCCGCATAAGGCACCATTTTAGCGCCTGCTGCGACGTGCCGGTCATAAAGCGGGGTTCTCTTCTCCATTTTTACCCTCCTTAATGATAAATAAACGGAGGCGAGCCCAAGGCGCGCCTCCGTTGAGATGCCTGAAAGATTCTCCCCATAGCCCGGTCAAGCTAACGGGAATTGCTTCGTCGGCGCCAATTCAATGGCTTTCCGGAGTTTCGTCCAGACCCGGTCCTTTTGCCTGAGAGCTTCCTGCAGTTTCCCCTTCGGCGTCGGCGCGGTGCAAACCGCTCCGATCTCTCCCGAGTCCTTCATCCGAACTCTATTGTATTAAAATGAGTTTACCGCTTATCCCAGGCCTTGTCAACAGAAATACACTGCGAGAGAACAAGCGGCCGGGATAATCCCGGCCGCTTGTCTGGTTACTCACTGGCAATTATGAAGCGCCCGACTAAGCCGCGCAGGGACTCGGCCTGGGAGGAAAGCTCCTCGCTGGCAGCTGCGCTCTCCTCGCTGGTGGCAGAGTTCATCTGGACAACAGATGAAACCTGATCGATGCCGATCGAAATCTGCGTGATTGCGCCTGCCTGCTCCTGCGCCTGCACCGAGATCGAATCGACAATGCCGGCAACATCGGCGGATTTCGCAGCGACGCTAACAAAGTCCTCGCTGGTTCGGGTGACGAGCTGTGCACCCTTTTCAACTGCCTCGATCGCGCTTTCGATGAGGGCAGCGGTGCTTTTTGCGGCCTCCGCAGACTTCTGGGAGAGGTTTCGCACCTCGTCAGCAACCACCGCAAAGCCCTTGCCGGCCGCACCAGCGCGTGCGGCCTCAACCGCCGCGTTCAGCGCGAGGATGTTGGTCTGGAAAGCGATATCGTCGATCGTCTTGATGACCTTGCCGATGTTCTTTGAGGTCGATGAGATCTCGTCCATGGCCTCGCGGGCGAGCTGCATGTCGCCGACGCTGCCCTGCATGACCGCCTCGGTCTCCATTGTGAGGGCCTTGGCTCTGCCGGCGTCCTCGGCATTGGCCTTGACGCGCTCGGAGATATCCGAAACCGAGGCAGAAAGCTCCTGAATAGAGCTGGCCTGCTCCGTAGCCCCCTGGGCAAGGGTCTGCGCGCCCAGGCTGACCTGAGAAGCGCCTGCGGACACCTGATCGGAGACCTCCGTGATGCGGTGGAAGGCCTCGGAGAGGTCGTGCTTGAGCTTCCGGACAGAGGCGAGGATGTTCTGGTAGTCGCCGACATAGTGCTCTCTTGCCAGCGAGTGGACATCAAAGTTTCCTTGGGCGAAAGAACCCAGCAGGTAGTCGAGATCTGAAATGATCGCGCCCGTATTGGACAAGGTGCTGTCAACCGACTGCTTAAGCACAGCAAACTCGGCAGAGGTCGGGTCATAGTTAAATTCCGAAAGTACATCGCCCTCGGCAAGGGCGGAAAGCCTCTCGACAAAGACGTTTACCGGCGCGATGACACGCCCGGCGATGTAGAGCCCGCCGATTGCGCCACCGATGGAAAAAAGGATGGCCAGCGCGATGGTGATGATGAACGAGCGTGTCAGTCCTGCGGTAAAGTCCGCT
>CAYRIA010000015.1:0-4128 GCA_964424175.1 uncultured Oscillospiraceae bacterium | reverse complement strand
GTTGAGCCGGCCTTCCCGCTTTTCCAGACCGGTGCGGAAAAGGCCATGGCCAGCTGGCCGGATGCCTCGTCCATGAAGGGTGTGCTGACATAGGCCTCGCCGTTTTTAGCGGCCTGGAAATAGTCCTTGTCGGCATGGCTTGTCCCGCTGCGAAGCTCCTTGCCGTCCAAAGAGAGGAAAAACGCGTCCAGCGCGCCAAGCTCTTTTGACTGATTTGAAAGGTAGGAGAGGGTTTCGCTTTTCAGGACCTCTTCGTCATACAGGGACGCATTTGCCGAAATGCCGTTGAGCTCTTCACTGATTCCGGCGAGCTTGTAACCGACTGCTTCCTGTGCGATGCCGGCGGTTGCGGTCATCGACTGCTCAAGCGTGGCGACTGTGCTGCGGTAGTTGAGAAGCATGCTGACCGCAGCGAGGATCAGAATGACCGAGCCGATATACGCCAGCGTGGGAAGGGAAATGACCCAGCGCAGAGACGTTTTCTTTTTCTGCTCATCGATCCGTGCCATTTGGCGTTTAACCAGTTTTTTGACGGGGGGGTTTTCCATGTCCAATCTCCTCTGATAGTATGTTTTTTGCTCAATTGCCGTCACTGCATCTAAGTATGACACGCAGCGAACGGCTGCAGAAGTTCGATTTTATTTGCGCTGCAGTGCCGAGGCCGGCAACGCAAAGGATTCATCTTCGGCTGCGCCCAGAACCGATTCGATCGTCAGGTGCAGGTAGCGCGTATCCTCCAGCAGATCAAGCTCCGTATCCTTTTCACCAAAGGCTGAAGCTGTGAGCAAGCGCACTAGCGGACGGAAAACGTTTTCCGGATGGTTTTTGACGACCACGGCCGTCTCTCCGCTGGACAGCTTGACGATGGTACCGGAGGGATAAACGCTGATAAGGTGGGAGAACACATCGACCAAGTCACAGTCAAACTGGGCATCCGAGCCGGCAATGATATACTCCAACGCCTCCTTGGGATGCCAGGCCTTCCGGTAGCTGCGCTGACTGGTCAGCGCGTCATACACGTCGGCAATGGCCAGTATCCGTCCGAAAAATGGGATCTGCGTACCTGCATAGCCTAAGGGATAGCCGCTGCCATCGATCTTTTCGTGGTGGCTCTGGATTCCGGCCAAGACCTCAGAAGAGATGTTGTGGCACTTGCGCATGCGTCTAACGCCGTATGTGGAGTGATTTTTTATGGTTTCATACTCCTCGGCGGTGAGCTTGCCGTTTTTATTGATAATATCAATGGGAATATCGAGCTTGCCGATGTCGTGCATCAGCGCACAGAGGGTCACCTCCTCAAGCCGATTGCGCATAAAACCAAGCTCGCTGGCGAGCATGGCGCTGAGGACGCCGACGTTCAGGCTGTGGGAATAGGTATAGTCGTCATAGCTCTTGATTTCCATCATATCCATGAGGTGTGCCTCACGGTTGAGAACGTTGTCGACAATTTTCCCCGCGATTTTCTTGGTCGATGTAACTGTGGTACCAGAAATGCAGGGCTGGTTGAAGTAATTGTTGTAGAGTGTGCGAAACTCTTTGGTCATGGCTGCTTTGACCTGTGGGCTGATGATGCTCTTGGGGTCAATATCCTCCGTGCCCTCCATCTCGATGTATATACCATCGACCTCGTAGAAGCTCAGTCGCTTAATATAATGCTCACTGAGCAGTTCTCCGGCCTGAAGGAGCGCAAACGTTCCATTCGGCGACGAGACGCTTTTCGCCAGCGTCATTCCGGGCGTCGCCCTGTGGAGGGGAATATAGATCACTGTGATGACCTCGTTTTTTCTAAAGTTTCATGGTTGCTCGGAAGAGGAAGCTTCCTTGCCGGGGTTAGGCTTACGGCATTCTGGTGCGCAGACGCGCCAGCAGCTCGTCGGCAATTTTGTCCAGCGGCAGCTGCTTGACAATCCCGCCAAGCTTGAAGGCCTCCATCGGCATGCCGTAAACGACGCAACTGTCCTTGTCCTGCCCGATTGTGTAGCCGCCGGCGCGGCGGATGTTGGTGATGCCCGTTGCCCCATCCGAGCCCATGCCGGTGAGCAGGACGGCGATGGCGTCCTTCCCGGCAAGCTGCGCAACACTGTCAAACAAAACGTTGACAGAGGGGATATGTCCGCTGACCTTTTCGCCGGGAAGACTGCGGATATAGTAGCCGCGCTCGTCCCTCTTGACGGTCATCTGGTTGCCGCCGGCACCAATGATGATCTGCCCGGGGACGACACGGTCGAGATCCTCGGCCTCCTTGACGCGCATCTTACAGATACCGTTAAGTCGGTCGGCATAGAGCTTAGTAAAGACTGCGGGCATGTGTTGAACAATTACAATGGGCGGGGTATCCGCCGGCAGATCCTTAACAACCTGGATGATGGCCTCCGTTCCGCCGGTCGACGCGCCGATGGCGAGCAGCGTGCGGGCGCCTGCAGGCGGAACGCGGCTGATGAACGGCGTGAGGTTCGGCGCGGGCGCCGAAGCCGGAGACGCAGACCCGACGGACATCGGCAGCACAGGAATGCGCCGAACGTTGGCTTTGGCCGCGACTTTGATCGTTTCGATCAGCTTATCAATGAAGGAGTCCGCAGAGCCGGGGATGCCGGCTTCGGGCTTTTTGACAAAGTCAACAGCGCCCAGGCTCAGCGCGTCCAGGGCGTTGACCGGCAAGGAACTGACCACGACGATGGGCAGTGGGTTTGTCGGCATTAGGCGCTTTAGCAGCTCAAAGCCGTTGGCGTTGGGCATCTCAATGTCCAGCGTGACAACGTCCGGCTTGAGCGCAGCGATTTTTTTCAGCGCATCTTCCACGTCAACCGCGGTGCCGATCACCTTCAGCTCGGGGTCCTTGGTCAGGGTCAGATTCAGTTTTGTTCGAAAGACAATAGAATCGTCGACAACCAATATATTAATAGACATTTTACAGAACCATCCTTATTTTTTCAACTTACGATAAATTGATGGGGACAGGTAGCTGTATTCAGTGTCAAAGCGGCTGATGGTTTCAGAATGGCTGATGAAAAAGTATCCTCCGTCCGTGTTGGCCTGATAGAACTTTTTGACAAGCTCCTGTGTCGTTTGCGGCTTAAAATAAATCATTACGTTCCGGCAGAAAATCACATCAAAGTGATTGGTGTACGGAAAGCGATCCATCAAATTGAACCTTTTGAATGATACCATACCTTTGATATTGGGTGCAACCTGAAAATTCCCGTCGGGAAGCCTGGTCATATACTGCGTTTTCCACCCGGCATGCATGCTTTCCAAAGCGGTTTCGGGATATACAGCGGCGGCGGCAACGTTTAGGGCATCCGTTGAAACGTCTGTTGCGGTGATCGAGACCGACCAGAGACCGCGCTTTGTCCCCAGCGCCCCGTCGATTGCCATCGCAATGTTATACGGTTCCTGCCCGGTTGAGCAGCCGGCGCTCCAGATCTTCAGGCTCCGCTTGCCCTGCTGTGCAAACGTGGGGAGAACGGTGTTTGCCAGATAGTCGAAGTGGTCGGTTTCCCGCGAGAAAAAGGAATAGTTGGTGGTAAGCTTGTTGATAACGGTTTCTAGCGCCTTATCCGTTCTATCGGCCTTAAGCATGTCTATATAGGGGCCATAGCTCGTAAAGCCGCGCGCCTTCAGCTCTCCGGCCAAGCGCGCCTCGATCAGGTGGCGCTTTTTAGACAGGTCAATGCCGTAGTTCTGCCCGACGTATTTTACAAAGTAGTCAAACTCGCTGTCGCTGAGCTTAATGGGTCCAACCGGTGCATAATTCATAGGGGGCGTAGCCTTTCGCTTATAGTGGTGGTGTGAGTACTGCTTTCGGTCATGAAATGATCTGCTCGAAATCGTTGTGGAAAAACTCCTCGCAGTTGAGATTCAGGATTACCCTGGTACCGAGCTGAGAAACGGAGTCGATATAGCCGATCTTATCGGTGATGGCCTTGGGGGGCGGTATGATTTTGTCACGCGGTACGGTGACAACCTCGGAAACCATGTCGACAATCAGCCCCACAGGCATTTCCCGGATGCTGATGACGATGATGGCGTTGCTCTCGTCGAAGGGGATCTCCGGCAGCCCCAGCTTCATCCGGACATCCAGCACGGGGATAACCTTGCCGCGGAGATTGATGATGCCCTTGACATAGT
>CAYRIA010000014.1:0-22453 GCA_964424175.1 uncultured Oscillospiraceae bacterium | reverse complement strand
ACATCATCATGCCGCGCACGTCGCCGTTCAGGCTGAGCAGGATGCCGACGAGGATCGTCTCCGGCCCGCCTAAGCTTTCGACCGCTTCAGCATAATCCAAAACCTTGATGGTTGGGACATTGATCGAAACGGAATGCTCCAGCATGTCGGACAGTGCCGTCGCTGCATTTCCGGAACCGATATTGCCGATTTCCTTGAGCGCGTCGAGCTGGTATTCGTTCAGCTCACTGTAATCTTTTAAGGCCATGTTCACACTCCGCCGTCCGCCGACGCAAAGTCCGTCGGGAACTGTTTATTAATTTCGCAGGGAATTAATTGTCTGCTCAACCTCGTCTGCCGTCTGCACGACTCGAGCACTAAGCTGGAAGCCACGCTGTGCCATAATCAGATCGGTCATTTCCTCGGCAAGTGATACGTTCGACTGCTCAAGATAACCCTTGATTACAGTATAATCCGCAGCTTTAGCCGCGACCGCCGCACCGGAGTCGGCGTTTGCCAGATAGCTGTTCCCGGAAGCCGGTGTGAGCGCACCGGGATTGGTAAAAGAAAAAATTCCCACCTTGTCCAGCGCTGCGTCGTAATCGATGCTGTTGCTTTTTTCGTCGAGGGTGACGCTGATTTTCTGTCCACTGGCGTCCAGCACATAGGCGCCAGCCTGGTTAACCAAATTTGCCGTGTTCCCGGTCAGGCTAATGGAGAAGGCACCGTCCTTCGTGTACTGGCGAACACCGCCGTTATCCACGCAGAACCAGCCGTTGCCCGTGATGGCGAGGTCAAGTGTCGACTGTGTTGGCTGTAGGTTGGCTTCGCCCGGATCGATACCGGGATAAAGCGTGCGAACGCCACTGCCGACAAGCGGCTCGCTGGAGGCGTTCATCCGCGAGGCCAGTAGCTGGCCGAAGGTTGTTTTCTGTGCCCTATAACCGATGGTGTTGGAATTGGCCAGATTGTTTCCGATGACATCCATGCTGTTCTGAAAGGCGTTCAGTCCGGATGCACCTGCATAAAACGCGGCTCTCATGGCGGTTAGCCTCCTTTTTGCCACAGGCGCAAAGCGCCGTTGTGGCATAGATTGTTTAATTTTGTATAATGTCCGCAAGCGGGCCTTATGCCGCAGGCGCAAAGCGCCGTTGTGGCATAGATTGTTTAATTTTGTATAATGTCCGCAAGCGGGCCTTATGCCGCAGGCGCAAAGCGCCGTTGTGGTATATGTTGTTTAATTTTGTATAATGTCCGCAAGCGGACATTATACCGCGGCGATCTGCTGGGCCGCCTTGCGGTTGATGGAATCGATTGTGGACAGGGCGGAGCTGCAGCTTTGGAAGGCCCGTTGTGCCGCAATCAGATTCGTTAGTTCCGAATTCAGATTGACATTTGATTTTTCAAGCCTGTGCTGCACCAGCGTATACTGCGTGGCGGCAGGTAGTGTTTCGGCGGAGGTGAACATGCCGTTTGCCGTCCGCTCAAGCGTGGTATAGTCCGTTGGCGCCGAAACCAGAATTTTCCCAAGCTGCGCGCCCGTAGCGCTGAGCACCGTGCCGTCTGCGGTGATCTGAACATTCGCATCCGTGGCACGAATATAGCCGTTGGAGCCCATCACGCGTCCGACGCCGGGCAGGATGAGATAGCCCTCAGTGTCCAGATCGAAGCCGCCGTTGCGGGTCAGATAAGTTGTGCCGTCTCCGCCGGTGATGCTGAAGAATCCATCGCCGTTGATGGCGACATCGAGGCTACGCTCGGTCAACTCAAGCAAGCCGGGCTGGAACAGCGTCTTCTCGCCGTCGATCAGGACAATTGGGGCGCCGACCCCGTCGCCGAGAGCCGTTTGTTGGCCGTTCTGCATGACGCTCATCAATTCCATTTCAAAGCTGGAAAAGGTTGCCCGTGCCGCACGGTAGCCCGTGGTCTGGGCGTTGACCAGATTGTTGCTGATGACATCAAGGTGCTTTTGGTTTGCCATCATGCCAGATGCTATGGTGTAATACCCGCTTAACATGAAAAATGCCTCCGATCTGTCCTGTGCCGTTTCTTACGGCTTGGCCCCTGCACCGAACTCCCGCATTGCCTCGGTCAGCGTCTCGATGGCCCGGCTGCGGATCTGGGAGACACGCTGCTGGGAAACATCGAGCACCTCGCCAATCTCGCGGAGGTTTAGGTTCTCGTAAAAGTAGAGTGAAATGACCTGTTTCTGCTTAGGCGGCAGCGCGTCAATCGCTGCGGCAAGTGCCGTGAGTAGCTCCTGCTGCAAAAGCCCGTCCGAAATGTCAACATCTGAAATAAGGCCGGAGTTTTCCGTAATACTGCTATAGGTATTCTCCAGAAGCTCCTCAAATGAAACTGTTTCAATCACTGTTATTTCAGAAATTAGTCCGTTTAGCTGTTTTTCCGAAATGCCGAGGTGCTCGGCCAGCTCTCTGTCTGTCGGTTCGCGCAAAAACTTCTGTTCAAGTTCGAAGCGCCCCTGTGTAATTTTTTTTCTGGCTTCCCAGACTCGGTTGGGCAGCCAGTTCTGCTTCCGCAGGTATTTGAGGATCGAGCCGCGAATGCCCATATAGCTGTAGGTGTCGAAGGTAGCTCCGCGGGAGGGGTCATAGCGCTCGATACAATCGATCAGTGCAAGGATGCCCTGATTAAAAAAATCATCGAAGGGGATGTTGGAAAGCAGGATCGAGCGCATGCTGTAAATGGCAATATTCACATATTGCAGATAATGCATGACCAGCTGATTCCGCAGTTCAACATCGCCCGTTTCCTTGTAACGGAGCATGAGCTTCTCCGGATCATCAACCTTGATCTCTTTAATCAATCTGCTTTCGTTGTTGTTCATCTCCGCCTCCTAGCTCATAGTTTAATCACGCCGAGGGACTGCACCTGGACGGAGGGGTCCAGGTCGTTAAAGGACAGAACAGTGACTTTCGGATAAAACTGATCCAGCAGCTTCTTGTAGTAAATCCGAACGACGGGCGAAGTCAGAACGATCGGCTCCTGCACCAGCTTTCGCATTTTTTCAAGCTGTTCCTTTGTTCCGGCCATAATCCTCTGGATCATCTCAGGATCGAGCGTTAGATAAGCGCCGCCCTCCGTGCGCTTGACATTCTGAAGAATGGCGTTTTCGATTTCACCGTCCAAGGTCAGAACCTTCATATGTGCGCCGGTAGAGAAGCGGCCGGTGATGGTGCGCTTTAAGGCCTGTCGGACATATTCGGTGAGCATATCGGTGTCTTTAACTTTGGGAGCATAATCCGAAAGTGTCTCTAGAATCATTTCCATATCGAGAATCGGCACGCCTTCACGCAGCAGGTTCTTGAGCACGTGCTGAAGCTCGCCGATAGAGACAGGGTCCGGAACCGTCTCGTCCACAATGGTCGAGCCCTGCTTTTTGAGGTTTTCAAGCATTGCTTTGATTTCCTGGCGACTAAGCAGCTCATGAGCGTGACGCTTAATGAGCTCGGACAGATGGGTGATGATGACGGAGGTCGGGTCGATGAGCGTATAGCCATTCATCTCGGCCCGGAGTCTGTTGTCCTCGCTGATCCAAACAGCGGGCATACCAAAGGCCGGCTCCGTCGTATCAATACCGTCCACTGTGTTTTCCGGCGCAAGCTCGTCCGGGATGAGACCAAGATAATAATCCACCAGAACCTCGCCTAAGGCCACCGATTCGCCACGCAACAGAATTTCATACTGGTTGGGGTTTAGGCGGCTGCTGTCCTTAAGGCGGATGGAGGGAATGACCATGCCCATCTCGTCGGCAAACTGCTTGCGAAGCATGACGACGCGGTCGAGAAAGCTGCCGCCGCTCTTTTCATCGACGAGTGGCAGGAGGCTGTAGCCGACCTCGACGCCTATGGCATCCACACTCAGCAGGCCGTAAATGTTGTCCAGATTCTTATAATAGCTAACCTCGCTTGTGACCTCTTGGGCAGGGAGCGGTTCGACCGCGTCGGCGGCCATCGCCACACGGCTGCGGCGAATCAGGACAAAGCCGAGCGTCAGCAGCATCGCAGAGGTGATGAGGACTTGTATAGGCGGGAATTTAATGAGGACAAAAGCCGGCATGACCGCGCCCGCGATGATCAGTACGCGCGGCTGGGAGGAAAACTGCCGGATAACCTCGCTGTTAAGATCGCCCTTCGAGGCTGTGCGCGTGACAACCATGCCGGTTGCTATGGAGATCATCAGCGCGGGGATCTGGCTCATCAGGCCGTCGCCCACGGAGGCGATGGAATAGGTGGTGACCACAGAGCCAAAGTCCCCACCCTTGATTAGGCCGACAGCTAGGCCGCCGATGAGGTTGATGAGAGTAATGACGATGGAGATGATGGCGTCGCCCTTGACAAACTTCGAGGCACCGTCCATAGAACCGAAGAAATCCGCCTCGCGCTGAATTTTTTCGCGGCGGTTGCGTGCGGTATCTTCGTCGATGATGCCGGAACTGAGGTCTGCGTCGATGGCCATTTGCTTACCGGGCATGGCGTCGAGCGTGAAGCGCGCCGAAACCTCAGCAACGCGTTCGGCACCTTTGGTGATGACGATGAACTGTACCAACACAATAATCAGGAAGATGACGAGGCCGACAACCACATCGCCCCGGATTACAAATTCGCCGAAGGTTTTGATAACCTCTCCCGCGTAGCCGTCCCTTGTGAAGATCGAGCGCGTCGAAGAGACGTTCAGCCCCAGCCGCAGGAGCGTCGTCAGCAGCAACAGGGAGGGGAAGATCGAAAACTGCAACGGCTCGTTGATGTACATCGTGATCAGAAGGATAACCAGCGAGAGCGTCAGATTAAAGATGAACAGGAAATCCAAAATTGCCGTCCCTAGCGGGACGATCAGCAGGGCGATTATGAGGATGACGAATACCGCCACGCCGTTGTTCAGAAATCTCAGGTTCATGCTATTTCAAATCCTTTTGTTTTAGGCCATAGACAAAGGCGAGAACCTCGGCCACTGCCCTGTAAAAGCGTTCCGGTATCTCGTGATCCAGCTCAACAGACTCAAACAGCCCGCGCGCAAGAGGCTTGTTCTCCACTACGGTAACATCGTTTTTCTCTGCGACTTCGATGATGCGCAGGGCGAGACTGTCTGCACCCTTGGCGATGACGCGGGGGGCCTGCCCGGCGTTCTGCTCATATTTGATGGCTACGGCAAAGTGCGTCGGGTTTCGGATGATAACATCGGCTGTCGGTACAGCCTGCATCATGCGGCGCTTGGCGCGCTGCTGCTGCATGGCGCGGATGCGACCTTTGATTTGCGGGTCGCCCTCGGTCTGTTTGTATTCGTCCTTGATCTCCTGCTTGGACATGCGGAGGTTCTTTTCATACTGCCACCACTGGTAGAGATAGTCTGCGCCGGCGACAAAGATGAAGGTCAGGCTAGCCGTGGTGATGATCGACATGATGATTGAGCCGGTCTTTGAGAGTGCCTGGATGAAGGACATGTGCATCATCTGGGGCATCAAAAGCAGTTCACTGCGAATCACGGAATACAGGACGTAAAGGATGATGCTGATTTTGATGAGGGACTTGAGCAGCTCAACAAAGCTCCGCATCGAAAAAATTTTCTTAAGGCCCTTCATGGGGTTGATGCGCTCGGCCTTGAATGAAAAGGCTTTTGGGGAAAAGAGCATCCGCGTCTGCAGCATGGTTGCAATGATAGCGACAAGACCGCAGACGAGTAGCGGGATCAGCGCCGTTTTGGCGAAAACGAGGACAAGGCTGAGAAAAAAGTGGCGAAGCTCACCCTCCGTCAGCTCAGTCATCGTGGCGGCATAATCGGAAAACTGCCGGACAGCTGCCTCCAGCGTTTTGAGCAAGGAAGGCATCATCAGCTTCAGCGTGTAGAAAACGCCGAGAAGGGTGAAGACGGTAACAACTTCCTGGCTTAAAAAGACGTTGCCTTTTTTTCGTTCGTCTTTTTTTCGTTTTGGGGTTGCTTTTTCGGTCTTATCTCCGGCCAAGATATCCCCCCTAAACGGCCCAGCTGGCTCAATTGCGTATTATGTGAGAACGCCCAATAGCGCCTGTAACTGCAAAAACAGGGTGTTAATATAGGACTGGACAAATTCCGTGATCGGCACGGCAAACAGAAACAGCAGACCCATCCCCAGAAGAACCTTGAACTGGAAGTGGATAGAAAAAACATTGATCTGCGGGATCAGCTTCATCAGCACGCCCATGCCGATTTCCAGAACAAAGGAAGCGGCCATAAACGGAAGGGCGAGGTGCATTGCCAGGCCGAAGGCGAAGACAAACTGCGTACACATGAAGCTGCCCACATCCGCACCGAAATGCACGGCCCCCAGACCGATTAAGTCAAAGGTTGAGACAATGAGCCGGACAAAAACCAGATGGCAGTTCGTGACGAAAAAGTACACGACGAAAAACAACTGGAAGAATCCTCCGGAAAGCGAAGACTGGATATTGGTAGAGGGGTCGAAGGCCCTGGCCATTGAAAGGCCGAAGCCCAGATCGATCACGTCGCCGGCGACAAACAGCAGGAAGTAATACAGCTCGAAAAGCATGCCGAGGCACAGGCCCGCGAAGAGCTCCTTCAGCATTGCGAGCACCAGAGATGTGCCCGAAAGCGCCTCAATTGCGCCCGCATTTACAGAGGGCATCACCAAAAGCGTCATGCCCAGCACAAGAGCAATCCGGAACTGTGCGGGGACGTTCCTGCGGCTGAGCAGAGGATTGAAAAAAATCATGCCGCCCAAACGGATAAATACCAGCGCAAAGGTGTTAACATCGTTCAGTGTCAGACTCAGCATCGTCAAAGACCGGCCATCACATCAACAAGATATGTAAAGAAATCAGACAGGTTTGTCATCATCCAAGAGCCAAGAATGATTAGGAGCAGTGCGATGGCAATGATCTTCGGGACGAAGGTCAGTGTCTGCTCATGGATTTGAGTCGCGGCCTGGAAGATCGAAATAATCAGACCAATCAGGATGCTGGCGATCAGCAGGGGTGCTGAAAGCTTCAGGATCATCCAAAGCGCATCCTTGAATATGGTCAGGGATTCTCCTTGCGTCACTTTATGACCATTCCTTTCCGGGGTGTCAGTAGTGGAAGCTCTTGATGAGCATTTCCATAATCAGGCTCCAGCCGTCGACGACGACGAACAGCATGAGTTTGAACGGCAGGGAGATCGTGGTTGGCGGAAGCATGACCATACCCATAGACATCAGCGTGCTTGCAACAATCATATCGATGACGAGGAAGGGCAGGAAGAGAAGAAATCCGATCAGAAAGGCCCGTTTCAGCTCGCTGGTAACGAAGGCCGGAACGACGACCTCCAGGCCAAGATTCGTGAGTTGTTCGGCGTTGATCTCGGTAAGTGTGTCCTTTGAGTCCGAGATGGATAAAAACAGGTTGAGATCGGCCGTTTTTGTCTGCTTGAGCATAAAGATTTTCAGCGGTACCTGGATGTTTTCGATGGCCTGCTCCTGCGTGATCTCGTTTTTGGAGAAGGGCTCGATGGCTGTTTCATTCATCTCCGTAATGGTCGGGAACATGATAAACAGCGACAGGAACAGTGCAAGCCCGACCATCACCTGATTGGGCGGTGTCTGCTGCAGTCCCATGGCGTTCCGAAGGAAGGAAAACACGATGACGATTCGCGTAAAGCTCGTCATCATCACGAGCAGTGAGGGCGCAAGTGCGAGGAGCGCAAAGGTAAACAGCAGTTTCAGACTTTCCATCGAGCTTCCGCTGCCTTGGGTGTTGATCGTAAAATCAACCGTGTCGGCCGCGGCCGGTGAGCGCAGGGCGATGCAGAAAAATAGAAGGAAAAATCCGGAAGCTAGCGGTTTGAGCCAGGATTTCCGGCGTTTGTTAGACTTTTTTCCGTCGAAAGCGGCGGTTAGAGGCTTTGCATTCATCTGGTTTATTCTCCATCGCCGGGCTTTCGGCCCTTAATCACGCCGCGGAAAACCGACAGGAAATCCTTTTGGGGCACCGTTTCCGCGGAGACCGCAGCGAACTGTTCTGCGTCGAGCTCGCTCAAGAGGGTAAAGGCCTGGGGTGCGGAGCCGATCAGGAATGCCCTCTCCCCAACCCTGACAATCATAAGTGAGCGGTCCTTGCCAATGGTCGCGCTGTCGACAACGGAGATGCTCTTTGAAAAACCCTGCCCGGGCCGATAGTGCCGTCCGACGTATTTCGACACATAATACGCGCCGACGAACACCGCGAGCATGAGCACGACCGTTCCGATAATTGAAAAAACCTCTGTCCAGTCGTTCACGCGCGTTTCTCCTTGTCTGTTCCGCGTTTTTAGAGCGGTAAAATCTTGTTGACGGTTTGGATAATGCGCTCGGCCTTGAAGGGCTTAACAATAAAGTCCAGTGCGCCGAGCTTGATGGCCTCCATGACCATTGCCTCCTGCCCCATCGCAGAGCACATAATGACTTTTGCGTCCGGGTCTCCGGTTTTAATTTGGCGAAGCGCCTCAATTCCGTCAACGTTGGGCATTGTGATGTCCATAATGACAAGATCCGGCTTTTGCTCATTATAGAGGTCGATGGCACGCTGTCCGTCCTCACCCTCGATGAAGTCTGCGTAACCGGCCTTGGACAGATGCGTCTGCACCATTTTCCGCATAAATCCGGCGTCATCGACAATCAATATCCTATACATTCCCGTTTCCTCCTAATTGATTACTTGTTGTTCTTTTCGAGGGAATCGATCAGTTCCCTGGTTCCAACGATATCGGTTATGCGTATGCCGAAATTATCGCCGACGACTACCACATCGCCGTAGGCAAGAAGCTGCCCGTTAACTACGATCTCTGCGGGGGAACCTGTTTGCCTATCCAGCTCGATTACGGAGCCTTGGCCCAGCTCAAGAACCTCCTTGATCTTCTGCCTTGCGCGTCCGATCACGACGGATACTTCGAGCTTGACGCCCATGAGCAAGTTTATGTTTGAGCTGAAGCCGGGAACTGCGTTTGCGGGGGGAGGGAATTCCGGGAATTCGGCCTGCCTGACGTTCAGTGTCGGCGTGAGATACCGTCCGTTCTGCGGATCGGGCTGCTGACCATACGGCCCCGGATACGGCCGTGGATAGGGCTGCTGCGGGTAGGGCTGCTGGTACTGCATGTATTGTGTTGCGTGGTCATAGGGCGGCGGATAAGCCGGGGAATAGGGATTTGCGCCCGGCTGCATATCTGGGGGAAGCTGCGCGGGGTCCGGCATGGACGCCCAAGCGCTTTGCGGCGGCATCTGCACCGGGGGCGGCGCTGGCTGCACCGGGGGTGGCGTTGGCTGCACCGGAGGCGGCATCTGCACCGGAGGTGGCGCTGGCTGCACCGGGGGCGGTGCGGGCTGCACTGGAGGCGGCGCTGGCTGCTGCACGAGGGGCGGCGCGGACTGAGCCGGAGGCGGCGCGGGCACTTCCTCCTCGCCGTTTACAGCCTGTATGATCGTCTTCGACAGGCTCAAAGGCAGGATACAGCTAAAGGTGGTGTCCAGCGTTTCCTTAATCGACATCTTAAACGAGATGGCGACGACGGTTTCCTCTTGGTTAAGCTCCTCAAAAATCCGATGCACCTCTTCGGAGCGTTCAATAAGTAGGGCCGTGGGCGTGGAGATGTTGATCGGAGAATTGATCATTTCGGACATGGCTGTTGCAGAGGCGCCCATCATTTGGTTCATGACCTCGCAGGCCGCGCTCATGCTCATTTCGTCGAACTCATGCTCCTCCGAGCCAGTGAAGTCATTACCCATGAGCAGGTCGAGGATGACGCCCATATCCTTACGCCGAATTACGATGATATTCGTTCCGGAAAGGCCCTTAATGTAGTTGATCTTCACAACAATCGCCGGTTCCAGAGATGAAAAATCCACATCCAGAAGCTGGGTAAGGCTGGTGTGAGGTGTTGTGATTAGTACCTGTCTCTCAAGCATGGTCGAAACGGCGGTAGCGGCCGCGCCCATACTGATATTAAAGACCTCCCCTATGGTGTCAATATCGTCTGTGGTCAGTGTTTTCTGATCCTCTTTCACCTGTTTACACCTCTCTCCTGTCATCGGGTTCGGTTTCCGTATCAACGATTCTCAAG
Source organism: uncultured Oscillospiraceae bacterium (assembly GCA_964424175.1). Taxonomy (GTDB): domain Bacteria; phylum Bacillota; class Clostridia; order Oscillospirales; family Oscillospiraceae; genus UBA2658. The sequence goes on along the minus strand of CAYRIA010000014.1, from coordinate 12,391 downwards.
GTCATTTTTGAATCCATTTTTCCCAGCCGGGCCTTGAAGTAGGGGATTCCTTCGACGATCACCGATATATCCTCATCAATCTTTTTATTTATCACAATGACGTCATTGACCTGAAGGTTAGCAATCTCCCCCAAACTCATCAGACAATCATCCAAATGGGCTTCCAGATTCAGATCTGACTGCTTGAGATAATCGAACAGGCGATCGCGCCGCTGCTTTTCCCGCTGGGCATCCTGTTTTTTTGAAGAGTGGACGTATTTTACGGACAGGCTGCTGATCAGTTCCTCAAGATTTTCGGCGGGCATACAGATATTTGCCGTGCTTTTATAGCTCTCGTCGTCAATTTCGAAGGAGATAATTACCACCACATCCTGCGGGGCGAAGGTCTGAACGAAACGTCCGTTGGTTTCAATGGTTACGAAGCGCGCGAGCAATGGAAAAAAGCTGCTCCAGGCCTCCTGCAGATAAAAGGTGATTCGCTCCATAACAAGATTGAGCAGAGACAGTTCAATCTCGGTGTAATCCCGATCGGGCGCCATCGGCGCACCGGAACCGCCCATCAAGCGGTCGATCAGAAGATAGCCAAAGGCGGTGGAAAACTCGATCATCATGGTGCTTTCGCTGTATGCGCTCTCCTCTGGGGTGAAGGCGAAGATCCCGATCAGCGTACTGTCCGGCAGGGCGTTGGTGAATTCGTAATATCGCTGCTCTTCGATCTGGCTGATTGTGACCTCGCAGGTGCTTCGCAGAATGCTGGTCAGATAGGAGGACAGCATCCTGGAATAGTTCTCATAAAGGTTGTTCAGCGATTTGAGCTGATCCTTTGTAAATTTCTTCGGAGACGAGAAGTCATATTCCTTGATTTTTTGTATCGGCTCGGGAGCTGTTTTTTCAACGGCGCCAGAGCGCATCTTGCTTAATAATTCGTCAATTTGGCTTTGTGACAGCGCTTCCGCCATGAAAAATTCAACTCCTTTTGCTGCCTGAAGAAACGTTTGGGTAGTTCGGCGAGGAAGCCCGAAACCCACTCTGCGGGAGAGGCCACCTGCGCCGGATCAGGCCGGGCGAGGGGATGCCGGCGCACGCTTGGGAGCTTTTCAGCCCTCCTGCGCGGGCAGGGGTTCCTGGCGCAGACGCAGCGTGCCATTCGTTTCCCGCCTGAAATCAATGACTTTTTCAACAATCTCAATCATCGATTCCTTGACAATAATATAGCTTTTATTCGTGAGCCTGATTGTGGTGTCGGGGGTTTCCTCGATCGTTTCGATCAGATCGTCGTTCAGGATGAAAGGGGTGTCGTTGAATTTGGTTAACAGGATCATAGCGACCTCCTAACGGCCCGCGAACAGGCGTTGTTTTTGCACGTTGCTCTGTTAGTTTAATTGATTTTCAGAAAATAGCAAGCTATACTGGTTGTTTTTATAGAAAAATCGGCATGAAAGTTCTGCCTATGCAGCTGATCAAATTATACCGACCTCCGGCGACGGTCGAGGCCGCCGCCGGAGGCAGTTCGTTTATCGTTTCAGATTGATCAGTTCCTCAAGCATGGTATCCGAGACAGTGATGATGCGGGAGTTTGCCTGGAAGCCGCGCTGGGTTGTAATCATCTCCGCAAATTCTGCAGAAAGGTCGACGTTTGAAAGCTCCAAAGTGTTACTTTGCAGCTCGCCCGTGCCGTTCGAGCCGGGGTTGCAGAGCATCGCCTTGCCGGAGTTTGAGGTTTCGGAATAGTAGTTAGAACCATTGAGCTGCAGACCGGCGGGGTTTGAGAAGTTTGCCAGCGAAATTTTTCCCGCGGCGACGGTTCCCAGTGCACTGTGCGTAACGGAAATCACACCGTCCGAGCCGATGGCGATGCTGGAGAGCTGATCGAGGGAAACAGCGCCGCCCGCTGTGCCGCCGGAGAGATTGAAGATTGCTGCAAGGCCAAGCTCCTTGGAGGGCTCTGCCGGAGAAACGTCAAAGGTTCCAGAAGCAATCAGACCAAGGGGGTTTGTTTCGAGCGTGCCATCCCCGTTGGGATCTGCCTGCGCCATCAGGCTGGCAAAGCTGGGGTTCGTCACACGGACGTAATCCCCATCGTCGCTCTTGAGCTGGAGCGCGCCCGAGGTCACATCGCCCGTGAGGTCGTAGGAGTAAGACTTTCCGTCGATCGTCATGGCAAGCCTCCAGTATGCGGGAACGGTGCCTGCGGCGGCCGTATACGTTGCGGTGAAGTTGTCTGCGCCTGGGAATGCGCCTGCAACCAGTGTGCCGCTGCCGGAAAAGTCGCTGCTTGTACCCAAAATGGACATGGTGGGGAAGAGGAACGCAGCGTCACCCGTGAACTTGCCTTCCTGGGTGCTGAAATCGGTTCCGCAAATTTCGGCGCCGGTGAGCGGGAAGTTGAGACCCTCTGCGGCGATGGTAAAGTTGCCCGCAGCGTGCGGCTTGCCGTTGACCTCTGTGATCGCCTTGTTGATCTCGGCGTTCAGCTCATCGAGGCTGGCGAAGCTTTCGGTGGTGCTCAGCTTGATAGAAATTGCTCCCGTGGGGGAGATGTTCGCGCTGGCCTTTTCGCCGCCGTCCAGCCCGCCGCTGGCACCGATGGATAGGGTGATGTTTCCGAATTCATTTGTGTTTGCGGCCGAAATGATATACTCAATGCCGTTAATTGTGGTTTTGACCGAGGCCTTTTCAGCGGGGACGGTGCCCAAATTGTCGAGCTTGATCTTTTCGGAGCCGGGCGCACCGGTGGCCGTGGAGGCACCTAAAACAAAGTTCCCGTTGACGTCAACGAGGTAGCCGTTGGCATCATAATCGAGGATGCCGGCCTTGGTGTAGAAAACGTTGCCGTCGCCGTCCATTACCTGGAAGAAGCCCTCGCCGGTGATGGCGACATCCAGCCCATAGCCCGTGGACTGCATGCTGGATTGGGTCATCTGCGTCTGGATGGCTGCGAGCCGGGAGCCGTAGCCCACGCTCGACGGGTTTGTGCCGCCCCTGATGGTTGTGCCCGCGGTTGCGCCGGAGATCATCTGGTAAAACACGTCGCTGAAAACGGCGCGCTGGGACTTGTAACCAAAGGTGTTGACGTTCGAAATGTTGTTTCCGATGACGTCCATCTTGGTCTGGTGGGCACGAAGACCCGCCACACCTGAATATAGTGCTCTGTTCATTTAATGTCCTTTCTTGGAACTGCAAAGATTGCCGCACCCGTCTGTCAGTCGGGGTGCGAAAGCCTCCTCAAAAGGTCCGGCTAGATAATCACAGTTCCGTCAATATTTGTAAATACGTTACCTTTCATGTCGCTGCTGTCCATCGCGGTGATGACGGTGTTGTTGCGGATGTTAACGAGAAACGCCGTGCTTCCGACCAAGATCAGCGGCTCTTCCAAATTCTTTTCGCTGGCCATTTTGACGCCTTCGTTCAAGCGGCTGAGGCTCTCGTCGTTCAGGTCGATTTTGTGGTCGACCGCCCGTTTGACGGCGTGCTTCGAAAAGCTGACCTCGCTGTTTTTCTGCAGCAGATCTGCCAGCACCTGCCGGAAGCTCGCTTCCTCGGCCTTACCGTCGGATTTCTTTTCTGCCTTCGGTGCAGAATCAATGACGGGAGTTCCCGAAACGACGGGCGAATAAAATTTTAAGCGCATATCCTCCATGATATTTGCTCCTTCCGAAATACGGTTAGGGACTTGTTACGATTAGCGTGGGGCTGTAGACATGCTTGTTGCCGTCCGCGTCCTTCACCAGCACGTTGATGTAATAGGCCTGTCCGGGTTCGAGATCCGTGATCGTTGCGCCGAGCAGGTTTTGTTGGTCTGCCGTGCCGAAGCGAATGCCGTTCTGCACGTCCGTGACTGTGTTGAAAGGGCCTTCCGTTGAGTAGTAGACGGAATAGCTTAGGCCTTGTGCGGTAAGGGAATCCTCCGTGGGGGCGCTCCAGCCGACCGTTGCCGTAGATTTTGTGACAGCCGCGGCCTTAACCGAATAGGCCGAGACATCCAGGCCCGTGCCGCCGCCGTCGCCGTCGTTGATTTCCATGATCTGCTCAAGCGCGTATTTTTTGCCCTTGACGTACAGGACGTATTCATCGTCCACAAGGGAGACCTTGGAAACCGGACCTGTCACGGTGTCGAGCTGGCCGTTCACAAAGCGCGAGGCGGTGACGTTCTTGCCAATCAGGCTCATTGCATAATTTGATTTGGAGTACGACGCCATCTCCTGCATCATCTGCATGTTGGATAGCTGCGTAATCTGATTCATCATCGCGGTGTTGTCCATCGGCTCGTTGAAGTCCTGATTTTGCACTTGAGTCACGAATAATTTCATGAAGTCTTCGCTTGTCAGGCCGGTTTTGTTGGTGGACTTTTTTGTGCTCTGCACGCTGGATGCGGAGGAGAGCGCGGAATTGACTGTGTTTGCCATAATACCTCCTTTCGTCAGACATAGGCGTCGAGCCTGTTTGTTGAGTAGCGCAGGGCTGTCAGGGGCTGTGCGGTCTCGTAAGACTCATCCGCCGCCTGGACGACGGTTTGACCGCGAGCCGCCGTGTAGAAGCTCTGAGAGCCTGCAAACTGTTGCTGCGCGAACTGCTGACCTGCCAGATTGAACTGCTGCATGGAGCCGCCTGCGGTTTCGTTCGTGGATACCACCGCCTCGCGGACCTCGACGTTCATCGGGGCAACTGCCTCCCGCAGCGCTGCAAGATCCTGGTTTAAGAGCTTTGCCGTGTGTGCATTTGCCGCCGCGAGGGTTAGCGTGGTTTTTCCGGCTTCTTCAACGAGCTTGACGGTGATCTCTCCCAATTCGGCCGGGTTTAGCTTGACCACAAATGTGCTCTTGCCTGAGGACAGGTTATGCCTGAGGCCGTCCAGAAGCTGGTCTGCCAGTGGGGCTTCCGTCGTCGCGTTTACCACGGGCTTAAAGCGGAGCGCGAAGGGTTGCACCGTGTCTGCCTTGGCGAGGGTGTTCTGAAGCCCGTCGACGTCTAAATCGCTTGTATCCGCTGCTTTTTGTGAGGACGTCGGTGCAAGAAGCTGCTTTGCCTTGGAGACCGCCTCGGATAGCGTGTCCTGCCCGGCTTGCGCCCCATCGGGGGGCGCGTCTGCGCGAAGCAGTGTAATTTGCGGCAGTGCCTCATCTGCGGGGAGAGCTGTTGCCTGGGCGGGCGGTTGCGCTAGGTTCGCGGAGAAGCCGGTTTTGCCGACTGGCGTTTCCAAGGACAGGGGCATTGCGTTGTCTGCCTGTGCTGAGGCCGCTGCGATAAGGGGCGCTTGCGCACCGGCTCCGTCAAGAGAAAGCCCGAGGGCGGCCGGGGATATAAGCGCTGTTGTCTGCGCCGGCTGCGGGGTGCTTTCGCCAGGTGCATCCGGACTAAAGCCGAACGGGACAAGCTGCAGCGCCGCAAGCTCGCTCATCAGAACTGCCGCTTGCTCGTCGGACAGCTCGGGCAAGGTCTGGCGCAGAGTGCCGTCCTGCTGCTGGGTGGCCTGCTCCGGCGACGCCGTTAGAAGCCCCAAAATGATCTGCAGGAACGGGTCTGTGATCGTGGCGCTTTGTCGGCTTTGTCTGCCTGTTTCTACGTCCAGCCTAAGAGCCTCCTGTGCTGCGTATACGCCTGATTGGACTGTTGTGCTTTGCATAGTTTTCACCTCCTTTCGTGGCTTGGTGAGAGGCTTATTCTGTGGGATTTCTCACCAGAGTATTTGTGAGCGCCTGCATGATCTCGCCTTCGAGAACTTTTGACTCGAGAAGCTGATACTCCTCGCGTTGCTTTTCTTCCAGCTTGTCCATGCCGGTTTTCTCCTGATAGAGCGCAACCACAATTTTGCGCTGCGCTTCGGCCAGCTCCTCGGCACGCTGCAGCTCAAGCTGCAAGGCTTCGATATGCCTTCTGGTGCTTTCGAGCAGGTAGTTGTGGGCGTTCAGCTCAACCATCGAGACGCCGGCGAGTTGCTTTGCCTGAAGGGTTTCGTGCTGTTTGTCCCGGAATTGCTCCGCCGCGCGGAGGCTTGCGGCAAGTTCGTCCCGCTTTCGGAGGAGGACGCCCAACACCTTCTTTTCCTTGTCAAGCATCTGCGCTTTATAGTTCCGAATGCGTTCCAGAGAAAAGTGAAAGGGCTTCAAACCGTGCCTCCTTACTTATTTGACGGCCTCGGCCATCAGCTGCAGCGTCTTTTCAAAGACACAGGGCTCTGTGACCTTCTGCCGCAGAAAAGCGTTGATGCCGGGCATATGTGCAAGCGCCTCGTCCAGTTCGGGGTTGCTGCCGGTCTTATAGGCGCCGATCGAAATCAAATCCTCGTTTTCCTTGTAGATTGCCATCATGTTGCGAAGCCGATTCGCCGAGCCGATCTGCTCGGGAGATGCGATGCCCGACATCAGCCGGCTGAGGCTGCCCAGCACATCGATTGCAGGGTAATGATTTTTCGATGCGATTTTTCGCGACAGGATGATGTGCCCATCGATGATGCTGCGGACGGTGTCGGCAATCGGCTCGTTGGTATCGTCGCCTTCCACAAGGATGGTGTAGATGCCAGTAATCGAACCGGTTTTGAAGTTTCCGGAGCGCTCAAGCAGCTTGGGCAGTTCGTAGTAAATTGAGGGGGTGTACCCGCGGGCGACAGGCGCCTCTCCGGTGGACAGACCAATCTCGCGCTGCGCCATTGCAAAGCGCGTGAGCGAGTCCATCATCAGCAGCACATCCATGCCCTGATCCTTGAAATACTCCGCTATCGCCGTGGCGGTGTGGGCGCATTTCAGACGCATCAGCGCGGGCTGATCGGAGGTTGCAACAACGAGTACGGAGCGCTGGATTCCCTCCGGGCCAAGATCGCGCTCGATGAACTCCACCACCTCGCGTCCGCGTTCGCCCACCAGAGCGATGACGTTCACATCCGCGCGGACGTTCCGCGCAATCATGCCCATCAGCGTGCTTTTGCCGACGCCGCTGCCGGCGAAGATGCCCATTCTTTGCCCTTTGCCGATGGTTAGAAGCCCGTCAATCGCCTTTACGCCCAGCTCGATGACCTCTGTAATGGGGGGGCGACCCATGGGGTTTTCGGGATTGCGGATAATCGGGGTGGGAATGCCGCGGGGCAGCGGGGGGCCTCCGTCAATTGGTGTGCCGAGGGGGTCAATTGTTCGGCCGATCAGTGCATCTGACACCTGGACGGTGAGCTTTTCCCCTTTGGTGGTCACGGGGCAACCGTAGCCTATGCCTTGCACCTGCTGGAAGGGCATTAGATAAATCTTGTTTTCCGAGATGCCGATGACCTCGCACGCCAACTCCGTCTGTTCCCTGTCTACATAAACAGTGCAGAGGTCGCCGATGCTGCATTTCAGACCCGTTGCCTCCATTGTCATGCCGGTGACTTTACTGATTTTCCCCTCGTGTGAAAAAAGGTCGGCATTACGGACAATATCGTAGTACTTTCCCATCATTTCGTGGATCGACTGTGTCACAACTGTCTCTTTCTCCCAAGGCGCTGGGGGCTCGGTGCTTAAATTTTATCTGCCTCTCTGAATGTTTTACGCAAATTCTCTGCCTGGACGCCGATCGAGCCGACGAGCGTTCCGTCCTCGGTGGCGATGCGTAAAGTACCTGGGTTGCCCGTGACGGTGCTGACACTTGTGCTGCCGCGGTAATCGGCGGATTCAAGCTCGTTTTTGATCACGTCGACCAGGCGGACAAGCTGCTCTGAAAGCGCGACATTAATCCAAGAGGCATTTTTGATGTTTCGGACGCTTTGGATAACCAGCTTTTGCAAAATCATGTCGTCCTCACTGATTTTCTCAAGGATCATTTTTTCGGCGATATCTATGGCCATGAACTTCAACTCGTCGAGATAATCCGCCAAAAAAGCTTCTTGCGCCGAGATCAGCTCATCGAGCGTGCGCTGGACGCTGGCAACGCTGTCGCGCAGTTCGCTCTTTTTCTGCTTGAGTGCGTCGAAATAGGCGGCTTCCGCCGCTTCCTGGGCTGCGGCCTGCTTCAGTTCGGCAAGCTCCTTCTCAAAAATGACGGCAAGCTCCTCCTTCGTCGGCGCGCTTGTCGCGGAAGGCGGGGGGTAGAAAACCGGGTCAGCCTTAATGACAGTGAAGCTCGAGCGCGGATCAAGCGGCTCAAATTCCGGCGCAGCCGCCTCCGCCTCCGGCAGAAGCTCAGGCTCGGGAGCCAATTTGGCTGCGGCGCCTTCATCGGAGGGCGGCTCGGCGGTTGAAGGCGCCTCCGGCTGAGGGCTCGGTTTGGGTTCCGGTTGAGGTCGCGGCTGAGGCGGGACAGACTTGGTATCCCCCTCGGGGATACGCACGCGCTCGGTGTCTGCAACAAGGCCGTGTCTGAAAACACGTGCGTTATTCAATTATTGCATCCTCCATCCCACGGGCGATTGAGATTTCTCCGCTTTCCTCAAGGACGCGGATGGCATCAACAATCTTTTGCTGCGCCCGTTCGACATCCTTCATGCGCACGTTGCGCAGATATTCGATGTCGGCCAGGACGTTTTCTCTTGCTCGGGAGGAGATGTTGTTGAGCAGAAGCTGCTTGATCTCCTCGTTGGAGCCCTTGATGGCAATGACCAAATCCTGTGTATCGACATTTCGCAGGACGGTCTGGATGGTCGCATCGTCGAGATTCAGGATGTCCTCGAAGACGAACATGAGCTTCCGGATCTCATCAGATAGCGCAGGGTCACTCTTGGAAAGTTCATCGAATACGTATTTTTCGGTTGTGCGGTTAACGTGGTTCATAATGTCGGCAACGAAGTTGATGCCGCCGATTTCGGTCATATCAACCGAGACAACGGATGAGAAGCGTTTTTCCAGTGCCGCTTCAACAATCGAAACGATCTCCGGGCTGACGCTCTCCAGAGAGGCGATGCGCTTGATGACGTCAATCTGGAGCTTTTTTGGAAATTCCGCGATGATTTTGGAGGACTGGTCTGCCGAGGCATAGGAGAGCACGAATGCAATGGTCTGCGGGTGCTCGTTTTGCAGCATCATCATCAGGTTTTTATAATTGGCCTTTCGGATGAATTCAAACGATCGCGTCTGCATCGCTTTGGAGATGCGATCCATATAGGAGGACGCAAGCTGCGAGCCGAAGGCTTTCTCAAGCACGTTTTTGGCGTAGAGCACGCCACCCTCGCTGATGACCTTCTGCGTTGTGCACAGGCCGTAAAAGTCGTCGATGATTTCCTGCATTTCCTCGGGCGAGAGCTTATCGAGCTTTGCGACTTCGACGGTCAATTGCTCGATCTCTTCCTCATTCAAGTGCCGGTAGACCTCCGATGCATATTCGCTGCCGAGCGCGACAATGACAGCTGCAGCTTTTGTCAGCGGTGTGATTTTTTTTGCTGTCATTCTGGCCATGATCAATTCTCCTTAAGCCATGTGCGAATGAGATTTGCCGCGATTTGCGGATTGGTCTTGGCAAAGTCGCGAACCTCATCGACAATCGCCTCGTTCTTCGGGTCAACCTTGCTTTTGGCGAGATCCTCAAGGGACTTCTTGTAGTTATCGATCTCCTCCTGCTGGCGGCGCAGCTCTGTTTCTTTGGCAAGCTGCTCTGCCTCTGCCTTGGCCTCGGCTGAGGCCGCCAACTGCTCACGCAAGGATTTGACGCTGGCTTTCTTTTTGTGATTTTTTCTTAGGGTCAAGATCGTCACCACCGCTATGATGATCAGCAGTACGCCGCCGATCGCAATATAGGCCCAGAGGGGTAGTTCTTTCAGGATTGCAAACAGTGAAAGAATGTCGAAAGGTGTTCGCTCCGGTTTGACTTCCGGCGGCGTTTCGATATCCTCGTCTGCCAGCGCGCCCTTGCTGAACGCAGAGACGGAAATTTGTTCAAGCGGGATATCCGTCGCACCAAAGATCAGGTTTTTCAACTCGGTTTGTCGCGCGCCGGTCAGGGAGCTTTCGTTGACCATGACGGAGATCGTGGCGCGCTTTAAGATGGCGTTGCCCGATTCGATCTGGGTTTTGATATAACCGTAGTCATAGTCGCGGCTCCAGCCATAGCCGGTCATTCCGCCCTCCACATCGGGATCGACGTAGCCATATTCGGGAAGGTCGGTGTTGTCGGTTTCGCCGACGATGCCGCCCGCGCTCTCATAGCCGTTGACGCCGTACTGGCCCTCCTCGTGTGTGAGGTTGCCGTCGCCCTCTTCGTTCGGCGTCATTTCGAGCTTTTCCGTCATCATTTTGTCGTAATCGATGGTCACCTTGGCAACGGCCACAACACCATCCTGCCCGTAACGCGCAGAGAGCAGGCGAACGACGTTGTCCTCCATCTGCGCCTGCACCATACGCTCAAAGTTCAGCGGATCTCCGCTGCCTTCGGTGCTGTCGGCAGAGCCTGTTTCCGGCGAAAGCACGAGCATGGTTGCCGCGTCTACAACGGTGACATCCTCGGGAGACATCTTCGGCACGCTGGCCGCAATCAGGTGGCTGATGGCCACAACCTGGTCGCCGCTGATGACAACGTCGGGGGTCAGGGTCAGCAGAACACCCGCCGAAGCACGCTGGCTGGTCGTCGCGTTCTCCCAGACATAATTGCTGGATTCGGGTACGGTAATGGTGACAGCCGCGCTTTGTACGCCACTAATGCGCTCAAGCGTTGACTGGATCCTGTCCTGCAGCTGAAAAAGGAGGTATTGCGCTTTTTCTGACTCGGTGGAGGTTAGACCCGCGTGGCTGGAAAAAACGTCGTAGGTCAGGGCGGTCTGGGGATAGCCCAGGGCAGCCAGGCGAAGGAGCCAAACATCATATTCGTTCTGGGGGACGACCAGATTTCCACCCGCGTCGAACTTGACGTCCGCGCCCATCCCCTCAAGGGTCTGGAAGATTACGCCCGTCTCGCTGGTGCTCAGCCCCGTATAAAGAGGGACGTAGGGCGCAGGCCGGGCATTCAGCAAAACCACCAAAAGAACGATTACCAGCAAAACCGCAGCGCCAGTCGCGGCGGCGAAGGTTTTTGTCTTTTTTGGCAGCTCGCTCAGATAGGTTTTTATTTTGTTAATGTTTTCTTTACTCTCTTGAAGGATGTTTTGCTTCACGTTGACCTCTTAAGCTCTGCACGTACGCCTGATAGCTGCGGACGCCGTATTTCTTTTGGACAGTTTGGAGTAACTTGCAAGAAAAGCAGGCTAGATCTGCATCTGCATGATTTCCTTGTAGGCGTTTACCATACGTGAAGTAAGCTGAACGGTTGTCTGCAAGGCGGCCTCGGCCTTCATGGAGGCGATGACCATCTGCGCAGGATCATCAACTTCGCCGAGTGCCAGCGCCTGGCTTATGGCGTCCTCCTCCGCCTGCAGGGCGGTGTAATTGCTGATGGCGTCTTTCAGGACGTTTGCAAACGGAACGGCGGCTTCCCCGCTCCCGCTTGGCTCGCCGGCTTCGCCAACGGCAGAAAAGCGCATTTTCTGGATGGGTTCAATTGGAGTGAAAAACGCGTTCATACCCAATTCCTTTCAAGGCCTGTGAAGCCGCATGTTTTCCCAAATTCGGGAAATGAAGATGCCCGTTTTTATATAGAGATATACGACCTTATGGTATCATTTTCTGAAGAGATTGTAAAGGGCAAAAATGCGATTATTATACACTTTCTGACCAGATTCGACAAAGACCGTACCCACAAGATCGGCCAGCTTTGTCGTTATTTGGCAAAATGGGACTGATTCTGCCAAAGGGTGGGATAAAACGCGAAAAATATTTTTTTGGCAGGCTTTAGTTTTTTTTGTTGCGTGTGATAACTAGGGTGACCGGCTCGTCCGGTTGGTACACCGCCCGGTTGGGCGGGCGTTCGGTGCACAGGAGCCTTCGTCCGCCGGGCACAAATCTTATCGGTTCGGAGAGCATGGATGCTCGCCGAAACCCCAAAAAAATACATGGAGGTATTTACAATGGGTATGGTAGTTAGAACAAACACAATGTCCACGAACGCATATCGTCAGCTGGGCATGAACAACGCATCGGTCGCCAAGAGCCTTGAAAAGCTCTCTTCCGGCTTCCGCATCAACCGCGCAGGTGACGACGCCTCCGGCCTCGCCATCAGCGAAAAAATGAAGGCACAGATCAAGGGCCTGGAGCAGGCCGCCGCCAACGCGCAGGACGGCATCTCCCTGGTGCAGACCGCTGAAGGTGCGCTGACTGAAGTGCACAGCATGCTCAACCGCATGGTCGAGCTTGCCACCAAGTCCGCCAACGGCACCATCCAGAACGACGTTGACCGCGAATCCATCCAGACCGAGGTCGATGCGCTCAATAAAGAAATTACCCGAATCGCAAAGTCCACCAACTTCAACGGCATCAATCTGCTCGATGGTAGCCTCGGCGATACCAAGGCTGGTGCTCCGCTGACTGCCTCAATATCTATGAACGGCGCTAAGCCTACCAGCACATCT
>CAYRIA010000013.1:0-22840 GCA_964424175.1 uncultured Oscillospiraceae bacterium | reverse complement strand
CGTGTTGCATCCTCTTGCTAAATTGTAGTGTTTCGTGTAAACTGTCAGCTATAGGAAAAGGGGGCCGAACATGCGCATACCGGTTTTTGATGCCCACTGCGACACGATATCCGAGGCGAATGCCAGAGCCTGCGGCCTTCGTGAAAACAAGCTCCATGTCGATCTTGTGCGCGGCCTACGCTATGCGCCCTATGCGCAGGTGTTTGCGGCTTTTACAAGGCCGTGCAATAATTGGCAGGACCTGGACTATTCACAGGACTTCCCAGCAGAGCTGCTGCAAAGCCTGGGCGCCGAGCTGCTGGATAAGCTGCTTTGGGAATTTGAACAGAACGCCGATCTTCTGTGTCTCTGTAAAAGCGCTCTGGAGGTTAAAGCAGCAGCAAAGCTGGGCAAGGCTGCCGCACTCATCGCCATCGAAGGTGCAGAGCTGATTGGCTGTGATATTGGGCTGCTTGAATGTGCCTATGAAAAGGGCGTACGGCTCATAAACCTCTGCTGGAATTACGACAATCCGCTCTGCGGTGCGGCGAATGGGCCGACGCAGTCCGGACTGACCGAGAAGGGCTGCGCATACGTTACGCGGATGCAGGAACTGGGCGTTGCCGTCGACCTCTCGCACGCCTCAGAAAAAACCTTCTGGGACGTAACGGAAATCACTAGGCGCCCCATCCTTGCCGGGCACTCCAACGCCAAAACGGTCTGCAACCATCCCCGTAACCTCACAGATGAGCAGTTTAAGGCACTTATACGCCTGAACGGCGTCGCAGGGCTGAATTTTTGTCCTGATTTCCTAAATGAGGGTGGCCGTGCCGGGATCGAAGACATTGTCCGCCATGCCGAGCACTTCCTCTCCCTCGGCGGAGAAAAGGCTGTTTGCCTCGGCGGCGACCTTGACGGCATTCCAAAGCCGCCGGAGGGGATTGCGGGCATTGAGGACTATGACAAACTCTATGAGGCCCTGCTTGGGCGCAACTATCCAGAGTCGCTTGTGCGAGATATTTTCTATAACAACCTTTTGGCTGTGTTGGAGCGTGTACTGTGAATATTCAGATTTTCGGAAAGTCCAAATGCTTCGAGACCAAGAAGGCCGAGCGTTATTTCAAAGAGCGTCGGGTAAAGTTCCAGAGTATCGACCTGCCCCGTTTCGGGATTAGCCCGCGCGAGCTGGATAGCGTGCTTGCCTGCGTGGGGCTGGAGGCACTGGTCGATGAAAAAGCACCCGATGCGGAGCTGCTAAAGTATCTGGCCTATGATGCGGACAAAAAGGGAAAACTGCTGGAAAATCCGGCCTTGATCCGCACCCCCATTGTACGCAACGGAAAAAAGGCGACGGTCGGCTACTGCCCGGAGGTCTGGAAAGACTGGGAATAGAGCGAATAGAAATTGGATCGCTTTTTGTTTATGAGAAATCAAGATCAAACAACCATCAAATAACTTTGGAGGTAAAGATATGGCATTCGGTTGGACAAAGGATTTAGAGACGGGCCACATGCAGATCGACAACGAGCATAAAAAGTTGATTGAGGCTGCAGATGCTCTGCTAGAGGCATGCGCGCAGGGCAAGGGACGCCAGGAAGTCGGCAGCGCCGTGGATTTCCTCGTGAGCTATACCAAGACCCACTTTGCACATGAGGAAGAGCTCATGACCAGACATAAGTATCCAGCTTTGAACGCGCAGATTAGCTGGCACCGCCCCTTCGTGACAGACATTGAGGCTCTCTCTAAAAAAATCAAGGAGCAGGGTGCAAACATTGCGATCGTCGCGGAGACGAATATGCGGGTAGGCGAGCTAATTACGCACATAAAGACAATGGACGTTAAGCTCGCGCAGTTCCTTAAAGGCCCCGCGAAATAGATGCAACCAGCATTCGGAGGTACATAAAATGGCATTTGTATGGACAAAGGATCTGGAGACAGGCCATTCATTGATCGACAGCGAACACCGGCAGCTCATCAAGGCTGCTGACGCGCTGATTGATGCCTGTGGGCAGGGCAAAGGGCGGCAGGAGCTTGCCGGTGCAATCAACTTCCTTTCCAACTATACGAAAACACATTTCTCGCATGAGGAAGCGCTGATGACTGAATGCAAGTTCCCGGACTATGCCATGCACAAAAGCTGGCACCAGGGCTTCATTGTCCAGATTGAGACGGTTTCCGGAAAGCTGAAGGCCGAGGGCGCGACGATTTCGCTTGTGGCAGAGGTTAATATGAAGCTTGGCCAGCTCATCACGCATATCAAAACGCTTGATACCAAGCTGGCGCAATTTCTCAAGTCTAAGGGTAAATAAGGATAAGGCAGAGGGCGGTACACACCGTTTTCTGTCTAATAGATTGTTCTAATATATATTAAGTGTAAACGTAAAAAGACCGGCCTGCGGCCGGTCTTTTTACGTTTACAGATTTAGTCCATCACATAGGGCAGCAGAGCGACCTGACGGGCGCGCTTAATGGATTCCGTAAGCTCGCGCTGGTGCGCAGCGCAGGTTCCTGTCGTACGGCGGGGCAGGATCTTGCCACGCTCGGAGAGGAAGCGGCGGAGCTTTGCCGTGTCCTTGTAGTCTATGTGCTCGCTTTTATCCACGCAAAACTGACATACTTTTTTGCGCTTGCGATTCCGGTTCATCTTGTCTCTTTCTATCATCAAGGTATTCCTCCAATCTCTGGTTTTTTGTCTGATCTGGCATTAGAAGGGCAGATCGCCGTCGCCGTTGTCAAGTTCGGAAAACGCGCTGCCGCCGCTTTTAAACTCGCTTTCGTAGGCGCCTCCGGAGGAACGTCCGGACGAGGCTGAAGGCGTGCTTTCGCTGCTGCGTTTGCTGTCGCCGAAGTAGACGTTTTCGGCAACGACCTCGGCACTTCTGCGCTTGTTGCCGTCCTTGTCCTGCCAGTCACGAATCTGAAGCCGGCCCGAAACTACGGCCATACTGCCCTTCGTGAAGTACTTGGACACGAACTCGCCCGTTTGACGCCAAGCGACGATGTCGATAAAATCGGTCTGTCGTTCGCCGCCGTCTTTAGAGGAAAAATCACGGTCAACGGCGAGGGAGAAGGACGCCACTGCCGTACCCGACTGCGTATAGCGCAGCTCGGGGTCACGGGTTAGACGGCCCATGAGTGTGATGTGGTTGAGCATAAATACGCCTCCTTATGCGCAACGGACGGTAATCAGGCTGCGCATCACACTGTCTGTGATCCCAAGGATTCGATCAAGCTCTGCAGGGAAATCGGGGGCGGAAGTAAACCTGACGAGCACATAATACCCCTCGAAGAGATCATTGATCTCATAGGCCAGCCTGCGCTTTCCCATGAGCTCCATCTCGTCAAGAGTGCCGTGCTGCTCGACAAGTGCCTTGAACTTTTCTACGAGTGCCGCTGTATCTTCCTCGCTAAGCGTGGGGTTGATGATATACATCAGCTCGTATTTCTCGGATGTCTTTGCCATTATAGCACCTCCTTTTGGACTAATGGCCCCGAAAAGGGGCAAGGATAGCTCGTCAGCTTATGACAAGCTATCCTATTATACACAAAATCTTCCGAAAGTCAAGTAATTAAGCCGTATTTCCTGCTCTTACTTCATACCGAGGGTGATGATCGCCATGGTATAGACCTCGTCTGCGTTGCAGCCGCGGGAGAGGTCGTTGATGGGAGCGTTGAGTCCCTGAAGGATGGGGCCATAGGCCTCGAAGCCGCCGAGGCGCTGGGCGATCTTATAGCCGATATTTCCGGATTCAATGTTTGGAAAGATAAAGGTGTTGGCCTGGCCGGCGACGGGGGAGCCTTTGCACTTGGCACCGGCGACGACGGGGGACACCGCTGCGTCAAACTGCAGCTCGCCGTCGATGGCAAGCTCGGGCGCGAGGGCCTTGGCCTTCTCTGTCGCATCGCGCGAGAGCTGAACGGTACCGCCCTTGCCGGAGCCTTTGGTGGAAAAACTCAGAACGGCGACCTTAGGGTCGATGCCGAACAGCTTTGCGGTGTGTGCAGTCTCAACCACTACCTCGGCCAGCTTGTCGCTGCCAGGGAAGGTGACGTTGCCGTCCTTATCAACGGAATCAGGGTAATCAATGTTGATGGCGCAGTCACCCATTGCAAGACGCTCGTCGCCGCGAACAAGAATGAAGCAGGAGCTGACGAGATGGGCGCCGGGCTTGGTCTTGACAATCTGTAGCGCCGGGCGCACGGTGTCGGCTGTGGAATAAGTTGCGCCGCCGAGCAAGCCGTCGGCCTTGCCCATTTTGACAAGCATGGTGCCGAAATAATTGCTCTTTTGCAAAGACTCTCGGCACTCCTCAATCGGGGTCTTGCCCTTGCGTAGTTCGAACATGGCCTCGACCATCTTGTCCATCTCTGGATAATTTGCGGGGTCTGCCAGCTCCATCCCTGAAATGTCGAAGCCACCGGCCGTCGCTGCAGCTTTAATTCTTTCGGTGTTGCCGCAGAGCAGAACGTCCATCAAATCGTCCTTGACGAGGCGTGCAGCCGCTTCAAGGATACGGGCGTCTTCGCCCTCGGTTAAGACGATCTTGCGGCGGTCGTTCTTAAGTGTGTTGATAATCTGTGTGAGCATTTCGGTTCCTCCCATGTTCATTATCCGCATCAATCGCGGGCCGAGCCGTGCGCAAGGGGCGATTGGCATATTAAGTTCAGCGTGAGGCTACACGTAAACCCCAAGCATTATACACCCTTCTTTCTGAAATACAAAGCCTAATTGCGCAAAAATGCCTATTTTTGCGAGAGTGCGACAAAAATTCTTGAGATAATTTGGTTTTTTAGCTATAATATGCTTTGGATCTAAAATTCAGTCTCCTCCCTGGAGCAGATATAGAGGTGAGCAAAAATGCCCGAGGCGTGGCATGATGGCGCGTTTTTTACGAGAAAGTTCCTGTTCCGCTTCGGCGACTGTGACCAGGCGGGAAACGCGAGCTTTTACGCCGTGATGAAGCTCTTTTCAGAGCTGGCAGGTGAAGATTTTGAGCGCAGGGGGCTGGGCTACGACGTGCTCGGCGCGCGGGGGCAGGCTTTGCTCATTGCAAGGCTGCGGCTCAGCATTCACCGCATGCCGGTACATACCGAGCAGACGGTTGCCGTGACTTGGGAGCGCGGGTCGAAGGGACCTTACTTTCTGCGAGACTTTGTATTGCGAAGCGCAGGAGGCGAACTATTGCTCTCGGCAAGCAGCCAGTGGTTTATGGTTGCTAGAGCATCCAGAGAAGTGCTTCGTCCGGGAGTGCTCGGTTTTGAACAGCGGCAGTTTGATCCGCGGCGCGCAGACTGTCCGGACTGTGAAAAGCCCGCGCGCTATGAAAACCTTATGCCCTTGGGGACTAGGCCGGTATACTATTCCGACCTGGACGCAAATGGCCACGTCAACAATGCCGTATATGTCAAGATCGCTGTCGACTTCTTGCCGGAGACGCTGAGGGAAAGGATGCCTGCGGGGGTTTCAGTTAGCTTTTTGAAGGAGACGAAGCTCGGGGAAACGCTGGAGATTTTCGGCGAAGAGACCAAAGGCGGCTGCAAAATACGCGGCTGTGTGAACGGCGCACCGCATTTTGCGGTTGATTTTATTTACTAAACCGGCGCAAATAGAAAGTTTAATACGGAGGACACTATGGCAGACAGATGGTTTGACGGAACCTTTTATAAAAGAGCGATTACACTTAATTACATGGATTGCAACGTCGAGAAAAAGGCGTTTCTACATTACATCCTGGGGATCTTTTCGGAAATCGCCGGGGACGAGAGCCAGGCGAAGGGGAATACCCATGAAGAGCTTCAAAACACGGGGCTGGTATTTCTGATTACTCGAATGAGTGTGCGCTTTCACAGGACACCGCAGGTTAATGATACCCTTATTTTTACTACATGGTTCCGCGGAGCCGAGGGCCGGTTTTTTTTCCGCGACTGCGAGGTGCACTCCCCGGAGGGAGAACTGATCCTTTCACTCTCCGGCACCTGGGCGCTCATCGACCTGATTGAGCACAAGGTGCTCGACGCGCAAAGACATCCAAATGCAAAACGTCTCGGGGACTCTAGAACCGCGGACTGCCCGGAATGCAAAAAGATTGTGCCCGATGCGCCCATGGCAACCCTTGGCTACAGGCCTGTCTATTATTCCGACCTCGACTGTAATTACCACCTGAACAACACGGCCTATAGCAAGATTGCCACCGATTTTCTACCGCCGAAGCTTCAGGACCGAGCTGTGCGCGACTTTGTTATCAATTTCAATAAGGAGACAAAGCTCGGCGAAACGCTTGAGCTGCGCGGTGGCGGCGATGAAAACAGCTATATTATTCAGGGCTATTGTGGGGGCGTGCTCCACTATGGCTGCGAATTTATCTTCCGATAATCAATAGGCAGAACAGGCAGTCTTACAGACCGCGCCGAAGCTTCAATGGCACAGGCTTGTGCTTTTTGGACTTCGGTGCGGTTTTATATGCAAATGCCAAGAATTTTGCTGAACTTTTGGTGTTTCCGTCAAAGGAATAATTCGCAAGAGCACCTGCAAATTTGGCGAATAATTTACAATAGACTACAAAATAGTAACAATAATATCTGATAAAACTACTAAAAATTACGTTAAATATTTGACATATATTGCTTTTCGGGAATGATTCTGTTAATATGAGCGACATGCCTCAATAAAATCACCAAAATATTGAACGAAAGTGGGGAATAATGTACTAATATCGGACTGTAACAATCATTATGTGGGATGAACAGGGCGCTGCAAGGTTTGTCGTAAAACTTGCATACAGCGCAGCGGAATGTGACACCATTCTTATCAGGCGTGAAGCTATAATTGCGCATACGGATAGAACGGTGAAGCAGGAAAACATCCACATAAGTCAACAGCTCGATTTAGGAGGTTATCTATGAAAAAAATCATGTTGATATTGCCGGTGCTCGCTCTGGTGTTCGCTCTGAGCGGAAACGCGCTGGCAGCTTACGAGGCCGACGTCGATTATTCGGCACTGATGGTTTCGGCTGCAGTCATTGGGGACACGGAGGCGGGGCTTTCTGCCCAGCAAGCCCGTGATGAGAAGATCGTTGCCCTTGGACTGGATGTGGTAAGCTACACTTTTGAGGATCTTATGCTTCTTTCCAAAATAATCTACGCGGAGGCAGGGTCCGAATGGCTCAGTGACGAATGGAAAATGTGCGTAGGTGAGGTTGTGCTTAACCGGGTAGTAAGCCCAGAATTTCCGGACACAATCAGGGATGTGCTGGAGCAGCCCGGACAGTACTACGGCAAAAACAGCCGCTACTTCAACAATCTGCTCCCCAGTGAGCGTAGCGTACGGTGCGCAATGCGGCTCTTACATGGCGAGAGACTACTTGAGCCTTCGGTTGTGTTCCAAGCAAACTTTACTCAAGGCAGCGGTACGCATACTGCGGTATATGACAAATATTTGGGTTGGACCTATTTCTGTTACAGCTCGAATGTCACACTTTACGAATAAGAATAAAGGGTCGAAGCTGATGCTTCGACCCTTTATTCATCCAGTCAATTGCAGGGAGAACCCCCACGCAGTCGTCCGGCACTATTAGAAGATATCCTGCATGACTTTTTCCGGTGGAGCTTCGAGTAGGCGCGGGTTACGCATGTAGTACTTAAGGTATTTGAAGCAGCCTGCCAGATAGAAGCCGTCACAGATGCGTTCATCGGTAGAGACATTGTAGTCGACGTATTTCCGCTCCGTGGGGTGCCCAGCCGAGTCCAGCTCGACGCACCGGCGCTTTGCGCCGAAGGCCACGAACACCGGCAGGTTTCCAAAGTTGTAGATGTGGTGATGAACGGGCGGAATGCCGATGGAGCCCAAATCCGTAATAATCATCGAGCCGTGGAAGGGGCTGATGTCCAGCAACGACTGCGGAAGCCAGCCGAAATAATCCGCAAAACGTAGGAGTTTGACCAAGCCGTTCAAAACCAATCGCGGTAAGCGCCCAGCCGCTTCAGCAAACTTGTCCGTTCCGTTGGCTTCGCCGCTGGCCTTGACCTCGTCAATTTGTTCGTTGATTTTTCGGTAGATATCGAAAATTGTATCGCTGGGCAGGAGCTTGACCTTAATCGAGGTTTCCTCCGAATCGTCCGATAGCGCACGCTTTACAGTCATCACGATCTCTATGCAGTGGCGGAAGTAAACGCGCTGTCCGGACACGAAGCGGTTTAGCGCGGGACGCTGA
The DNA here is from genome assembly GCA_964424175.1 of uncultured Oscillospiraceae bacterium. Taxonomy (GTDB): domain Bacteria; phylum Bacillota; class Clostridia; order Oscillospirales; family Oscillospiraceae; genus UBA2658. The sequence goes on along the minus strand of CAYRIA010000013.1, from coordinate 14,650 downwards.
GCGACCGTTCGCACATAGGCTGCAAGGAACAGGTGTAGAATCCCTATGCCCTTATAGCCATCGGCACGCTTTTCGCGCAGCCAGCGGTCAATCTCTGTAACCTCAAGACTGTCGCTGAAATAGTTCGTTGAGTCGCTGCGCTTCGTCATGATGAAGGGCGCGAACTTATTATAAGCAGGGAAGCTGCGAATCAGACGTCCGTCCGCCCGATCGCCAAGTCTGCGTTTATAAATGGTTGGCTCTGACATAGGATTCCCTCCGGCCCGTTTGTAGTTGCGGCGATATCTCCGCGTTTCAGATTATATATGACTTAAACCTCGATAGCAAGAGCGTTTTCAATTTTTTACAGTATCGAAACACCTGGATTTATGCAGGGCACAATTGTCAGCAAAGACGCTTTATGATACAATAAACGTAAAAGTGCAATCCATACGGTACAGCGGTCCAGCGCAACTCGTCTGGTCAAATAATGGAATTTTCAGTCATTCTTAATAGTATTTTAATCTTAATCAGCCTTGAGTTTTAATCCTGCCGAGACATAATGAAGCCACATTCAGGGCAGAGGACGATACAACCCCAAAGCAAAGGCACGCGTCCAGCTAGCTCAAGAGACGGAGGAATCATAAAATGGCACAGAATCTAGAATTGGTTGAAAAACTGGTAGAGAAAACAGGGGTGAGCTACAGCGAGGCAAAGGCCGCCCTCGAAAAAAACGACTGGGACATTCTTGAGGCGATTATCATGCTCGAAAACGAGGGTAGGGTGCAAGGTGCGAAAACCGCGCAGTATTCTACAGGCGCAGCCTCAGGCGAGGCGAAGCAGGAGCAGGCGGGGCAGTCCGAGCCGAAGACGGGCAAGGATAAGAGCCGAGAGAAGTGCAACGGCGCGGGAGAAAACTTTAAAAAATCCGCAAAGAGCTTCGGCACGTGGTTTTCAGACATCTTCGACAAGGGCAACAGGAACAGTCTTCTGGTGCACAGGAAGGATGAAAAGTTGGTGGAGCTTCCGGTTACGGCCTTTGTTCTCCTACTGATCTTTTGCTTCTGGATTGTTATTCCGCTGATGGTAGCCGGCCTGTTCCTGGGCTGCCGTTACTCCTTCACGGGAAACGAGCTTGGGCGCGAGAGTGTCAACAACGCAATGGGTAAGGCTACGGAGTTTGCCGACAGTCTCAAAAACGAGTTTAAGCACGACTAAGACCAGAATAATTCCGCTCCGAGCCACAGGCCGCTTTCGGCCTGTGGCTCGGAGAAAACCGGCCGGTTGCCCGGTACAAAGGAGACTGAACATGGCTTCCAAAATACTGATTATTGAGGATGAGGAAAAAATTGCCCGCTTTCTTGAGCTGGAGTTGACGCACGAGGGCTATGAGGTTGTTAAATCCGCCGATGGGCGTGAGGGTTTGGAGCTTGCGCTTTCAGGCGGCTTTGCCATTGTTCTGCTGGATATTATGCTCCCTGGGCTTAACGGGCTGGAGGTTATCCGTCGCCTGAGGAAAAGCTCCGAGGTTCCGGTCATTATGCTTACCGCGCGAGATGCCGTGATGGATAAGGTGTCGGGGCTGGACATGGGCGCGGACGATTATGTGACTAAGCCTTTCGCCATTGAGGAGCTGCTCGCCCGCATCCGCGTGCTGATCCGCAAGAAGGAGAGCAGCGCTGAATCCGAGAACCGAAAGACCTTGAGCTGGGGGAAGCTGACGCTCGATTCCGCAAGCCATACCGTCACTTACGACGGGGAGGGAATTGACTTGACCAAACGCGAATTCACCATGCTGGAACTGATGCTCGCCAATAAGAACATCGTGCTCTCACGCGAGACTTTTATCGAGCGGGTCTGGGGCTATGACTATATGGGTGAGACGAACGTCGTTGACGTCTATGTGCGCTATCTGCGCGGCAAAATCGACGAGGTCTACGGCGAGAACATGATCAGAACCGTACGCGGCATCGGTTATGTGATAAAGGACGACAAACATGAATAATCCGGCTGAGAACAAAACGGACAGAAGAACTGAGCGGGCAGGCTCAACGACGGCGCGACTGCAGGCGCTTCAGAACAGGCGGGTCAAGACGGCCTTGTTTTTTTCGGGGCTTGCTGTGCTGTGCTTGGTTATCCTCGGCTTTTGTTATATTCAGGACAGCGCCTATTCAGGTCTGACGAACCCGTTTAGAATTTGGAAAGAGGTTAGCCGGAGCGTGCTTTTCCCAACGGACAGCTTCTTCAGGCTACCTTCTGTGAGCTACTATATGCAAATGGACGGACGGCTGACGCGAGTGGTCGACGCCACGGCGTATTTTTACGTTTTGCTGTTAGGCACAGTGCTTTTATCGGTGTTTAACGGCTTTATTGCCCTGCTTTCCCGCGCTTTTTCCAAAGCGCAGATCAGCCATCAGCTACGCCCCCTTTACAGTATGACGCAGACTGCGCTCAAGCTCTCAGCGGAAACCGACCCCAACGCCCCACAGGAGGTTTATGACGAAAGGCAGATTCATGAGCTGGAAAACGCCATCGACAGCCTTCGCTCCGACCTGCCCAACGCAGAGCTACACACAGGGGACAAGGATCTCCAAGGCTTGGAGGCCGCAATCAACAGCCTTCTGCGCCGCACGCGTGAGAGTTATAGCCAGCAGATTCGCTTCGTGTCGGACGCTTCTCATGAGTTGCGGACTCCGATCGCGGTTGTCAAGGGCTATACGGACATGCTTGACCGCTGGGGTAAGAAGGATGAAAAGATCCTTGAGGAGTCCATCGCGGCCATTAAGACCGAGGCCGAGCACATGAATAAGTTGGTTGAGCAGCTTCTGTTCCTAGCGAGGGGAGACAGCGGCAGAACAAAGTTAAGTATCGAACGTTTTTCTCTCTCCGATATGGTGCGCGAGGTCTACGAGGAATCCGTAATGATAGACCCGAATCACTGTTGGCAAATCTCAGCCAAGGATGAGGTGCTGGCCGAGGGAGACCTTGCCATGCTCAAGCAGGCCACGCGCATTCTTGTCGATAACGCGGCCAAATACACACCTGAGGGCGAGAGCATTATCCTGCGTGCGGCCATGGACAAGAGCGGCTCGCCGATGATTGTTGTGCAGGACAGCGGAATCGGCATTGCGGGCCAGGACATGTCCCACATTTTCGACCGCTTCTATCGTTCCGACCCGGCGCGGAACCGACAGCAGGGCGGAGCCGGCCTCGGCCTGTCGATCGCCAAATGGATTGTAGACAGGCACGGAGGCCACTTTGATATCGTCAGCCGCGAGGAGGTCGGCACGCGCATCAGCATCCACCTGCCGTCGCCGAGAGCAGAAAAAACATCGTAGTATTTGCTCGAAATTTCTGCTTTTCAATTAACTTGTCATATGTTATTATAGGTCAGAAAAATCAACTGAGGGGCGTGAGAAAGTTTGGATTGGACGAGCCTGAAGCAAGCCTGCTTAAACTGCCGCAAATGCGTGCTCTGCGAGACGCGCACGAACGTGGTGTTTGGCGGGGGAAATGAACAGGCGGAGGTGCTGTTCATCGGTGAGGGCCCGGGTGAGCAGGAGGATCTGACGGGACTGCCCTTTGTTGGCCGGGCTGGAAAGTTGCTCGATGACATGCTGTCCATTATCGACCTTGACCGCACAAATGTCTATATTGCAAACATGGTCAAATGCCGCCCGCCGCAAAACCGCGACCCGTTAGGCGTCGAGAAGGACGCCTGCATAGATTGGCTGCGTGAGCAGACAAGGCTTATTTCCCCCAAAATCATCATCTGCCTCGGCAGGATTGCCGCCATGTCCCTAATCCGCGAGGATTTCAAAATTTCCATCGAACATGGGCAGTGGACGGAGAAAAACGGTATCAAAATGATGGCGCTCTATCACCCCGCGGCGCTTTTGCGCGACCCTCGCCGCCGCCCGGAAACCTTTGAAGACTTGAAGGAGCTTCAACGCGTCATAAAAGAAATCTGCACGCATACCTATTGATATTCCGCCGGCAGAAAACGAAAAAGCGATTTTATAGAAATAAATTTTTTATTTAATACTTTTGAAACATGAAAGCCGTTTTTTTTGTAACATTTGTTTGTTATTCTATAGTTGCAAGAGACAGTTGAACTTTTTCGTTTTCTCCTCATCCCATAAGTATCGACAAGCGGAATGTCGCTCCGCTTGTCGATATCTTTTTTTGGAACAAATTGCCGACTTGTTTTCGTCTAAAGCAAAGAGCCAGCGTGCTTGAGGAGTTCTATATGAAAATTGCACAGTTTTCCGATACCTTCCTGCCGATTATCGATGGCGTCGGCCGGGTTGTCTATAATTACGCAAATTGCATTGCCGATCGGGGGCATGAATCTTATGTAGTTGCACCGATGACCGATATGGGTTATCGAGGAGGCTTTAAGTTTGACCTACTCGACTACCAGGGGCTGCAACTGCGGAACCGGCAATACAAGCTTGGCGTACCGCTGATGGATACACATTTTCTCGCCAGAATGAACAAGACCGAGCTGGATATTTTCCACGCCCACAGCCCGGCGGCTGCGGGGCACTCGGCAGTGCTCTTTGCACAGAAGCGCGGCATTCCGCTGGTGGGAACCTTCCATTCAAAATACCGTGAGGACATCCTCGAAGCCACTGGCATGAGCATGGTTGCCGCCGCAGGGACGAGGCTCGTCGTCAATTTTTATGAGAAATGCGATGAGGTTTGGACAGTTAGCGATTCAGCAGCTGAGACTCTGCGCGCTTACGGTTACCGCGGGGAGATCATTGTAATGCCCAACGGCTCGCAAACGCTTCGCGCTAACCCCGAGGATAGGGCGCGCGCCGCTGAAGCCTTCGACCTCGTCGGTGTGCCGGTATTCCTTTTTGTCGGCCAGCAGGACTGGAAAAAGAACATCGAGCGCATTTTGCTTGCGGCGGCAGAACTGAATAAAAGCGGTCGCTCCTTCAAGCTCGTGCTGGCCGGCATGGGGCCGCACGCGGAGGAAATCAAAAAACGTGCCACTGGCCTTGGACTGGACGAGCACATGGTCTACACCGGCCACATTTCAGACAGCGGAATGCTCGCCGGGCTTTACCAATGCGCCGACCTGTTTGTGTTCCCCTCGCTGTACGACACGGCTGGGCTGGTGGTGCTGGAGGCGGCCTCGTTTGGCACGCCCTCGGTGGTTGTACAGGGCAGTAGTGCGGCAGAGCCGATTCAGGACGGAGAGAATGGTTTTACTTGCGCGGACGACGCGCGCGAGCTTGCCCGTGTGATGGCCCTGGCCTTCGACAACAGGGAGCACCTGCGTGAGGTCGGAGAAACTGCTCGCCGCTCCCTTCCACGCAACTGGGAGGCCATCATCGACAAGGCGCTGGCACGCTATGAAAATTTGATTGAAGCGAAAAAGAGATCCAGGATATAGGGTAAGGGAAGGAAGATCGGACGAAGGAAACGGACAGATTGACACAGGGAAAGGAATGCAATGAAAAGCAAAAAACAGATGCGTACGACGGTACTCACCGCCGTACTGTGCCTCGTTCTGGCAACGGGTGCGTTGGCCGATGTTTTGGGCGAGCTGATTGGCGGACACGATACATATCTTGGAGCGGGGATGGAACTATCTAAGGGCGTTTACTGGACAGGCTCGGACTATCAGACCGAAAACTACATCGAATACACGCCTGGCACGACTGTTTATCCCGTTGTTGTCTCTGGCTCGAAGTTGACGAACTATGGCAGCTTTTCCTCAATGGCGGCTCTGTTGGAAAAGCAGGGAAAGCACGTCGTGGCGGGGATTAACGGCGACTACTTTGTTGTTGCCAATTATGAGCCTCTGGGCATTGTGGTTCAAAACGGCGAGCTGCTTTCCTCAGACGTCGGGCACTTTGCGGTGGGCTTTAGGGCAGACGGCAGTGCCGTTTTCGGTAAGCCCGCCTTGCAAATCACGCTTACGATCAACGGTCAGGCTTTTTCGCTTGATTCAATTAACAAGACGCGTACCGACGGCGGCGCGGCCTTCTATACGGATTTCTATGCCTCCGGCACCAAGAACAAAGGTGAGGGTACTGACGTGATCCTCTCAATGGACGGGCCACTATCTGTCAACTGCACCCGTACGCTGACAGCGGAAGAAACGCTCACGGCCGGCGGTGCGGCAACAATTCCAATAGGAAAAACAGTTCTGAGTATCTCGACCAACGCGACGGATGCGCTCAAAGAGGCGGTCGCCACGCTGACTGCGGGCGCGACAGCGACGCTCAGCATCAGTAGCCCTCCGGAGTGGTCGGATGTTACATATGCCTTAGGCTCCTTATATAAGTTGGTGACAAATGGTGTGGCCGAAAGCGCGTTTCCCGCGGACGGCGTCAATCCCCGTACGGCAGTCGGCAAAAAGGCCGACGGTACGCTTGTGTTTTATACTCTAGACGGGCGGCAGTCCGGCCTCAGCGTGGGCGTCACGATGACGAAACTCGCCCAGCGGATGGTTGAGCTTGGCTGCGTCGAGGCAAGTATCATGGACGGTGGCGGCTCGACGAGTCTCAATGCCATCTATCTAGGCGATAGCTCTGCCTCTCAGATCAACGACCCATCGGGCGGCTACCAGCGCTCAGTCACAAACTACATTATGTTAGTCACGGAGGCGCAGCCGACAGGAAAGGCGACAAGGCTTGCGCTTTACCCGTTGTCAACGAGTATCCTCTCCGGGGCGACGAGCAGCTTCACAGTCAAGGCGGCGGACGACAACGGTTACCCAGTGGCGGTGAATAGCTCTGTGAGCCTGTCAACTGATAGCGCCCTCGGCATAATTGCTGCGGATGGTGTCTTCAAGGCGACGGGCGCAGGCAGCGGGAACGTTACTGCAGCAGGCGAGGGTCTGGTTAGTGCTGCCGTGCAGGTCAATGTCGTCAAAACGCCGGATAGTGTTATTCTCAAGAAGGAGGGCGGCGGGGCAGTTTCCAGTCTCTCGGTTTCTACCGACAGCACGACAGCTCTAACGGCTTCGGCAATAAAAAACCATGTCAACCTGATTTCACAGGATGACTGCTTTACCTGGTCGGTGCAGGGAGACATTGGCATGATTTCGGCGGATGGAACATTTACCGCCGGCTCGCAAAACGCGACCGGTGCGATCACCGTAGCGGCCGGGGAGAAGCTCGTTTCCATTCCCGTCACTGTGACCAATCCTGAGAAGTACGACGATGTGGCCAAGGGCGATTGGTTTTATGACGCGGTCAAGTACGTCACAGAAGCAAATATGATGAACGGTGTCGCAGAGCGGACTTTCGCTCCCGGCTCGGACACCTCCCGCGCCATGACCGTAACCGTCCTCTGGCGTCTGCAAGGCTCGCCAGAACCGACGGTGAGCGGTGCGTTCAGTGACGTGCCGGACGGACAGTGGTATTCCAAGGCTGTCTATTGGGCAAGCGAGAAGGGCATCGTAGAGGGCTATGCCGGGAAGTTTGATCCTTTGACGGCGGTCACGCGAGAACAGCTCGCGGCGATCCTTTACCGTTATTCCGGCTCACCCGGGACTAACGGGAGCTTGGTAAAGTATACAGACGTTACTTCCGTATCCTCCTGGGCAGTAACTGCTTTGAGTTGGACGACAGAAACAGGGCTGATCGGCGGCATGACGGACATGCTTTTGTCGCCCAAGACGACAGCGACCCGGGCGCAGTTGGCGACAATTTTCAATAGGATGAGATAAGCGCGCACCCCCTGCAAAGGAAAATAGGGAGGCTTTGCGCTGTTCTTAATCTGTTTAATAAGCTGTGCGAGCCCGCACAGCTTATTAAACTATGAAAATGAAGCAAATGTTTACGAAATCCTGCAAATTTCGGTTGACAAATCGCGCATTTGCTGATACCATGATGAAGCGCTCCAAAGACAGCAGGTGGGTTTTTCCCGTAAATCCTGCCGAGGACGGCTTTAAGTGTAACACTTAGTTGCTTTCTGTCCTTGTGCCTTTTGGTGCAGGGGCTTATTTTTTGGGCGCAGCATATCTTCCACGGAGGTGAAAATTCATGCCAAACGCAAAGGTTCTCAGCGAGAAGCAGGCCGTTGTCGCAGAGCTGGTTGAGCGTCTTAAAGGCGCAAACGCCGGTGTTTTTGTCGATTACAAGGGCATCACCGTCGCGCAGGATTCCGAGCTCCGTAACGAGCTGCGCAAAAACGGCGTTGAGTATTCCGTCATCAAGAATACCCTGTGCCGACGCGCCGTCATAGAGCTTGGGCTCAACGCGATTGATCCCATCCTTAACGGAACGACTTCTCTGGCGACCACCACGGGCGATCCCATCGCGCCTTTCCGCGTAATCGGAGAGTTCGCAAAGAAAATGGGCGAAAGCAAGTTCAACGTCAAGGCTGGCATCATGGAGGGAAAGGTCCTCTCGATGGCCGAGATGAGCGAGATCTCCGCACTGCCGTCCAAGGACGCGCTGTATGCGAAGGTTCTTGGAACACTTCTGGCGCCCATCACAAGCCTCGCGGTCTGTCTTGGTCAGATCGTCGAGCAAAAGGGCGGCTCCGTTGCGGCCGCCGATCCTGCTGCCGAATAAGGCACCGCAGTTACAACATTAACATTTAGGAGGAAATTTATCATGGCAAGCGAAAAAGTTACCGCTTTAATCGAAGAAATCAAGAACCTTTCCGTTCTTGACCTGTCCGAGCTCGTCCACGCTCTTGAGGAGACTTTCGGCGTTTCCGCGGCTGCTGTCGCGGCTCCCGCTGCCGGTGGCGCTGTTGCGGCTGCTGTTGAAGAGAAGACCGAGTTCGATGTCGTTATGACCGACTTCGGCGCTGAGAAGATCAAGGTCATCAAGGAAGTCCGTGCGATTACCGGCCTGGGCCTTGCTGAGGCAAAGGCACTGGTTGAAGGCGTTCCCGCCAAGATCAAGGAAGGCGTTAACAAGGACGAGGCCGAGGCTCTTAAGGCGCAGATCGAAGGCGCCGGCGCAAAGGTCGAAATTAAATAAGACCGTTTTACGCTTCTCAATAGGCCGCCGCGAACTTCGCGGCGGCCTATTTCATTGTTTTTTGAAATGTGCCCTTGTTGCCTTGACGACGTGGTTGGAGAGCAGCAAAATGGCAAGCAGATTCGGCACTGCCATCAGGCCGTTGAATGTATCCGTCAGTTCCCAAGCGAGTCCCATCTCCAGAGTAGCGCCAAGGATGATGAAAACGACGTAGCCTGCTTTATAAAGTGGCACGGCGCGAGCGCCGAAACAGAACTCAGCGCAGCGTGAGCCATAGAGAGCCCAGCTTAAAACCGTCGCGGTAGCGAAAAGAGCTGTTTCAACCGAGATGAAAACTGCCGCCGGCTTGCCGCCAAGGGCAGTTTCAAACGCTGCGATGGTCAGCTCCGCACCTGAAGCCTTGCCAAAGGGGATGACGGCGCCGCTCATCAGAACGGTCAGAGCTGTGAGCGTGCACATCACAATGGTGTCTGCAAACACCTCAAAAATCCCGAAAAGCCCCTGTGTAGCTGGGTCGGTTTCAGTCGTTGCTGCATGTGCCATAGGCGAAGAGCCCAGGCCAGCCTCGTTTGAAAAGACACCTCGTCCGATTCCGAAGCGTATGGATTCCTGAACGCCGACGCCGAAAGCCCCCCCAATTGCGGCTTGGGGATCAAAGGCGCTTTTGACTATGAGGGTCAGCACGCCGCCGATTTTGTCAATATTCATACCGATGACCCCTAACGCGCCCGCGATATATAGAAGGCTCATCGCAGGGACGAGCTTTTCGGTTACGGCGCCGATGTTCTTCATTCCGCCCAGGAGGACGAGCGCCGCGAAAAACGCCATGACGAAGCCCGTTCCAAGGCGAACGAGCAATTCTGTCCTTCCGGACGGCACATACTGTGAGAACCTCTCCACGAGGGAGACAAAGGCGCCCGCTGCGGTGTTGACTTGCACCATGTTCCCCATACCGATGGCGGCCAGTGCGCCGAAAAGAGAAAAGAGCACGGCAAGCCAGCGATAGCCCTTTCCTAGACCCTCTGTGATATAATACATGGGCCCGCCAACCCATTCGCCCGCTACGTTGCGGCGGCGGAAGCGCACCGCGAGGAGGATTTCGGCATATTTCGTGGCCATGCCCAGTAGAGAGGCTGTCCACATCCAAAAAATCGCTCCGGGCCCTCCGAGCGAGATTGCCCCCGCGACGCCGGCGATGTTCCCCGTCCCCACGGTTCCGGCCAGCGCCGTCGTGACAGCCTGAAAGGGTGAGACTGCGCCGCGGTCGCAGGTTTTGCCATAGGAAAGGGCCTTCCACACCGTGTTTTTCATTGCGTAGCCAAATTTGAAAAATTGGAGAAAGCCCGTCCGTATGCTGAAATATAGCCCAGTTCCGCAGATCAGTGCCATCATTGGAATTCCCCAGACAAGTCCGTTGAGCGTGCTGTAGACCTGTGATAAAAATGCAAGAAGGTTCTGCATCGCCTGCTCCCTAATACAATAATCCATATAGTTTCGGCAAAACACATGAAGGACAACGGGAACTTTTTTGCGTTTTGACCGTCTGCATACATATATCCTATATATATGCGGCCATCTTGAAGTTTTGCATCCGATTGGGTAGAATAAGCGCAAGCGCTTATTTTACAGGATCTAATGCATATACCATAACGCTGTTTCACAGATATGGTATATGAGCGCAGGCGCTTATTTTACAAGAACTAACCGCATATACCACCATGGCGTTTTGAGCCTGTGGCATAGATATCTGCATAATCTCTGCGTTTGAAAGGAATGAACAAAATGAAAAAGCTACTGTCTTTGTTTCTTGCCGTCAGCCTGCTCGCAGGCCTGGGCAGCGCGTTTGCAATTGATAAGGGCGAGGCTCGCGCCGTCATCGGCGCCAACCTTACGCCCGATCAAAAGGTGACGGTTTACAAGACCTTCGGCGTCGATCAGGGCAGCGTCTCCGAGCTGACGGTTACCAATGATGAGGAGCGTCAGTATCTCGACGGCTTGGTCGATTCTTCTATTATCGGCACTAGGTCGATCTCCAGTGTGTACCTTGAAGTACTCGGTACGGGCGAGGGCTTAGATGTGAGCGTTTCAAATATTAGCTGGTGCACCAAGGAAATGTACGTCAACGCCCTTGTAACAGCAGGAATTAACGATGCCCGACTTATCGTGACAAGCCCGATCTCCGGCATCTCTGGTACGGCAGCGCTTACAGGCGTTTATAAGGCCTACGAGGATATCACCGGTGAGCCGCTTGACGAGATAGCAAAGCTTGCGGGTACACAGGAGTTGGTCATCACGTCCGAACTAGCTGACCAAATTGGAAGCTACGACGCGGTCGTCATTGTCAACGAGCTAAAAAAAGTGCTGGCTGAGACAGCCAAGATGACAGACGACGAGGTCAAGGCCGAAATAAAACGGATCGCGTCGGAAAACAACATCTCCGTAAGCGACGGACAGGTTGATCAGCTTCTTTCCCTCTGCCGTTCTCTGGAGAAGCTAGACCCCGAGCAGCTCAAGGCTAAAGTAGAGTCGCTGCAGGATACGGTCAAGAAAATTGCCGCCGCTCAGTCGACAGTTCAGAAAATCGGCGAATCGATGAAAACCTTTTTCGAGGGCATCGGTAAGTTTTTCTCAAAGCTGTTTTCCAAGAATGCATAAGCTGCAGAGTAGACTCTGCGAAAGCCCCCGAATTTCAAATTCGGGGGCTTTCGGCGTCTCTCATTCATTGACAGATTCGCCGCGTCAACCTATAATTATATGAGAAATGCCGGTTTTGCGGCGGAGGGCAGAGAAATTGATTAGAATTAACAACCTGAAATTACCAATTCATTATACAGAAAGCGAGCTGAAAAGGCAGGCGGCCGGGTTGCTCGGTCTTCCGGCGGACGGCGTTCGCAATCTGTGTTTGTCGCGGCTGTCTGTGGATGCGCGGAGGAAAAACGAAGTTCATTATGTCTGCGCAATCACACTCTCAGCGGATGACGAGGAGCGCTTGGTTTCGGCAGCTGGAAATCGCCATATCACACTTCTTGCTCCAAAGCCCTATGTGTTTCCGCAGCCTATACGGAAAAGTGCTACGCCACCAGTGGTTGTCGGCATGGGGCCGGCCGGCCTCTTTGCAGCGCTGCAACTGGCGCGGGCGGGGCTGCGCCCCATTGTTCTTGAACGCGGGCGCTGCGTTGAAAGACGCAAGGCGGATGTGGAGAGCTTCTGGCAGACCGGCGTACTCGACCCGGACTCAAATGTGCAGTTCGGAGAGGGTGGCGCAGGCACATTTTCGGACGGAAAGCTCTCGACTGGGACAAACGACACCCGCATCTCCCATGTGTTCCAGACCTTCGTGGACTTTGGCGCGCCGGAGGATATTATCTGGTCTAACAGGCCTCATATTGGAACTGATGTGCTAATGGATGTGGTCAAAAGGCTCCGTGAGGAGCTGATTGCGCTTGGCTGTGACATCCGCTTTGAAAGCAAGCTGGTCTCGCTCGGCATCCGCGACGGGGCGTTGGAAACAATCGGCGTACAGACGGGGGATGGGCAGTATACGCTGTCCTGCGACGCGCTGGTGCTCGCACCGGGACATTCAGCGCGCGACACCTTTGAGATGTTGTTTGAGGCCGGACTTCCGATGGAGCAGAAGGCTTTTGCCATTGGTGTCCGCATCGAGCACAACCAAAAAAGGATTTCTGAAGCGCAGTACGGCATGTTTGCAGCCGAGCTGCCACCGGCGGACTATAAGCTTGCCTGCCATCTGCCGAATGGCCGTAGCGCTTTTTCCTTCTGTGTTTGCCCCGGCGGACAGGTTGTGGCCGCTGCCTCCGAGAACGGGCGGGTCGTGACCAACGGCATGAGCCTGCGCGCCCGCGACGGAGACAGGATCAATGCCGGACTACTCGTTGGCGTGACACCCGACGATTTCAAAACGAAGCACCCGCTGGGCGGACTTCGCTTCCAGGAGCTTTGGGAGGAGCGGGCCTTCGTTCTGGGCGGTGGTGATTTTCGTGCACCGGTACAGACATTAGGAGATTTTCTGAATAGGAGACCGTCGAATAGGCTGGGTGGGATTCAACCGAGCTACAGACCGGGCGTGCGACCAACAAACTTGCGCCGCTGTCTTCCGCGCTTCGTCGCCAACACGCTTGAGGGCGCAATTCCGATTTTTGACAACAGTCTGCGCGGCTTTGCCGTGCCTGACGCTGTGCTGACGGGGATCGAAACGCGCTCTTCTTCGCCCGTCCGCATTCTGCGAGGCGCGGATTATCAGACTGCCGTGCGCGGCATCTTTCCCTGTGGGGAGGGCGCAGGCTATGCTGGCGGCATCAGCTCCGCGGCGGTTGACGGCGTACGTGTCGCCGAAGCTGTGGTACTCTTTGGCTGACGGATGAATTTTGGGACAGACTAGGAAAAATGAAACGACAGGAGCGGCTATGAAATCGATACGTCAGGTTTATAAGATAGGTCGCGGGCCGTCGAGCTCACACACCATGGGGCCGGAGCGGGCGGCGAGGCGCTTTGCCGTGCTCTGTCCTGAGGCGGACTGCTTCAAGGCTGTGCTCTATGGCTCGCTGGCCAAAACCGGAAAAGGCCATAAAACGGACGAAGCGATTATAACGGGTTTCGCCCCCCTGCCGGTGCAGCTTGTTTTCGACACCGAGACGCAGGAGTTACCCCATGAGAACACGATGCTCTTTATCGCCTATGCTGGGGACAGGGAGCTGCGGCGCTTGCGTTATCTCAGTATTGGCGGTGGAGACATTTTGGCCGAGGGGGAGATGCTTGGCGAGGAGCCTGAGGTCTATGCGCAGAGCAGCTTCGCAGAAATTGCGGATTTTTGCAAGTCCCACAACCTGCGCCTGAGCGAATATGTCCGCCAAATGGAGGGGGAGACACTTTTTGCTTACCTCGCAGAGATTTGGGACGTGATGCAGCGCTCCGTACTGGAGGGGCTGAGCAAGACAGGCGTTCTGCAGGGCGGGCTGCAGGTGGAGCGCCGCGCACAGCAACTGTATAACCAGCGCCATATGGATGAAAGTCGGGCGACCTATGAGACGCGGACGGTCTGTGCCTTCGCCTTCGCCGTCAGTGAGCAAAATGCGGACGGCGGGGTGATCGTTACAGCGCCGACCTGTGGCGCCTGTGGGGTTGTGCCCGCGGTCTTGAAGTATTTTAAAGACGAGAAGGGCTATAAAGATGATCAGATTCTTGACGCTCTGGCCGTTGCCGGCCTCGTCGGACTGTTGGTCAAGACCAACGCCTCGATCAGCGGCGCCGAATGCGGCTGTCAGGCCGAGATCGGCACGGCCTGCGCGATGGCGGCCGCCGCTCTCGGAGAGCTGTTCGGCATGGGCATAGATCAGATTGAGTATTCCGCCGAGATCGCGATCGAGCACCACCTTGGCCTGACCTGCGACCCGATTTACGGCTTGGTGCAGATCCCTTGCATCGAGCGAAACGCCGTGGCAGCGATGCGAGCGATCAACGCCGTAACGCTGGCGAATTTCCTGACCTTTACACGTAAAATATCTTTAGACCTCATCATTCAAACAATGTATGATACGGGACGGGACATGCACCGCAACTACCGTGAAACTTCCGACGGCGGCCTGGCGAAGCTTTATATGATCGGCTCATAAGCGCCACAAAGCAGTCATCATGCCAAACGCCACGGTAAATTTACCGTGGCGTTTGGCATGCTCAGCCTGTCAAAAAAGGTC
>CAYRIA010000012.1:0-23143 GCA_964424175.1 uncultured Oscillospiraceae bacterium | reverse complement strand
CGCAGCAGTCCGCGAAAGCTCATAGCTGTCCCAGAGCTTGTCGATGATCTGTTTTTCCTCCAACTCGGCGGCGAGCTTCTTCTGCTCAATTCCTCCGCAGAGTCGCTCCAAATCTAGCAGCTCACGGTTAAGTTCCTGTGCACGCTTGTCGCTCTGGGTACGCTTGCCCTCTAGCGCGAGACGCGCGGCATTGATCGCGGAAATTTCGCTCCGGACGCTTTCCGCTGCCTGCCTGTCCTGCGTGAGCCTGTCCTCAAGTCCGCGCTTCTGCGTTTCGAGTTCTGCGTCCTCGGCGTAAATGTCATCAATGGCCTTTTTGCGTGCCTCTCCGTCGCCGGCAAGATCGCCCAGCAATTCCTCAAGCTGCTCGACCGACTCGCGCGTCGTATCACGCTCTGAAATCAGCGAGGAGCGCTGTTCGGCCAGCGCAGAGAGTGCCTCGCTGAGCGTTCGCGTCTTTGTCTCATGCGCCCGGCTTGCGGCTGCCAGTTCGTCCAGCCTCGCTTCCAGCGCCGCGCTCGCTTCGGCAAGGCTACGGCGCTCATTTTCGGCCTCCGCCGCACGTTTTAAGTTTTCCTCTCGCCGGAGCACAGAGAGCGCCTCGTCCTCGCGTATGGCGGCAAAGGACTTTTCCGCCTCACCGAGCAAAAACTGCGCCTGCGCGCGTTCGCTCTCGCGGGCACGGAGAGCTTCCTGCACCTCGCCGCGCTCGAATTCCGCCGTCTGGAGCTCATATTTGGCAGAGTTGCGTTCACGCGTGGCCTCCGCATGCTGCGCAGCACAGTCCTTCGCTTGCGCTTCCAGCTCCTGCACCTTGGTGCTGAGCGCCTTCAGCTCGTTGGCTCTTGAGAGTATACCCGAATTCTTCGCTGCGCTTCCACCCGTCATTGAGCCGCCGGCGTTGATCAACTGCCCGTCCAGAGTGACGATGCGGAGCTGATTGTCAAAACGCTTCGAGAGCTTAACCGCATCCGCCAGTGTCTCGGTGACGACCGTCCTGCCAAGCAGGTTCGAGAAAACCCCCTCAAATTGGGGGTCAAAGCGCACGAGTGAGAGCGCAGTGCCCAAATAGCCGCTTTCATTCTCGGGCGTGCGTTTCAGCGCAGCGCCCTTGATCGTATCCACCGGCAAAAAGGTGGCACGCCCGCCGTCGCGCCGCTTGAGCAGCTCGATTGCGGCCTTGCCCTGCTCCTGCGTGTCGACCACGATGCTCTGCGCCGCGCCGCCGAGGGCGGTTTCAATGGCCAGGGTGTAACGGTCATCCGTTTTCACAAGGTTTGCGACTGGCGCGTGGACGCCCTTGAGCATCCCGCGCTCGCGTTCGCGCATGACGGTTTTGACGGCAAGGGAGTAGCCCTCGAACTCCTTTTCCATCTCCGTAAGCATGGAGACCCGAGATTTCGCGGCACTCAGCGTGATGGTCAGCTGTGTCTGCTTTTCACCAAGGGTTGCGGCCTTGCTCTCCCGGCTCTGGAGCCGCAGAATATAGCCCGCGATCATGTTGTTTAAGGACTCGGCCTTATCCGCTGTCTCCTTCTGTGCCCTGTCGGCCACCTGAAGCTGTTTCGCCAATGCCGCGCGGCGAATTGAATTCTCCTGCATATCGCGCGCGCGCCGTTCATCCGCCTCGGCAAGCTCACGCGCAGCGTCCTCCAGCATGGATAAAACCGTGCTGGCCCGTGCCGCAGCAGCCTGCTTCTCACTCTTTTCTGTAAAGAGCCTGGAAAGCTCCTGCCTAGCGCCATCTCCGTCCTGCGTGTTCAGGCTCAGTGCGTCTGAGAGGCTGCGCACTTCCGTTTCCAGCGCGTTGAGCGCCCCCTCAATTTCGGCAACGCGCGCGTAGCGTCTTTGAATCTGTCCCTCAAGCGCTGCGGCCCGCGTCCCCTGTTCGGCGATCTCGGTCTGGAGCTGGTCAATCCGCGCCAGCTTGTGGCCTCGGCTGTTCTCCAACACGGCCAACTCGCTCTCGCAGTCGGCAACGGCGGCCTCGGCCTCGGCAAGCCTCGCGCGCAGCGTCTCGGCCTCAAGGTCCTTTTCCCGCATCTTTTCGGAATAGCCCTCGGAAGCGGAGTAAAGCTCACCCAGCGCCGTCTGTGCCTGCTCGACGCCGGCCTTCGCACGCGCCCAGTCGTCGTTTACGGTCTTTGCCCGCTCGTGAAGCCGGTCAAGGGTTTCCATCCAAACAGAAACCTCGATCAGGCGCAGCTCGTCGCGCAGCAGGAGATATTTCTTCGCCGTCTCGGCCTGTGCCTTGAGAGGATCAAGGGAAATTTTCAGCTCGTCGATCTTGTCGTTGATGCGGACAAGGTTTTCATCTGTGTGCTGGAGCTTTCGCTCACTCTCGTCCTTACGGTGGCGGTAGCGTGAGATACCCGCGGCTTCCTCAAAAAGCTCGCGCCGGTCAACGCTCTTTGTTGACACGACCTCGGAAATTTTGCCCTGTCCGATGACGGAATAACCGTCACGCCCAAGCCCGGTGTCCATCAACAGGCTGCTGATGTCCTTGAGTCGGACGGATTCACGGTTGATATAATATTCGCTCTCTCCGCTGCGGTAATAGCGTCGGGTAATCATTAGCTCTGTGCTGTCGGTATCGAAAATGCGGCTGGTGTTGTCCACAACGAGGGACACCTGAGCAAATCCCATCTTTGGGCGTTTTTCCGTTCCCCCGAAGATCACATCCTCCATCTTGCCACCGCGGAGCGTTTTTGAGCGCTGCTCGCCCAGAACCCAGAGGATCGCATCTGAAATATTTGATTTTCCGCTGCCGTTAGGGCCGACAATCGCCGTGATCTCCTTCTCAAAGGTCAGCCGCGTTTTATCTGGAAAGGATTTGAATCCCTGAATTTCTAGCGCTTTTAGGTACATGTCTGTGGTCTGTCCTTCCGTGGATTTCGCCTGACGGCCGTCGTATGTCCGCAACGCGTCTTTGCCCGACCCGTTCCCGGGGCGAGGCGGTGGAGGGCGACATACACATTATAAAATTATAGTACAAAATCAACCATTATGCAACAAAACCGGCAAGATTTATCCCAGCTCAACCGTACCTTTTTTAACATCTGCCGCAGACACCCGCACGCGGGCAAGCTTAAAGCGCGCGCAAAGGGCTCTGATGTTCTCTCGCTTCTGTCCAACCATAGCGGAGACGTCGCCGGGATATACGAGCAGAACAGGCTCCGCGCCGTAAGACCTTTCGGATAAGAGCGCCATCGCCTTCTCCAGCAGCAGGCGCGATTGCACCAGTTGTCCGAAGGCAGGATGGTACGCCCCCGCTACTGCCTCTCCTCCGCTCAGCAAATCGGTGGGGTTGAGCCCCAGGCGGATGACAGGGATATCTGCCGCCGCAAACAGCGGCAGTATGGCTGCGCACCAGTCAACGGCCTCCTCCACGGTGTGCTCCGGATATCTGCCCGCGCGCCACAAATCATATAAGTGTGTGTCCGTGATAACCACCGTGGGGTAGATGCGAACGCCGTCTGGCTTCAGGGCAATCAGCTCTCGCGCTGTTTCCAGCGCAAGCGCCTTCGTGTCGCCGGGCAGCCCTGTCATCATTTGCAAAACCAGGCCAAAGCCCGCCGCGCGAATTTGCCGCGCTGCCGCGCGCGTCTGCTCCGCCGTGTGTCCACGTCCGGAAAGTCGGAGCACCCCGTCGCACATCGACTGCGCACCCAACTCGATTGTGTTCACCCCGTAAGTACGGAGTCTGCTTAATGTCTCTTCGTCTATGGAGTCCGGCCTTGTGGAGAGGCGGATGCCTGAAACGCGCCCATCACACAAAAACGGCAAGGCCGCGTCCAGCAGCGCAGTTTGCGCCGCGACGGGTATTGCCGTGAAGCTGCCGCCGTAAAACGCCAGCTCGATATTTGAGGTCACGGAAATTCTGGAAAGCCCTTCCGTCAGCGCCCGCGTGACTGTCTCGCTATCGACAGAGGCGCTTGCGCCGGAGATTTTCCGCTGGTTGCAGAAAACGCAATCGTTTGGGCAGCCGAAGTGCGGAACAAAGACAGGGATGATGTTCCGTTTTGCCGTCATTTTGCAATCTCCTCCAGCCCATTTTTCGCCGCGTTCTGCTCCGCCTCCTTCTTGGTGTGCCCATCGCCCGTTCCGAGGAGTCGACCGTTTAAGAGCACCTGCATCGTAAAGCGTTTTTTATGGTCGGGACCGGACTCGGCCAAAAGCTCATAGCTGAGCGTCTGCCCCGAACGGCGCTGGATTATTTCCTGCAGAGCGGTTTTGAAGTCGCTACTGGCCCGGTTCTCCATTCCGTCAAGCTTTGAGAGAATGTGTTCGTTAATAAACCGCTTGGCGACGGGCAAGCCGCCGTCTAAATACATGGCCGCAATGACGGCCTCCACCGCATCCGCCAGAATGGACTCGCGCTCCCGTCCACCCGTGTGCTCCTCACCTCTCCCGAGCCGGATGTGCCGTCCGAGCTCCAAGGCTTTAGCCACCGTGTAAAGGCTCTGCTCGCAGACAAGCTCCGCTCGCAGGCGCGTCATGTCTCCTTCAGGCATTTTGGGATACGACAAATACAGGTGGCTCGACACCACCTGTCCCAAAACGGAATCGCCCAGAAATTCCAAGCGCTCGTTACTCGTCAGCCCTGTGCCCTTGTTCTCGTTTGCATAGGAGCTGTGGCTCAGCGCCGTGAGCAGGAGCGCCCTGTCCTTAAACTGATATCCAAGCTTTGCCTGCAGTTCTTCCATGGGGGCGCCTCCCTTCTCGGCTATTCCGGGCTGCCCGGCCGACAGACCCACGCCTTCCATACGGGGCAACTAGATTGTGCCGAGCCTGTGTTCAGTCCTGCACGTAACGGCTGACGTACTCGACAAGGTCGCCGACCGTGACGATTTTTTTGAGCTCCTCATCCGAAACCTCGGGCAGAGAAAACTCCTCCTCCAGAGCCATGGTTAGCTCAACCACGTCTAGAGAGTCCGAGCCTAAATCATCCACAAAAGAGGTCTCCATCGTGACGGCCTCCGGCTCGACTACAAACTGTTCGCAAATCAGTTTTTGAATTCTTTCAAATACCATAATCAACACTCCAAATATATAGCTACGTATTCGTCAGCCGCGTGCGGTCTGATCGAAAATTGGTTGAATATCAATCCAAGCTAGATAGATAATAGGCATAAAACCCGGGCTTGTCAAGCCTATTCCGCCTTGCCAATCGTCATATGCGAAATATTTTTAATAATTTCATTTGTCACATCGGCCTGAACAAAATTAATCGCCTGGAGAACCGCATTTTTCAGCGCGCGTGCATCCGAGGACCCGTGCGCCTTGATGACGGGCCTTGAGATGCCGAGCAGAGCCGTTCCGCCGACCTCGGAGGGGTCGACCTTCTTCTTAAACTCGCCGAGCCGCTTCTTGATCGCTAACGCCGCGACCTTGGAACGCCGGTTGGCCGTGAAGATCTCCTTAATATTGTTCATAATAAATGTGCCCGTTCCCTCGATGGTCTTGAGCATAATATTGCCGGAAAAGCCTTCCGTTACAACAACGTCAACCGTGTTGAACAACACATCCCTGGCTTCGACGTTGCCGATAAAATTGATATTGCCTTTCTCGTGTGCTTGCTTGAGAACCTTGTAGGTTTCGATCTGCAGCTCGGTGCCCTTCGTCTCCTCTGTGCCAATGTTGAGCAGCCCCACGCGCGGGCTTGCGCAGCCGAGAATGTTCCTGGCGTAAAACGCGCCCATGAATGCGAACTGGAGCAGGTATTCCGGCGTGCAGTCGACATTTGCGCCGCAGTCAATGAGCATCACGCCGCGTCCGCCGTTAGGTAGAACGGGTGCGAGCGCCGCGCGCCTGATTCCGTTTACCCGTTTCACAATCAGTGTGGCCCCTGCAAGCAGGGCTCCGGTACTGCCCGCTGAGATGCAGGCGTCGCCCTCGCCGTCCTTTAATAGTCTGAGCGCAACGGACATGGAGGAATCTTTCTTGGCACGCAGGACGGTTGTGGGGTCATCCTCCATCGCGACAACCTCCGTGGCGTTGATAAGCGTGATCTTCTCGTCAATTCCGGTGGTATCCATGCCAGTAAGGCAGGCCTTGACCTCCGCCTCTCTTCCGACCAGCGTTACCGAGACGCCAAATTCACGAATTGCCTCCACAGCGCCCTTGACAATCTCGGCGGGGGCGTTATCTCCACCCATAGCATCTACAATAATTCTCATAGTAACAACCCTTCCTTTCACCAGTGCTCAGAGACAAAACAAGCCCGAAAAGGAAGGGTTGTTTTGTGTATCAATCGCCGCTCCCACCCATCGGCGAAGAGTGATTGGCACATCAGGCTTTGCGTGGTTCTAATCGCGAGCCGAACTTCTCCAATACTTCCAAAGATCTTGCAGAAATTTCAGCGTTTTTGTTGCGCTTGCCCTTCACCTTTTTTCCCAGCGGTGCAATAATGCCGAAGTTGATATTCATCGGCTGGAAATTGCCGACGCTCTGCTCGGAGATATAGAGCGCAAGAGCACCGATGGCCGTCTCCCGCGGAAAATCCAGCGGCTCTTCGCCATGTAGGCGCGCCGCCGTCTCAAGTCCGACGTTGAGGCCAGCAGCACAGGACTCAACATATCCCTCAACCCCGGTAATCTGCCCTGCAAAGCTGATACGAGGCTCGTTCCTAAGCCGATAATATCGGTCGAGCAGGCGCGGCGAATCGAGATAGGTGTTGCGGTGCATCACACCGTATCGGACAAATTCAGCCTTATTCAGCGCAGGGATTAGTGAAAACACCCGCTTCTGCTCCGTAAAGGTGAGATGTGTCTGAAAGCCAACGAGGTTGTAGATCGTCCCAACAGCATTATCCCGCCGGAGCTGGACGACGGCGTAGCTCTCGCTGCCCGTACGAGGATCAACCAGACCCACTGGCTTGAGGGGTCCAAAACGCAGGGTATCCTCTCCGCGCCGTGCCATGACCTCAAGCGGCATACAGCCCTCGAACACACCCGCGTCGTCAAAGCCGTGCACCTGCGCCTGTTTTGCCGCACAAAGCTCTGTCCAGAAGGCCAGATATTCCTCTCGAGTCATCGGGCAGTTTACATAATCCGCCGTACCTTTATCGTAGCGCGAGGCGTAGAACGCACTGTCCAAGTCGACACTCTCCAGTGTCACGATGGGCGCGGCTGCGTCATAAAAGTTCAGGAACCCTACGCCTTGGCACTTTTCGGCAATTTTTTCCGCAAGCGCGTCACTGGTCAAAGGCCCTGAGGCGATAATCACCTCGCCCTCAGGGATGGCAGAGGCCTCCTCCGAAACAAACGTAATATTTGAGTGGCTCCTGATTTTCTCCGTCACCAGCGCCGAGAAGCCCACGCGGTCGACGGCCAACGCCCCGCCTGCTGCAACGCGCGTCGCGTCCGCACAGCGTATAATCAGCGATCCAAGGCGGCGAAGCTCCTCTTTGAGCAGACCGACAGCGTTAGTTAGTTCGTCGCTGCGGAGAGAGTTTGAGCAGACAAGCTCCGCCAGGTCGTCGGAGCTGTGTGCGGGCGTTTTTTTTGCCGGCTTCATCTCCAAAAGACGCACCTGGAGCCCCCGCTCAGCCAGCTGCCAGGCCGCCTCACAGCCCGCCAGTCCCGCACCGATTACCGTTACCTTCTCCAAAGTCACACTCCTTGTCCGGCACCGCAGGCCGGGTCTATTTCGCCTTGTCTGCCATCTTTTTCACCGCAGACTTTTTCGCGGTGGATTTCGACGCGGTATTGGCAGCGGGCTTTTTTGCGGTGGTTGCAGCACTTTTTTTCGTAGCTGCCTTGGCAGGTTCCGCTTGTTTAGTGGTTTTCGCAACAGCCTTTTTTGCCTCCGGAGCCCCTGCTGCCTCCGTCCCTTCACCCTCAGACGCGGCCTTTTTCCTATAGCCGCGTTTATCCTCGGGCAAGTAGGCGGGACACTCGGGATTAATGCAGAAGGGCGTCTTTTTGCCTCGACCGGAAAGCTTAAACAGCGTTTTGCCGCACTCCTGGCAGTTTTCTTTAACGGGTACATCCCAGGTCATAAAGTCGCAGCTCTTGTCGCCAAGGTGCTCACAGGCGTAATAGGCGTAGCCCTTTTTTGAGGTACGCTTCAAAATGCGTCCTGTGCACTTGGGGCATTTGCCGGGCATTTCAACCACAATGGGCTTGGTGAAATCACACTCAGGGTAGCCCGGGCAGGCCAAGAATCGCCCGAAGCGCCCCGTTTTGACGACCATCCTGCGGCCGCATTTGTCGCAAATTTCGTCCGACTCCTCGTCGGGAATTTTGATGTGTTGCCCCTCAAGCGCGGCCTCCGCCGCCTGCAGCTCGCTGTCGAAGCCACCGTAGAATTCGGTGAGCACATCCTTCCAGAACTTCTTGCCCGCCTCAACATCGTCCAGCGTGTCCTCCATACGGGCGGTGAACTTAAGGTCGATAATATCCGGGAAGCGTTCTGCCATCAGGTCCGTAACCACCTCGCCTAGGACGGTCGGGCGAAGGTATTTGCCTTCCTTTACGACATACTCACGGCTCGTGATCGTACTGATTGTTGGCGCGTAGGTACTCGGGCGGCCGATGCCCTTCTCCTCCATCGCGCGAATGAGCGTAGCCTCGGTATAGCGAGAGGGCGGCTGGGTGAACTGCTGGGTCTTTTCGGTTTTCGTAAGTTTAACGCTCTCACCCTCACGGAGGTCGGGCAGGGGTTTTTCCCGCTCGGTGCTCTCCTCGTCCCTGGCCTCCTCATAGACGGCGGTGTATCCGGCAAATTTCAGCTCAGAGTGGTTGGCGCGGAAGATATAGCCTGCGGAGACTGCATCAATGGTCACGCTATCATATACAGCATTGGCCATCTGGCAGGCCGTAAAGCGCCCCCAGATCAGGCGGTATAGCCTGTACTGGTCGGCGGTGAGGTCTTTTTTAAGCAGCTCCGGTGTGAGGGCGACGTTGCTGGGGCGGATGGCCTCGTGGGCATCCTGCGCGCCAGCCTTGGCTTTGAATACGCGGGGCTTGTCGGGATAATAGGCCTTTCCGTAGTGCTGGACAATATAGTCTCGAGCGGCGGCCACCGCGTCGTCGGACAGGCGCAGTGAATCTGTTCGCATATAGGTAATCAGACCGATGGTGCCCTCACCGGTGATATCAATGCCCTCATAGAGCTGCTGCGCGATGGACATGGTACGCTTGGGTGTCATCCCTAAGCGGCGCGAGGCTTCCTGCTGCAGCGTAGAGGTGATGAACGGGGGTGAGGGTGAGCGCTGTTTTTCGCCACGCTTGACCGATTTGATATAGAATTCGTCCTTGGATATCTCGTGGATGACCTTGTCGACCTCTGCCTCGGTGTGCAGCTCGACTTTCTTTTGCTCTGTGCCATAAAAGCGCGCAACAAAACCGCCCGACATCGTAGTGCGGTCGAGCATAGCGTCAAGCAGCCAATACTCCTCTGTTTTGAAGCTCCGGATTTCGTTCTCCCGGTCTACAACCATGCGTGTTGCAACGGACTGGACACGCCCGGCAGACAGGCCGCGGCGCACCTTCCGCCAGAGCAGGGGGCTGAGCTTATAGCCGACGATGCGGTCTAAAATGCGTCTGGCCTGCTGGGCGTCAACTAGGTCAACATCAATATCCCGTGGGCTAGAAATGCTCTCCGTGACAACCTTCTTGGTAATTTCGTTGAAAGTGACGCGGCGGGTTTTTTCATCCGGCAGCGCAAGTAGCTCCTTGAGGTGCCAAGAAATCGCCTCGCCCTCTCGGTCGGGGTCGGTCGCCAGATATACAGTATCGGCACTTTGGGCGTACTTTTTCAACGTTTCGATCACGTCTGCCCGCGCCTTAACCGGTTGATAATCGGGCTCAAAGCCGTTCTCTATATCCACTCCCATGGTACTCTTAGGCAGATCGCGCAAGTGTCCCATCGACGCAACGACGTGGTAGTTTGTGCCAAGGTACTTCTCGATTGTCCGTGCCTTTGCAGGCGATTCAACAATCACCAGATCCGTCTTAGATTTTGCCATAAAAGACCTCGCTTTATTTTTATTCGATATAGCGCTGGGTTCAGCGCCGCTTGATGTTCAGGGAAAAGCGCTTTCCGCTCTCCTGCAAGACATAGCCCTTGATCTGGAGCATCGTCAGTTCCGAGAGCACTTCCGGCACACTTAACTCCGTTTCTTCAACGATGTCGTCGACGTGGACGGACTTGCCCTTCAACACGGAGACGATGCGTAGCTGACGCTCCGTCAGCGCGGAAAGCTGGTCTCGCAAATCAATATATTCCCGCTTTTCCGGGTTGTCAATCCCTTTTCTATCCGTTTGGATCCGCAACTTGGCAAAGCCCCTGCCGGTTTCGGCAAGTACGGCGTTGAGTTCTGCCTCCGCTTTTTCGGAGACTTTTCCCACATAATAGCTTTTTCCGGTGTCCTCCCGCAGAGCAAGCTGTCGTACCTTTCGCTCGTCATATTCCGAGAGTTTCGGAAACTGCTGCGCGAAGTCTGCAAGCATTTGCCAGCCATTTGTCACGAGTTGCGCGCCCTCCCGGATGAGCCGATTTGAGCCGAGGCAACCCGGTGCGTCAGCGTTGCCGGGCACGGCATAGACCTCGCGCCCCTGTTCTAGGGCAAGCTCCGCTGTAATCAGCGCCCCGCTCTTTTCGGGCGCTTCCACCACCACAACGCCGATGGAAAGGCCGCTAATTATTCGGTTGCGCTCAGGGAAATACCACTTTGTCTGTGGCTCACCCGGTGGATACTCACTGACAAGCGCACCGGCAATCGAGACATCCTCATAGAGTGCACCGTTCCATCTTGGATAAATGCTGTCGATGGCACAGCCCAAAACTCCGATACAGGTGCCGCCCGCGATTAGCGCACCCTCTGCCGCGGCACTGTCTGCGCCCTCAGCCAGTCCCGTCACCACAAGTCCACCACAGCGACAGACCTCAAAGCCAAGTTTTTTAGCCATTTTCTGGCCATAGAGCGTCACCTTTCGCGTACCGACAACACCAATCGCGGCCTCCTCGTCCATGGCGGGCAGCCGGCCCTTGATATAGAGGACAACCGGCGGGTCGTAAATGTTCCTAAGCCTGCGTGGATATGCAGCGTCCTGAAGCGTGAGAATGGAGATGCCCTCAGTCCGACACTGAGCAAGAATTCCCTCCGCCCGCACAAGACTTTTATTCAGAAGCAGGCGCAATTCACCCTCACTCAGAGACAACTCCCCCCGCAGGCTCTTTTCATCGGCGTAATACACGTTCTCCGGGTCTCCGAGCGCATCCAACAACGCAAAGCGCTTGGCTGGTTTTAAACCCGTCAGTGCAGAGAGCCAAACCCAGTATTTCAGTGTAGACAAGGAAATTTCCCCTTTATCTCGAACTTGGCGTTTCCTGTTCAGCAGCCTCTATCTGGCCATTTCCCAGAGGACAATGGCCGCAGCAACCGCCGCATTGAGCGATTCACTGCCCGGCCGCATCGGGATGATAAGGCGGGCGTCACAGATAGCAAGCAGAGCCTCGGACAGCCCCCTGCCCTCACTGCCGATAGCAACGGCAGCTTTCTGCAACGAGAGCGTCCGGATATCAACGGCATCTGCGCTCAGCGCTGCGCCAAGGAGACGCAGGCCGTTTTGGTTTACATAATATTTAAGCTCCTCTAAGTCTAGTGCAAACACGGCCTGTCGAAAGATCGCACCCATGCTCGCGCGCACCGTTTTAGGGTGATACAAGTCTGCGCAGTCACCCACGAGGAGCACCGCGTCCGAACACATGGCATTCGCTGTGCGAATGACCGTGCCGACATTTCCGGGGTCCTGTACATTTTCCAGTATGATGACAGAGGAGACAGCCTGTTCCAAGGGAGAACGCCGCATTTTGACACTGAATACCGGCCCAGGAGAATTTTTCAGTGGCGAGACGAAGGCCAACAGCTCCACTGGACAGCAATACTGTGCGATGCCCTGAGGCAGTTTGAATGCTGCCTCGCCTCCCCAGATGACGCTAACAACATCCGCGCTGGACGCCAAGGCATCATGTAGGGTCTTTTCCCCGTCGCAAACGAACTCTCCCGTTTCCCGGCGGTAGTCACCGTCAGCAGCGAGCTGCCGCAGGTGGGTGATAATTTGATTTTTCCGCGATGTAATGCGCTCCACTTTGTCCTCCATCTTCCAAAGAGAAGGTTTTCTACAGGACAGGGCTGCGGCAAGGCGCAGTCGCCCTGCCACAGCCCATTTTTTGTCAATCGTCTATGGGTTTCATCGTCGGGAATAAAATGACCTCCCGAATCGAATCGACACCCGCAAGCAGCATGACGCAACGGTCGATACCGATACCGAGCCCACCCGTGGGCGGTAAGCCATACTCTAGGGCGGTGATAAAGTCCTCGTCCATCATGCCGGCCTCGGCGTCACCCTTTTTCCGGAGCTCGACCTGCTTCTGGAAGCGCTGCTTTTGGTCAATGGGGTCGTTGAGCTCAGAGAACGCGTTACCCATCTCGCTGTGGCAGATAAACAGCTCGAAACGCTCGGTCAGGCGAGGGTCAGAGGGGCTACGCTTGGCCAGTGGAGATACATCTACCGGATGCATGGTAATAAAGGTTGGCTGGATGAGCTTTTCCTCAACCTTCTGGTCGAAGCATTCATACAGGGCGTTGCCCCAAGTCTGCTCCCTTTCCTTCGGGACAATAACACCGACGGAGCGGGCAAGCGCAATTGCGTCTTCGTCCGTCTGCACGGGTATAAAATCCACGCCAAGGTGTTCTTTCACTGCCTCGGCCATGGTCAGGCGCGGCCAGCCGGGAGCCAACGAAACCGCCTCACCCTGCCAGTTTGCATCATAAGTTCCAAGAATATCGTTCGCTGCGCTGGAAAGCAACGCCTCAAACAGATCCATCATGTCATTGAAGTCAGCATAGGCCTCGTACAGCTCAACCGTCGTGAATTCGGGGTTGTGTTTGGTGTCCATGCCCTCGTTGCGGAATATGCGGCCAATCTCATAGACGCGCTCAATGCCGCCGACGACCAGACGCTTCAGATGCAGCTCCGTTGCTATACGGAGGTACATGTCGAGATCAAGGGTGTTGTGGTGGGTGATAAAGGGGCGTGCTGTTGCCCCGCCGGAGATCGTGTTGAGCACGGGTGTTTCGACCTCCATATAGCCGCGCGCGTCAAGAAAACTGCGGACGTGTCGGATAAAGCGGCTGCGGATCTCAAAGGCGCGGCGCACCTCCGGATTGACGATGAGATCAACATAGCGCTGGCGGTAGCGGGTTTCGAGGTCGGTCAGGCCATGGAACTTTTCGGGCAGCGGCAAAAGGGACTTCGCCAGAAGCCGCACCTTCTTGCTGTGAACCGAAATTTCACCCTTACGCGTGCGGAAAACAAAGCCTTCGATCCCCACGATATCGCCGATGTCCCACTTTTTAAACTCGTTAAAGGCCTCTTCGCCAAGGTCGTCCACACGGACATAGAGCTGGATGCGGCCCTTGTCATCCTGCAGGTCTGCAAAGAACGCCTTGCCCATGTCGCGCTTGGACATGAGCCGTCCCGCAATAGAGACGTCCTTTTCCTCCCAGTACTCGAAGTTCTGCTTGATCTCCTCAGACCAGGCCGTTCGGGTATATTTCGTCTCCGTGAACGGGTCTCTACCATCCTCGCGCAGCCTTGCGAGCTTTTCGCGGCGAATTTGGCGGATTTCCGACAGATTCTGGGTCTCTTCGGGCATAACTTCAGGACTCATTTGTTGACCTCCCAGTACACATCGCCCCTGCGGGCGACCATTTAAGCGACTATGCCTGCGGACAGCAGACTTCAGCCGGAGATATGGTTAGTACCCGCCCCGACTGGCTCTATGTTCAGTTAGTTCTCAATCGACAGGATTTTGAAATGCATCTCACCCGCGGGTGCAAGGATCGTGACGGTCTCGCCCGCAGAGTGTCCAAGTAGTCCGCGGCCGAAGGGGGAATCGTCCGAGATGCGTCCCTGCATGGGATTGGCCTCCTGCGAACCGACAATCTGGTATTCCTCTTGGCTGTTGTCTGCAAGGTCCTCGACTTTAACCTTGCTGCCAAGTGCGACAACGTTGGTCATCTCCCTAGTCCCGATGACTTCTGCATTTTCAAGGATATTTTTAAGCTCGGCGATCTTGGAATAGAGCTTCCCCTGCTCCGTTTTCGCCTCGTCGTATTCGCTGTTTTCCGAGAGATCGCCGAAGGAGCGCGCTTCTTTGATTAGCTCTGATACTTCTTTTTCTCGTACAGTTTCGAGATAGTGAAGCTCTTTACGTATTTCATCCAGACGCTCTTGACTCATTTTGAACTTAACTTCCCCAGCCATAGTATCCGTCCCTTCCTTCACTGTTCATGGCGTACTTATACATATAATATAAGAATGGCACCATATTAAGGTATTATAGATAGAAAACACCCGCCTGTCAAGCGGATTCTGCCCCCGTTTCGGCCACGCTTCCAGCTCAAACGCGCAGCTTCAGGCAGCGGGCGTTTCAAGCGCCGTCAGCGCTGCCTGAAGTTGCCCGTCCTCGTCATAGGCTAAAACCCCTGAGCTGCGTTTTGCCTCGTCCCCCTCACTCAGCGGGACGGAGATATCGGGGGCAAGCCCGCCCGTCTCAGCAAGGTCGACCCTCTTTGGCGTCAGATAGCCATTGGTCGACAGGTGGACGGCGCTGCCGTCCGTCAGCTCAATATTGATCTGTGACCGGGATTTTCCAGTCGTGGGCATACCAACAAGCCTCGCCCAATCGTATTCCGAGAGAGCGGCCGCGAAAAACTCTGCCGCACTGTAGCTGTTTTCATTTATCAGCACCACCATGGGCAGTTCAACGCAGTTAGCGTCCGAGCGGCTCACCTTCTCGTTGCCGCTCTCATTGACGGAAACAAACAGCTCGCCCTCGGGCAAAAGGTGGTCAAGCGCCGTTAAGAGTTCGCTGAGCAGCCCGCCGGGATTGCCGCGTACATCAAACACGATGCTCTTCGCCCCCTGTTCGACCAGCGTATCCACCGCGGAAACAACGCCCTCCCCTGCTCCGCCCTCGAAATTCTTGATGTGAATATAGCCGACTGCCTCCGGCAGCAGCTCGTAGCTGACGGGGTCAGTATGCACCTCTCCCGCCTTGACCGTCACCGTACGCTCCGTTCCGTCCTCTGCGCGGAGCGTTAGTGCAAAAGCCGCGCCCTGTTTTCCTGCGATCAGCGCCTTGACCTCCGCCGCACTTAAGCCCTTCAGGTTCTCGCCGTCCAGGGCTAAAAGTCGGTCTCCAATGACAATCCCGGCCTCCTGCGCAGGAGAATCCTCCAGCACGACCGTGACGCGAAGCAGCCCACCCTCAGCGCCAGCCTCAATGGTCACGCCGATGCCGGTGTAACTGTTTTTTTGGTACTGCTTATAAAGCTCATATGCCTCGGCGTCCATATAATAGCTCCAGCGGTCTCCGATAGCAGCCAACATGGCGGTGTAGGCTGCGCCTGAAACCTCGTCCATATCAACCTCCCCGACATAGCGGTGATCAATCGCGCTAAGAATCGCCGAAAACTTCATCGCATAGGCAAGTCCCTGCGTGCCCCCAAATTGCAAGGCAACAAAACCCGTAAGGCAAAGCGACGCCAATGCGGCGCCGACAATACCGGCAGAGATCAGTGCCGAAAGGCCAAAGCGTTTTTTCTTCATAGTTGCCTCCAATTTCAAGAGCTTAGCGTATTATACGCGCAGGACTCGTAATTATAACGGCTTGGCTTTTCCATTTGTCACAGCCAGCGGACAAAACGGCCCTTGCAGTCTCACCGCAAAGCGAAACACGCCGGGCCGCTCGCTTGAGCCGCCCGGCGGACGCAGCCTTGCTGATGCAAGGCAAGTACAACAAGGTGAAAAAAACGAATAGTGCTGACGGCAGGCGCCGTCGGTTCGGCTCGCGTCACCTTGAGCCTGATGATCAGGGATTTAGGAATACGAATAGGACAGAGGATCTGTCGTGCTGCCGTTGACCCTGACCTCGAAGTGCAGATGCGGTCCGGTCGACCAGCCCGTAGAGCCAACGTAGCCGATGGTTTGCCCCTTTGTAACGCTCGTGCCGGAAGATACCGCCAAGGAACTCATGTGGGCATAAACCGTGGAGATACCGTTTCCGTGGCTGAGAACGACATAGTTGCCATAGCCACTGTTATAGGTTGCCAGGGCAACCGTACCGCTATCCGCCGCGAGAATCGCCGTGCCAGAGGGCGCGCCGACATCTGTGCCAGCATGGAAACGGTTTTCTTTAAAAATCGGGTGGAAACGCATACCATAGGTATCGCTGCCGCTATAGCCAGGCAGAGGCCATTTCATGGAGCCTGTGCCGGTGACAATGCCGTTACCCTTTCCGGCTGCTTGCTCCGCTTTTTGCTGTGCTTCCAACGCAGCAACCAGTTCGTTAATCTGCGTACCCAGCGCTGCGGCTGCCGCGGCATTGGCTTCGAACTCTGCCTTGTACGTTTCAATGTCGGACGCAAGCTCGGCAATCAGGGCTTCTGCCGCCGCAATCTGGCGCTCCAACTCGGCCTTCTTGGCCTCTAGCTCGACCTTCTTTTCCTCCTGCTCGGCGAGCGTCGCCTCATAGTCTGCCTTAACCTCAGCAACGTGCTTGGTTGCGGCTATGTAAGCATCCTCGAGTTTCTTGTCGTATTGCAGAACCGAAGAAATGTCGTTAAGCTTGGCCAGCAAATCGGAAAAGCTGCTTGCATTGAACAGGATTGCGACGTAGGTCAGGCTACCGCTCTCCTCCATTGCCCGCATCCGAACGCGGAGCGCTTCTTTCTGTGCGGCCTCGTCCTCCTTGGCCTGCTCAAGCTCTTTGGCTTTCTCCTCGACAAGTTTGGCGTACAGATCAATCTGCTCGTTGATCAGCTCAATCTCCTGGCGAGCCAGGTCGTTTTGATGGTCCAGCGCCTCTTTCTGTTCGATCACTGAGGCCTGCTGCCCCTGGAGATCATTGATCTGCGACTGCAGATCCTTCTGTTCCTTCTGGATAGCGGACTGCTGACCCTTTAGCGAATCGATCTGCGTCTGCGACACTGCCAGCGCACTGCCGAGGGCGCCAAAGACCAGGGACGCCAAAAATACAAAAACTAGAATGATGCAGACGATCGAGACAAACTTTTTTCTGTTTTTCTGCATAGATACCTCCCGCGCGCTCAGCACGCTTTTGTTTACCCTTCCGCTTGGCGTGGACCCGAATACGCGAGACCCCGGGCTTGACGCGAGCTCAGACCTTCAGGTAGTTGCGGATGGCAATTGAGCCACCAAAGGCGCCGACGACAACGCCAATTGCAACAAACACCACCCCGACAGGTAGAGCCAGCACAGAAAAAGCAAGCACGCTGTCGCCGATCAGGGACCCTGCGATGCTTGTCATGATCCTATCGGTCAGCAGGGCGTAAATGCCCCATTCAAGCACAAAGGCAATGGCCGCACCGATGATACCCAGCACCAAGCCCTCAATGACAAAGGGGGTGCGAATGAAGCTATTCGTTGCGCCGACCATTTTCATAATCGCAATTTCCTCGCGTCGGCCAAAGGTTGTGAGTTTGACGGTATTGGACATGATGAACACGGAAACAACGAACAAAATGACAATCAAAACAAGTGAAACTGCGCTGACGACATTGCGCGCCGTAACGAAGCCCTTGGAGATTTCGAGCTGAGCACTGACGTCGGCTATTCCCTCAACCGACTCAAGATCGGTCAGCGTATTCGCCATGAAGGCGATATCATCGAGATAGACAATGTATCTGTCGCGGAAAACGGAAGGCCCGATCTCCTCAAACAGTGCGTTGTTCTCATAGCCCTGCTTAAATTCTGACATTGCCTGCTCGCGGGTCACAAATTCTACCCGGTTGACGTTGGGCACAGCCTCAAGCGCACCCTGTAAAGCAATCGCTTCCTTTTCCGTATAGCCCTCGTCCACAAAGGCCAGCATTTCGTTTTCGCTTTCAAGCTTATCAATAAGCGCGTCAATGTTGATGGCGAGCAGCGAAAAACTGCCCATGATGACGAGGCAAGCCACGATGATCGACACCGAGGCGAAGGACATGAAGCCGTGGGCAGTAATGCTCCGGAAGCCCTCTTTGAAAAGGTAGCCAATTTTATTCATGAATCCCATAGCAGTAATACCCATCCATTCCGTCGCTGATTATCGATCCTTGATCCAGCGCGACAACGCGCTTGCAGAACGAGTTGACCAGCTCCTTTTCATGCGTCACGACCAGAACCGTGGTTCCCAGCTCGTTGATTTTCTCGAGGAGCAACATCAGCTCTAGGCTTTTCACGGGGTCGAGGTTACCCGTCGGCTCGTCTGCAATAATCAGGCTCGGGCTATTGACCAACGCGCGGGCAATGGCAACGCGCTGCTGCTCTCCGCCGGAAAGCTCCTGCGGCAAGCGCTTTTCGCGGCCCTCCAGCCCGACGAGCTCAAGCAAATAGGGCACGCGCTTTGCGATCTCCTTATTGCTCGCGCCGACGACGCGCATGGCGAACGCAACGTTCTCATAGACATTTTTGTCGTCAATCAGCCGGAAGTCCTGGAAAATTACGCCCAATGTGCGGCGCAGCTTCGGCAGCTTGCGGGGCTTGATGGTGCGAAGATTGAAGTCGTTGACGGAAATTTCGCCGTCCGTTGGCTTGACCTCTCCGGTCAAAAGCTTGATAATCGTCGTTTTTCCGGAGCCGGACGGCCCGACCAGAAAGACGAACTCACCCTCTTGAATTTCAAGGTCAATGCCGTTGGCAGCGACCATGCCGCTGTTTTCATAGACCATTGAAACATTGTTCATCGATACCATTACTGATTTCCTCCGATTGTATGTCGGGGCGCGCCCCGGCGGCAGACCCCGGAACAGCGGGTCAGGCCTTGATATTCTGGGAATTGAGGTATTTCTTGACCATCAGCGCAACCTTGAACACGATTGCATGGTCGAACTCGCGCAGATCCAGCCCCGTCAGCTTCTTAATCTTCTCAAGTCGATAGACAAGGGTGTTTCTGTGGACAAAGAGCTTTCTAGATGTCTCAGAAACGTTGAGGTTGTTTTCAAAAAACTTATTGATGGTATAAAGCGTTTCCTGGTCGAGGGATTCAATGGGGTTTTTCTTGAAAACCTCCCCTAGGAACATTTCGCACAAGGTCGTCGGGAGCTGATAGATGATGCGACCGATGCCGAGGCTCTCATAATGGATGACGCTTTTGTCGGTTTCAAAGACCTTTCCGACCTCAATGGCGACCTGCGCCTCCTTATAACGGTCAGCAAGTTCACGCAGATGCTTTGCTACAGTGCCTATGCCGATGACGGTCTTGACAAGAAGCTCCGAGTTAATGGTGCTGCCGACCTTGTCTGCAAGCTGAATTAGCTCGCGCCCCTCGACACCCGACTCAAGCTCCTTAATGAGCACGATATCTGTCTCGCTCATACTAAGGACAAAGTCCTTCTGCCTGTCCGGAAACAGGCTCTGGACAAGCTCCAGCGCAGCAACGTCGGATTTTTCAAGTTGACGGATGAGGAGTACGGCACGGGGCACGTCAGTAACGAAATTCAACTCCTTCGCGCGGACATACACATCCCCCGGAAGAATGTTGTCGGAAATGATATTCTTGACGAAGGTGACTTTGTTGTATTTCTCATCATAGCTGGCCTTTGCCTCATTGAAAGCAACGGCCGCCATGATGCAAATGCTCCTGGCCAGAGGATCTCTCCCCTCGACGAACACCGCGTAATCAAAACGTGAGCTCGGGCTGCCAAGCACCTTATAGGTTCTTGTGCCTGAGGTGAAAAACTGATCGGACAGCTCACTGCCGGAGATGCCCTGCAGGTTCTCGAGCTTTGTGCCGATCAGAGAAAGCTCGCTACAGGCCACAACAAAACCCTCGGTATCAATGACGCCGAGACATCTGTCGGTCGCCTCTTTCATTTGGACGATGACGCTCTGAAAAATCCTGCTAGACATGGTTGCTCCTCCTCATATAAGCAATGAAAACTCACCGTTTAACATAATAGCTTATTTTATTGCTTTTTTCAATAGATTTTCGAGGAGTTTTTGTAAAATTTTTTAATAAGTCGCCATGTTATTCTCTGTTTTAGTCATGGAATAGCCCAAAAAATAGTAGATATTCCATAAAGCACGCAGACAAATCCACAAGATGAGCTAAAAAAGCGCAGGAGTTATTTTTTTAAGCACCACGCACACAAAAGTCTCCGGAAATTTATGCAGTTTAATTGGTAATGGTCTTTTCGGTCTCCTTGTCGAAAATATGCACGGCATCGGTATCAAAGGCCAGAAACGCCATTTCGCCCGGGGTCATGCGGAGTTTCCCATCGACAACGCAGGCAAATTCGACGCCAGCGGCCCGGAAAAAGACATTTGCCTCCGCGCCGAGCAGCTCAACAAGTGAGACTTCAGCCGCAACCGTCCGCTCGGGGCGTTGCTCTACGTAATCCGGCTCAGCGTGGATATCGTTCGGACGGATGCCAAACAGCACACGCTTGCCGACATAGGCCAGAACCTCCGGCTTCCTGCCCTTCCAGGCAGGTAACGCGATTCGCCCGGCCTGCCCCCTGCTGCCGAAGTCGAGGAAGGTCGTGCTCCCGTCGTCAATCAGCTCTGCCTCGGCAACGTTCATCTGGGGCGTGCCCATAAAGGTTGCAACAAAGAGGTTGCAGGGCTTGTCAAAAAGCTCCTGGGGTGGGGCAATCTGCTGAACAAAGCCGTCTTTCATCACAACAATGCGCGTGGCCATGGTCATGGCCTCAGTCTGGTCGTGGGTGACATACACAAAGGTCGTCTCCAACTGCCTGTGCAGCTTCGCAAGCTCGGCTCGCATCGCGGTGCGAAGCTTTGCATCGAGGTTACTCAGCGGCTCATCCAGGAGAAAGACCTTGGGTTTGCGGACAATTGCGCGCCCCAGCGCAACACGCTGGCGCTGCCCGCCGGAGAGTGCCGCCGGCTTACGCTTAAGAAGATCCTCGATCTCAAGGATTTTGGCAGCCTCGTGTACGCGCTGCTCGATCTCGTCGCGGTGCGTCTTTCGGATCTTCAGGCCGAATGCCATGTTGTCAAAGACCGTCATGTGTGGGTAAAGTGCATAGTTCTGGAACACCATCGCAATGTCCCTGTCCTTGGGCGGGACGTTGTTGACCAACACATCATCTATGTAAAGGCTGCCTGTGGTAATCTCCTCCAGACCCGCAACCATTCGGAGCGTTGTGGACTTCCCGCAGCCGGAGGGCCCGACGAGGATCACAAACTCCTTGTCCTCAATCTCCATGTTGAAATCCGTGACGGCAACGACATTACCGGGGTAGGTCTTTCCCAGACCCTTCAAAGTAACACTGGACATTTCACCCTCCAAGCCGCGTGTTTGCACCCTTTTCTGGTCAGCAAATCACTTGGTTATCATAACATATCATCAAAATACTTGACTATTCGCTTTATTTACAAAGATTCAGATCATTGTTGTAGGTTCTTATCATAAATTGTTTCTATTTTGTAACAATTCTGTGAACAAGCAATTCGCGTTCGTTTTTCGTCAGCGCGCGGAAGGCGCCAGGGGTAAGAGTGGGATCAAGCACAAGGCCACCGATCGAAAGCCGCCTGAGTGTGCGAACAGGTTTTCCCCGCGCGGAAAGCATCCGCTTAACCTGGTGATATTTCCCCTCACAGACCGTGACGAAGCCGTGCTCCGGGGCGTTTTCGTCCAACTCCAGGCAGGCGGGAAGACAGATCGTACCGTCACGCAAGGTTAGGCCCATAGCAAAGGCGGCAACGTCCGCCAAGTCAAGCGCGCCGTCCACCGTGACTTCATAGCGCTTTTCCACCTGCTTGACTGGCGAGGTCAAGCTGTGGCAGAAGTCCCCGTCGTTGGTGAGCAAAAGCAGTCCTGTCGTGTCCTTATCGAGTCTTCCGACGGGGAAAAGGCCGAGACGACGGTATTCGTCCGGCAACAGGTCAAGCACAGTCTTCTGCGTCCTGTCCTCCGTCGCGGAGAGCACGTTAGGCGGCTTGTTAAGCATAAGGTAGCGGAAACGTCCGCCCTCAAGGAGACTGCCATCCAGGGTAATTTCGGCGCTTTCCGTGTCCGCCTTAAAGTCCGGCCTGGTCACCACCTGATCATCCACCCGTACCCGACCCTGGGAAATTAGCCATCGCGCCTCGCTACGTGTGGCAAGGCAGGAGTCGGCTATGATCTTGTCTAGTCTAAAAAGGCTCATTAGATCTCCAATCGTCGAAGGGCGAAAGTGTGGATAGTTTTATTGGGGGTGGGTGGCGGTTTGCGATTATTGTAGCATATCCAGCCACAAAAAAGAATACCTTCTATAAGGGAAAAGGGTCTGAGGCTTCCAGCACCGTTCGGCTAAAAATTGGAGCCGGTGCGGCCGTTCAGAGAACAAAAAGCGCTGAAAAGGGTGATTTTGATGAAAAAGAAATCCGGGCGAGGAAGTAATCAAATGTTTGTGATGACGATGAAATGGAACAAAAAGACCGCGCTTTGGATCGTGATCGTCGCGGCGGTGCTACTCTTCGCGCTAGTTATCGCGATCGCCGGCGGAGGGGACGAGGGCGGCAAAGGCAGTGGCAAGGGCAGCACACCCTCACAGAGTTTTAAGACGAACGAGGATCGTGTAATGTTCCTCGAATCGCTGGGCTGGGAGGTCGAGGCGACGCCACTTGCCGAAAAAAAGGTCATTATTCCCAAAGAATTCTCTGAGGTCTACACTGCCTATAACAAGCTACAGCTTGAGCAGGGCTTTGACCTCTCCAAATACAAGGGGATGGAGGCCGCGCTTTACACCTATGCAATCACAAATTACACCGGCTACAAGGGAAGTGTCGTCGCGGACCTCTACATACTGAGCGACCGGCTGATCGGCGGGGACATCCATGCTCTTGCATTGGACGGTTTCATGCACGGCCTAAGCCGAAATTAGCGGACAGGGAAAAAGGAAAAGTGCCCTCCACTTGCCGGAGGGCACTTTTAATACATTCAGGACAGATTTACTTCTCGACGGAAATGACGACGCCAGAGCCGACGGTACGGCCGCCCTCGCGGATAGCGAAGCGGAGGCCTTCCTCGATGGCGATCGGGGTGATGAGCTCAACATCCATATCGACGTTATCGCCAGGCATACACATCTCAACGCCGTCGGGCAGGGAGATGACGCCGG
>CAYRIA010000011.1:0-25002 GCA_964424175.1 uncultured Oscillospiraceae bacterium | reverse complement strand
TTTCTCGGCGTTAACGGCGCGGGCAAAAGCACGACCATCTCCATAATGTGCGGCCAGCTTTCTAAGGACAGCGGATCGGTCGTCATTGATGGCGCGAGTACAGACGGCAACATGGATAAGATCAAGCGGGAGCTTGGGGTAGTATTTCAAAACTCCGTTTTGGACAAGGCACTTTCGGTGCAAGACAATCTGCGCAGCCGCGCGGCGCTTTACGGCCTGACCGGAGATGCGTTCAAAGCAAGGCTCACGGAGCTTTCGACACTGCTGGAGTTTGAGGCCCTGCTCAAACGCCCGGTCAGCCAACTCTCCGGCGGCCAGCGTCGCCGCATCGACATTGCCCGGGCGCTGCTACATAAACCGAAAATCCTCATTTTGGACGAGCCTACCACCGGTCTTGATCCCCAGACGCGCAAGACGCTGTGGAGCGTGGTGGCAAAGCTGCGGCGGGATGAAAATATGACGGTCTTTCTCACAACACACTATATGGAGGAGGCCGCGGACGCCGATTATGTGGTCATCCTGGACAGCGGCACAATCGCCGCAGAGGGAACGCCCCTGCAGCTCAAAAATAGCTTCTCATGTGATTATATAACTCTCTACGGTGTCACCGAAGATCAGGTGCAAACACTGGACGCGCCTTATGAGCCTATCCGCGATGCTTTCCGCGTTGCGGTTCCCGACACGACCGTGGCGACGGAGCTAATCGTCCAGCATCCGGAACTTTTCCGCGATTATGAGATCGTTAAGGGGAAGATGGACGATGTGTTTCTATCCGTAACCGGAAAGAAGCTTACAGGAGGTGCGGAGAAATGAGGGGACTTGGAAACCTGATCCTGCGGAATGTCAAGCTGTTTTTTAAGGATAAGGGATTGTTTTTCACCTCGCTGATCACGCCGCTGATTTTGCTGCTGCTGTTTGTCACTTTCCTCAGTAATATCTACCGGAACAGCTTTTTCAACGCATTACCCGAAGGCATTCTGGTACCCGAAGAGCTTATCGAGGGCTTTGTGGGGGGATGGCTATTTTCTTCTCTGCTTGCGGTATGCTGCGTTACTGTAGCGTTCTGTGCAAATTTGCTGATGGTTCAGGATAAGGTCACAGGTGCGCTGGGCGATCTGACCGTCGCCCCCGTCAGGCGCTCGACACTGGCATTCGGCTACTACATTGCCACAGCCCTGACCACCCTGGCCATCTGCGCTGTAGCTCTGATCGCCTGCTTTTTTTACCTGTCACAGAAAGGTTGGTATCTCTCAATTGAGGATATTCTCCTGACCGGGCTTGACGTTTTTCTGCTGGTGATGTTCGGAACGGCACTGTCCTCGGTTGTTAATTTCTTCCTCTCTACGCAAGGACAGATGTCCGCCGTCGGCACAATAATTAGCTCAGGCTACGGCTTTGTCTGCGGCGCGTACATGCCGATCTCACAGTTTTCAGAGGGAATCCGAAAATTCATCTCCTTTCTGCCCGGCACCTATGGCACAGCTTTGCTGCACAACCATCTGATGGGCGGCGTGTTTGAAACCCTAGAGGGTCAATATCTCCCGATGGAGGCGGTGGACAATTTGCGAGATGCCTTCGATTCTAACCTCTATTTCTCTGGCGATCAGGTTGGAATCGGAACCATGTATATCATTGTCTGCGGCTCAATCGCACTTCTAATCGCCATATATGTACTGCTGAACAGCCTGAACGGGCGAAAAGCGAAATGATGAAGGAAGAGAACCGCGAGGCGGCCGATGAGGCATGAGAAAAGATGGATATTGTTCTGCACTACAGCGAAAAGGGTGAGGGCGAACCACTGATCCTGCTCCACGGCAACGGCGAGAGCGGCGAGTACTTTTTCCACCAGCTAGCGTTTTTTTCTGAGCATTACCGTGTCATTGCCCTCGACACGCGCGGTCAAGGCAGATCGCCGCGGGGCGACGCGCCCTTCACTATCCGACAATTTGCGGAAGATCTGCGCGACTTTTTGGATGCGCAGAACATCGAGCAGGCGAATTTCTTGGGCTTCTCCGACGGTGGGAATATCGCACTGATCTTTGCCCTGCGTTACCCGCAGCGGGTGAAGCGGCTGATCCTCAACGGTGCGAATTTAGATGTAAAAGGCGTGAAACCCTCTGCCCAGCTTCCCATTACACTCGGGTTTCATCTGGCATCGCTGCTTGCGGGGAAAAGCCCCGAGGCGCGTAAGAACGCGGAGCTTCTTGGGCTGATGGTCAACGACCCAAACATCCCCCGGGATGCTCTAACTGCACTGCAGGTGCCGACTCTGGTCATCGCAGGGACAAGGGATATGATCAAGACCTCACACACAAGGCAGATTGCCAAAAGCATCCCCGGTGCCGAGCTGGTCCTGCTCCAGGGAGATCATTTTATCGCCAATAAAAAACCAGGCTCGTTTAACG
Source organism: uncultured Oscillospiraceae bacterium (assembly GCA_964424175.1). GTDB lineage: Bacteria > Bacillota > Clostridia > Oscillospirales > Oscillospiraceae > UBA2658. Next base: position 22,597 of record CAYRIA010000011.1, on the reverse strand, counting down.
CCGCCGTACAGCGCTTTTTACAAAAAGAAGCGGGGTAAAAAGGCGTTTATCCGTAATCCGGCTTCCAGGTTTTATCGCACTAGAGGATTTTGATTGGTCGGTGGAGGACGCAACGCGGAAACTGATGGCGTCGTGCTGGATATGAATCTGCACGCGCGCGTCAAGCCCTGACCACCGCGGAGAGAAAAACCCATGTTATCCCGATACACCGTACCCTGGCGACTACCCGCAAAGCGGATAGTCGCCAGGGCTTTCCTTTTCCGATCCTGTCTCTCAGTTAGATTTGGAGCGGCTGCGGAAAGGGTCTCCAGTGAAGACTGACGGGGCGCGCAGCGGCGCGTTGGGAAGCCTCCATCAGCCGTTTGAAATCGGGCCTGGCTGCTGAACTTTCCACAAAATAGGCCATCCGGGTCGCGTCCTCCTTGCGGTTAGCGTTCAGCACGCGGATGATCTGCTCGGCACTGACGACACCTATGCCATGCCCAAAGTACAACCCATCGGGTAGGACGATGACGTTTTCCCCTTGCAGCTCAGGGGTTTTCGGGCTTACATCGGGATTCCTGAAATAACAGCGGTCGCCCAGTAGTATCTCTGCGACCTCTTTGGGGCGGCCGACCTCTTGGAGAAGCGGATCGAGCTCGTGCCAGTTCATCAGATAGATCGAAGAAAAAAGCTTGTTGAACGTCTCCTCCTGATAGGTCCCCAACAGAGCGCCGTAATAGACGATCACCATGGCTGTTGCGCATTCTGTCGCATATTTTCGGCCGTGTTTGAAAATGTCACGGATTGCGTCGGCGGGTATTGCGCCGTTCTTGAGGTGGAACCCACCGTTGCCGCCCCTGTCCCAATAGTCGGGGTTACACTTCGATTTATGGAATACGGCAAAGTCCATTCCACTTCGATTGAGCGCCCGCGCCGCGTCAACGGTTGCCGCGCGCAGGGCGAGTTCAAATTTGAGCAGCTGCAGGCTATCGTAGCGAAAGCTAACCACACTTTGGGTCATCTGCGCCAAAAGCCGCCCTTCCACGCTGTTTTCGGAGTATGCGCCGCTGAGCGGGGAATTCTCCAGCGGCACGCCGGATACCATAATCATTCCTCTCCCTCCGTTCCGGATGACGCCGTCTGTAGCTGTTCTCTGACGGGCAGGCGCAGCCATTCCTTCCAGGCGGGAACGCTCCTGTCATGCATTTTTTGCGACTGTGCCGACAGGCGCTTCCGCTCCTGTGTACCCAGCCGCCGAAACTCCAGCAGACTCTCCTTTTCATCGTCCGAAGGGGAAAGCGGCCTCCGGTCATAGGACGGTTCTCCCTTCTGCAGGTATTTCCGTTCCAAATCCACGGCGCAAAACTGCGGGTTGCCGGCATATTGGAAGCTTTCTTCGGTGAAATACAGGTATGGCAGATTCTCCTCTAGCCAACGCAAAAAGTCAGAAGTACGCCCATCTCGGTCACTTTCCGAGGCGCGAAGGTCTGCCTCGTCGAGGTTCAGCAGCTCGGCCGCCAGTGCAGCGTCCCTCGGGTTCGGGGATCGCAAGCGCTCGGCGAGCAGCTTCAGCACCCGGGGATCGTGGAAGCTAAATAATGCCCAGACCAGATCGTGGATGTATCGTCCGCTCCTGTTGCGCGCGAAAATCAGCTCAAGCACCGGCGGCAAGGCATCCGCATCCCCATAGAGGCCGAGTAGAGCCGAGGCGCTCAACTCCATAATTTCCTCAAAGATGTCCTCGGGTATTTCCTGGGCGGAGCCGGTTTCCAACATCCATTTGAAAGCGGACTGTCTCGTCTCCTGCCTAGAGGAAAGCGCATCCACACCGGAAGCGCCATTGCTTTCTATCTGCTCCATAATCCGAAGAGCGATGGTATTGCGGGGGTTCAAATAGCCCCAGATATTCCGGGGAATCCGGTCACGCAGAATATACAGGCTGGGAAAAAGGAGCCGCCGATCGTTGAGCAGGGCAGCGGCTCGCCGGACATCCCTATGCAAAAGCGTGTTCAGGATTTCTCTGCAGCGCTCCGCACCCTCGTTGAGCCGGATGCGATCCAGGTCGCTGTAACCGTTTGTATGATTGTGGTTCATGGCAGCGCCTCCTTTTAGTCCGCCTGTACCCAGCTTCAAGTACGGGCGAACAGTATCGTACCCCATACTATTGAGGCGAGGCAGTTTTGTTTCTGAAGTGTCAGAAAACTCACAAAAAGAAGCAGCACCGACGGGAAAAATCCGCCAGTGCTGCTTGGGGCATCACGCCTATTCTTCAGTTTCGCCTGACCGCTTGAGCATTCTCACTCCTGGACTCACGCGTCACAGCTGCGCACAAAACGGGTGCGGCTGGGCTCAGTCGGATCAAGTCTGCAAATATCTCGTAAAAACATCAACCATCAGCTCGATTTCGTGAAATGCGCCGTCCTCGGTGTCGCTTTTTAAAATGCCGCTGTGCGCAAAGCGCCGGCACATCTGCAAAAGCGCGTGTGTTGCGGTGAAATAAAAGCGTTCAAACTCCGCGATTTTGCGAACCGTTCCGTCCGTAATCCCTTGAAGATAAGCCTCCTCGAAGGGTTGATAAAACGACAGAAGTGTGTGCTCATAGTCCAGCAGCTCCTCTGGGCGAACACCCTCCTTCCTTATAACTTCGTCAAACTCGTGGATAAAATTGATAAAGCCCCTCTGCTGCGTGAGCAGGGACGGAAAAAACGAAAACAGCGCCCGCAGCCGTTCTAGCCCGGTTTTTTCATAGTAGTTTTCCGCCTCTAGTGCCTGCCTGAAGAGCTTCTTGATGTCCGCCCAGAGCAGCTCACCCGTCAGAATGACTAGGCGGGTCTTCGTTCCGAAATAGCGGTAGAGCGAAGCAACGCCCATGCCGCAGGCGTCAGCCACATCCGTCATCTTTACGCTCTCGATGCCGCTCGCAAGAAAAAGCTGCGCTGCGCTCAACAGGACGTTTTCACGCCGTAAATTCTTCTCAGTTTTCAAATAATTCGTATAGTCCACTTGACATTTCCCTCTCGGAATGATAGCTTGTATATCAATATGATAGTAAGTCTATCAGCTCTATGGATAATTGTCAACAGAGCTTTCAGCAAAAACGAAAAAGCGATGGCAGGAAGGGGCGGGGCACAAGGAATGAGACTCTTTGAAAATGAAATTCACGCCGGAACGGTCAAGCGTGCCGAAAAGAGCCGGCAGAAATATATCCGCAAGTTCGGGGACGATGGGGCAACGGCCTATCACCTGCGTGAAACGGAAAACAAGACCCTCGGCGTCGACCTGGGCGTTATTAATCTCGCAAAGGGAGACGCACCGCTTCGCCTCTCCGCTGAAAAGCCCGTGATCGTCGGCAACATCCGCATGGGCTTCGGGCATTACCGAATATCGATGGCAATGGCCTCTGCCGCAAAAGCGCTGGGCTATACGCCCTATTGGCTTGACCTTTGCGCCTTCCCCGATACGACGATGAGCAAGATCATCGAGCAGAAAAACGCACTGTATTCCCTCGGCTCGCGGCTTTCGCAGCGCTCCGACCTGTTTAACCGGCTGGTCTGGGATCCGATGAATTCCGAGGGCTTCCGCAAACTGAGCTATAACGCCGCCGATGAAATCACCGCGAAGCTCATGACGCGGGTCTTTTCTGAAATCCCGAAGGACGTCCCCTATATTGCCACCCACGCTTGGGCCGCGCAGGCGGCGCTGCATGCAGGGCTAACGAAGGTTGTCAACGCCATCCCCGACAACTGGCCGATGGCATTGCATTTGGCCGAGGGCAGCCTGCACACCGTGCAAACCCCCTCCGCTTTCATGGGCTACAAGGCGCTTCGCGGAATGGACAAAAAGCGCGTGCTCGCGCCTATGCCGGAGGGCAGCCTCTTTTACACCGGGCATTATATTGACCATGAGCTGGTTTCGGCGATTGAGTGCGACGCCGCGGCGCGCCTGGACAGGCTCGCGCAGCGGGCGCCGCTGCGCTTAATGCTCTCCGTCGGCGGCGCGGGCGCGCAAAAGGACATTTTCGTCTCTGTCATCCGGACGCTCCTGCCCTATATTAAAGCACAAAAGGCCGCGCTCATCATCAACGTAGGCGACCACAGGAACATTTACGAGGAGCTTTGCCGGGAAATTCCGGAGCTTCTCGCCTACGACACCTATTTCGACAACTTTGAAAAAACCCGGACTTTCGCGGAGGACGCACTAAGTGGGACACTAACGGGTATACACAGCTTCTACCACGGGGATATCTTCGAGGCGGTCTATTCAACAAACCTGCTCATGCGCTGCTGCGACGTGCTGGCTACCAAGCCCAGCGAACTGGCCTATTACCCCGTGCCGAAACTGATGCTAAAGCACGTCGGCGGGCATGAGGTTTGGGGCGCTATCCGCGCGGCAGAGATTGGTGACGGGAGCTATGAGGTCGAGAGCCTCCCGGAAATGGGCGGCATGCTCGAACTGATGATCCAGGAACCGGAGCTACTTGCCTTCATGAACCGGCAAATTCTGTCCGCCAAACAATCCGGTGTATACAACGGTGCATATCGGGTTGTCGAACTTGCGGCGAGGGGGCGTTTCGATGGATAGGGCGTTTTTGAAGCGGCGCTTCGCCGAACTCTTTGGGCAGAGTGAGCCGACCCTATTCTTTTCCCCCGGCCGGGTCAACCTCATCGGTGAACACATTGACTATAATGGTGGGAAGGTCTTTCCCTGCGCGCTTTCGCTCGGCATCTACGCGGCTGCGCGGCCAAACGGTAGGAATACCGTATCGCTGTATTCCGAGAACTTCCCGCAGCTCGGCACAGTCCGCGTAAAGCTCTCTGAAATCGTTCGCACGGGAAGCTGGGCGGATTTCCCCCTCGGCGTGTTCGACTTGATGCAAAAGCGCCTAGGCGTTGCGCTACACGGGATGGATATCTTTTTCGCGGGCGACCTGCCTGACGGCGCGGGGCTATCTTCTTCGGCTGCGATGGGTGTTTTGTCTTGTGTTGTCGCCTCCGCCCTCTGCGGCGTGCAGGTTGATGATGTGCCAAGGCTTTGTCGCGACGCCGAAAGTGAATTCCATGGCGTCAACTGCGGTATTATGGATCAGTTTGCGGTCTATATGGGGCGGCGCGACACGGCAATCTGTTTGGACACGCGCAGTATGGCCTATGAATATGTCCCCCTGCAACTGGGCGGCGCCTATATCGTGATCTGTAGTAGCAACAAGAAACGGACGCTAGCTGACTCCAAATACAACCAGCGGCGCGCGGAGTGTGAGGCTGCGCTGAGCGAGCTACAGCAGTTACGGACACTGGACTTCCTCTGCGAATTAAAGCCCGAGGAATTTGAGGACCTCCAAAGCGTCATTAGCGACGAGACTCTGCGCCGCCGGGCAAGGCACGCGGTCTATGAAAACGACCGCACAGAACGCGCGGTTGCGGCGCTCCGGCGCGGTGAGATCTCGTGCTTTGGACAGCTTATGAACGAATCTCACGCCTCACTGCGCGACGACTTCGAGGTGACCGGCGCGGAGCTGGACACTCTTGTTTCTCTGGCGCAGGAGCTCCCCGGCGTTCTGGGCAGCCGCATGACCGGCGCGGGCTTCGGCGGATCAACCGTCAGCCTCGTGCAGGGTTCGGCACTGGAGGCCTTTGCCGATCACATCAGAAACGGGTACTATGATCGTTTTGGCTATTATCCCGACGTGTTTGCGGCAAAGCCGGGAGGCGGCGCGGGACTGCTGGAGGAGGTTCAATGATGGAAAGCTATCTTGAAAGCCTGCTCAATTACGGACAGGCGCAGGGGTTTTTTGCGGAGGAGGACAGAGTTTTTATCCGCAACGCTCTGATCGACGTGCTCGCGCTTGAGGGCTATCGCCAGCCGGAGGCCGTGCCCGTTCTGGAGCTGGCGCAAATCCTATCCCTACTTTTGAAGTACGCAGTGGAAAAGGGTCTAGTTGCAGATACAATCACGCAGCGCGACCTGTTCGACACGCGGCTTATGGGGCTTCTGACGCCGCGGCCAAGCACCGTTATCCGGCGCTTCTGGGACAACTACGCCCAGTCCCCCGCCCGTGCGACGGACACCTTTTATGCCTTTTCACAGGCGACGAACTACATCCGCACGGACCGAATTCAAAAAGACCTTAGATGGACGACTCCGACCGAATATGGTGATCTCGAAATTTCCATCAACCTCTCTAAGCCCGAAAAGGACCCGCTGGACATTGCCCTAGCCAAAAATGCGCCCGCAACGGACTATCCGATATGCGCGCTCTGCATGGAAAACGAGGGTTATAGCGGCAGCCTGACGCAGGCCGCTCGGCAGAATCACCGGCTTATTCCCCTGACGCTGGGCGGAGAGGACTGGTTCTTTCAGTATTCGCCCTATGTGTATTACAACGAGCACTGTATCGCCCTCGACCGCCTGCACCGCCCTATGAAAACCGACGCGGGTACCTTTGCCAAACTGTTTGATTTCATTGACCTGTTCCCCCACTATTTTATCGGCGCAAACGCCGACTTGCCCATCGTTGGCGGCTCTATCCTTAACCACGACCATTTCCAGGGTGGACGGTACAGCTTTCCTATGATGCACGCTCCGCTCAAGCGCCATTTCAGCATTAGCGGCTATTCGGATATTGAAGTCGGCGTGGTCAACTGGCCGGTAACAACGCTTCGGCTGTCCGGTTCAGACCGCTGGAGCCTGTCCGCGTTGGCCGTACACATCCTCGACCGTTGGAGCAGCTTTGACTGCCCAGAGGCAGGCGTCCTGTCTCACACGGGCGGCACGCGACACAACGCGATAACGCCGATTCTGCGGCGCGACGGCGGCCGCTATGTGCTTGACCTCGCGTTGCGGAACAATCGCGCGACCGTGGAACGTCCCTTTGGCCTTTTCCACCCGCGCGAAAGCCTGCACCACATCAAGAAAGAGAACATTGGCTTGATCGAGGTTATGGGACTTGCCATCCTACCCGCCAGATTAAAGGCCGAGCTTGCGGCGCTTCGCGACTGCCTGTTAAATGCGCGCGATCCTGATGGGGGCCCCAAAACCGCTGTGCACGCGGCTTGGGCTCGCGAAATCGCCGAAAAGCACCCCGGTATAAATAACACGGACATCGACACCATCCTGCAAACAGAGGTCGGACTCGTATTTAAGCAGGTGCTTGAGGACGCAGGCGTATTCAAATCCGGCGCACAGGGTGATAAATCTCTGGCAGATTTCGTAAAAACACTATAATTTTGTGCAAAAAGAGCGGGCTATGCGCCCGCTCTTTTTTCGTATTTATCAGGGTTCTAGTTCGAATCATAGCTATCGCGCCTTTTGCATCAGCGACTTGCAGATGAGCGCTGCCGGTCCGGACCCCTTTTTCCGATAGTTTACGCCGGCGAAATAGGTCTCCACAACCTTGATATTTTGGAGCTCTCCAACGGGCAGCTTCAGCGGGTTTTCGCTGAGGACGACAAAGTCCGCAATCAGACCGTTCCTGAGCGTGCCGCGTGCGTTCTCATCGAAGGACATGTATGCGGCCCAAGCCGTGTGCATCCGCAGCGCGTCGAGCACATCGATGCTCTGCGCGCTGTTCGGGTGGTTGCAGCAGTAATGGATGCTCGCAATTGGGTCAGGAATGGTACAGGGCGCGTCCGATCCTGCCGAAATTTTGATGCCCTTCTCAATCAGGCTTCTAAGCGGAAGCATCTGCCCTACCCGCTCGCCAAGGATACGCTCCAGATATTCGGCAGGCTCGTGCTTCCAGTAAAGGAAAGCCGGCTGCACGGCAATGCATATGCCGAGCTTTGCCGCACGCCGCTGCATTTCCTCGGGAATGAGATCCGCGTGGATGATGGTATGGCGGTGATCCGCCCGCGGAAAGGCCTTGAGTGCCGTCTCATAGGCGGTCAGCGCCTGGTCAACCGCCACGTCGCCGATTGCATGCATGCTGATCTGGAGACCGCTTCGGTTGGCTCTGATGCAGAAGTCATTAACCTCCTCCTGCGTATAGAGCAAAAAGCCCTTATTCTCAGGGTTATTTGCATAGGGCATGCTGAGCGCCGCGTCCTCGGAACCGAAACAACCGTCCAATGCGAGTCGGAAGCAGCCGCCGATGCGCGGCAGCTTTCGCTTGAGCACCTTGTCGACTTCTGTGGTCTGAAAGAAGATGCGGAAAGCCTGCGGCAAACCTCTTGCCATTAGCTGCATGGTGGTCACGTCGATATCGTTTTTATAGCCCACGCCCTCAACGTTGTGAATCAGCCCAATACCGCGCTCTGCCATAAAATCGGCCGCATCAATCAGGTTCTGCAGAATCTTAAAGGGCGAAACTTTGCCCGTCATATAGTTTACGCCCTCGTAAAAGGCGTTTTGGTACATCCAGCCGGTTTCAGCATCGAAGCCGGGGTCTTGTCTGACCTTCTCTGGCAGGGAAGCGATAAACGAGGAGTTTGCCACACCCGCATGCCCATCATATTTGACAATCATAAAGGGCACGTCGGTCATTTTATCGAGATCACGGCGCTCCGGCAGCCGCCCCTCTGCCACCGTGTGCGCCGTGCATCCGAAGGCCGGCAGAAACTTGGCCTTGGGATTGCGGGCGAAATAGTCCCGCACCATACGCCCCATGTCCGCGAAGTCCACAGCATCTCGGACGTCGAGGGTAGACATAAACAGGGCGTATGACTCAAAGTGGATGTGCGTGTCTGCAAAGGCAGGCACGACACAGCGGCCGCCGAGGTCGATCCGTCTCGCACGGGCATATTGTACGGGAATGTCATCACCCGTGTGAACGATCCTTCCCTTATCGACGACCATCGTCGAAAAGTTGCGGTTACTCTCCTCGCAGGAAATGAACTCCGCATTGGTGAATATCATCATATCTCCGGCCTCCATTTTTTTGTTTTGGCGCATGCCTGAAAGAAAAGGCGCGATTTCCTCCTATGAGCGCTGAAAAGCACAAAAAGCCAAGATGTCTGAGCACCTTAGCTTTTTGCACGAACAATGAACACCCTGTTGTGCCCTCTAATATGTTTTTTCTTATTCTATCAGCACACAATTAAAAACTCAAGCCAAGATTCTTATGCTGGCCAGCGATTGCGCCCCAATCTTTATGCGATGACGCGCCTTGCTCCATAGTAATGGTTAGTGTAATAAGTATCCGAGAGGTTCGAGATTTTGACGACGTCTCCGGTGTGCGGTGCGTGGATGAATTGACCGCCTCCGACATAGATTCCCGTGTGCCCGATATAGCTGCCGTTCGTCGAGGTAAAGAGGATGATATCCCCAACCTGCAAGGTGGCTGAGGATACGGACGTGCCGTTGAAGGCCAGCCCCGCGGCGGTACGGTTAAGTGAATAGCCGTATTGCTTGTAGCAGTAATACACCAGCCCTGAGCAGTCGAAACCCGAGGGGGAGGTGCCGCCGTAAACATAGGGGACGCCGAGAAAGCCCATCGCGTAATCAACGATGTTCTGTCCCGTTCCGCTGCCGGTCGTTTCGCCATACCAATTGTTGCCCGAACTGATATTGTTGGAGGCATTCTGCTCGGCCTGTATGCGCTCCTGCTCAGCAAGCTGCGCCTCCATGTTGCTGACCTGCGTGCTCATCGCCGCCTGAAGTGCCCGGACGGACTCAAGCTGCTGCGCATACTCCGCGGAGTCGGCAGCTAGGCTCTCAAGGACGGCCTGTGCCGCCTGCTGCTGCACAAGCAAGTCCGCCTGCTTGACCTGATACTCCGCAAAAACCTCGGCCTGCGCCTCCATCTGGGTTTCCATTTCCGTCTTTGCGGCCTTGACCCTTTCCTGAGCCTCCTGCACTTCACCGATCAGGTCGCTGTCGTACTTCATGATGGAGCGCATACAGTCAATGCGGCTAAGCAGATCCTGAAAATTAGCAGCGCCGAGGAGGATCGTTATGTATGAGTAATCGCTGCCCTCCTCCATCGCCCTCACGCGAACCTTGTAGCGGCTGAGAAGCTCCTGTTCCTTGCGCTTGTCCACAGCGAGCTGGTTTTCCATCTCCGCGACGGTGTTCGTGTAGATTGCAAGCTGCTCAGACAGGATCTCAATCTCTTGATTTGTCAACTCAAGCTGCTCAGCCAGAAGCTTCAGCTTTTCGTTCTGGGCATCCATTTCGCTGCTGAGCACGTCGGCTTTAGCCTGAAGTCCGGCTCTCTGCTCCGCGAGCTGCGCCTGCTGCTGCTTGAGTGCGTTAAGCGAGGAGCGGTTGACGGCCTCTGCTTGTGCGCCAAACAGCGGCAAAAGCAGCGCGAGCGCCAGAATCAGCGCAATTGCCCCCGCCGCCCTGGGTTTTTTCCCTTTGAATATGTCCACATACATGTAAATCACCAAATTATTACAAATAGTTACGAACTATTACACTGATTATACCGCATGAGACGATGGCATGCAAGCCCAGCACGCGATTTTGTTATGTCTTTTCCGTGAAGTGCACAAAGCACGCAGCTACATTGCACTGCGCCCCTAAAGCAGACCAACAAAAGAATCTGCAGAGAGTTTAGTTTTTTCAATTCCCTTTCCGGCACTATTCTTCTCTTCTTTTGAAAGCCCGACAATTGTCGTATGCGCGAATTGGTCGTCCAAATATGTCTGAATCTTGGTGTAGAAACTACGGACGGGGCAGCTTTCTACTGCATCCCGGCTGCAGTAATGGTCCGCCTCCAGGCAGCGGTTGATTTTTACAGAGTCTCCCATCGCTTCAAAGACCATTTCAAAGGTAATCCCCTCCGCCGGTCTGTCCAGATAGAACCCGCCGTTCACGCCGAGCGCGGAGGCCACCAATCCGGCGGCCTTCAGTTTGGCTAAAACCTTCATGAGATAATTTGCCGGAATTGCCAAAGTTTTTGCAATCTCTGAGGCCGGTGCATAGCGCTTAAGGCCTGAGAGCATCAGGATAATCCTGACGGCGTAGTCTGTTGTGATGTTCAACTGCATAATCAACCGTCTCTTTCTCTTTTTCAAAGTCTGAACAAAAGCAATCTATGCTGGTACGGTTTTAGTTCGGGCAAAAAAATAACAGCCCGTTGCTTTCTGCAACTGGCTGCCAGATTAAAGGCCCTGTAGTTTTGCGCCATAGGCTTTCGCCCATTTTGCCGTAATATATGACTTTTCGAGCTCATTATATAACAGTAGCCCCGAAAACACAAGCGCCAGGATATGTTTTGCATGATTTTTCCGATTCTTTCGGAAAAATCAGCATAGTTTTCGGTAGCCTATCCCCCTCCCCGGTGCGGCCACGCCCACCGTGGGGGGTGAGAGATTGCCCGCCAACAGGACTGCTCGACTTCATTTGCCGCAAGCTAGATTAACCCCCCTCCTCCAAAACAAAAGGCCAGTTCTTTGCGTTGGTAAGGATTGGCCTTCTTTCTACTTATCGGCAAGATAAATCCTACTTTTTCGAATGGATACATCTTTTTAGATAATACTAGCTATTATGGCGCTTTCAAAATGGAGGTATCGTATGAATAAGCAGAAACCCAATCAAAAATTCTTAGAGCTTGGTGCTGTACGGGTGTGCCATAGCGGTGGTTATTTAACAACAAATCAGGGGGTCGGCGTTACCAACACCGACGACTCCTTAAAAGCCGGAAAACGAGGTCCCACCCTGATGGAAGATTTCATTTTTCGTGAGAAAATTACCCATTTTGATCATGAGCGAATTCCGGAGCGTGTCGTCCACGCCCGAGGTTCAGGGGCGCACGGGTATTTCCAGGTCTATGAGAGCCTTTCTCATCTGACAAAGGCACACTTTCTCAGCGACCCCAATCTGATCACGCCGGTCTTTGTCCGTTTTTCAACCGTTGCGGGATTTCGCGGATCTCCGGACACGGTACGAGATGTCCGCGGCTTTGCGGTAAAATTCTACACCCAGGAAGGCAATTATGACCTTGTCGGCAACAACATGCCAGTGTTTTTTATTCAAGATGCCATAAAGTTCCCCGACCTCGTCCATGCCTTAAAGCCTGAGCCGAACAACGAGATGCCCCAGGCGGCTTCTGCGCATGACACCTTTTGGGATTTTGTAGTGAATACGCCGGAAACCATGCACCACGTCATGTGGCTCATGTCTCCCCGCGCCGTGCCGCAGAGCTATCGAACGATGGAGGGCTTTGGGATCCACACCTTCCGCCTAGTAAACGCCGAGGGTGAATTCAAATATGTAAAATTTCACTGGAAGCCTGTCCTGGGCGTTCATTCCCTCGTGTGGGATGAGGCGCAGAAGCTCTCCGGCAAGGACCCGGACTTTAACCGCAGAGACCTTTGGGAGAAGATTGAAAACGGCAACGCGGTCGAATTTGAGCTTGCCATCCAGATCCTGAATCCAGAGGACGAGTTTAAGTATGATTTCGATATTCTGGACTGTTCAAAGCTTTGGCCCGAGGAATTAATCCCCATCCGGAAAATCGGAAAGCTAACGTTGAACCAGAATGTGACCAACTTTTTTGCCGAAACGGAGCAGGTGGCCTTCTGTCCGGGCAATATCGTCCCGGGCATAGACTTCACCAATGACCCCATGCTTCAGGGACGTCTGTTCTCGTATATTGACACCCAACTCTCTCGCCTGGGCGGCCCCAACTTCCACCAGATTCCCATTAACCGCCCCCTAGTAAAGCTAAACAACAATCAGCGGGATGGCTTGCACCAAATGGCTATTGACGAGGGACAGACCAACTACTATCCCAATGCCCTCAATATGGGTGAGCCCCACGCCGCCCGCGACGCGGAGAGCCGCTTCGAGCACTATCAGGAAAAGCTTGACGGCTGCGTTGTACGAGAACGCAGCGAGAGCTTCCGTGACCACTATACTCAGGCAGCTTTGTTTTGGAACAGCATGTCTTTCTGGGAGAGATCGCACATCATCGATGCCTTCCGCTTCGAACTGGGCAAATGCAAAAACAAGAATACGCGCCAACGGCTTGTGGATATGCTTGGCAGGGTTGACCCCGAACTTGCCCAAAAGGTTGCTGAGGGCTTAGGTGCCACGCCCCCGGCCAATTCAAAAAATCCCACCAGCGCGTCCTCTCCCGCTCTCAGCATGGAAAACACCCCCAAAAGCCCGAAAACCAAGAGGGTTGCCGTCCTGATTGAAGGCGGCTTCGATAAGGAACAGTTTGACACCGTCACCACCGCCTTGACTACCGCAGGAGCCTGTTTTGATGTTGTATCCTGTGCTCTAGGCCCGGTCACATCCTGTGATAACAGCACGATTGAGAGTAATCAGACCTATGCTACTACAGCCGCCGTCTTTTATGACGCTGTTTATATCCCCGGTGGCTCCCATGCAGAGGTCCTCAAAGGCTCAAAAGATGTGCTAAGCTTCCTTACGGACACGTATAACCACTATAAAACCATCGGTTTGAGCGGCGAAGCAGCGACTCTCCTCTGCCTGCTTAAATCCGAACAAGCAGGGGAACCGGGCATCCTCTGCGCGCCGGCCGAGAACCTAGGGCTCTATGCGAGCGATTTCTTGCAAGCGCTCACAGTTGGGCGGCATTACCAGCGAAAGACCTGTTAACAACAAGCATACGCCGGCTCGGCTCATAAAACAAACCCGTGTGAATTGATATGCTCCCCCTTAAGTGGACAGTTAAAAAAACAAAAGCTGTCACACTGAAGGGGGAGCTTCCCAAAAGATCGCGTGGCAGTTTCTTGATCAGAAGCGGCCCGCATAACCAGTTTTCTTGCTTCCTTTGCGAGTTATTCAGGGTTTATGTCAGATTTAGATTCCTTCCTTTTTCCATAGAAGACCAGTAATAGTATTGCCAGCAACGAACATATCAATGCGGTCAAATAGATCGACTTATAGCCGGCGTTCAACGTACTCTGGTATGTTGTTTCTAAGTCTCCAGAGCGGGCGTCAATTTCTGCGAGATAATTGTTCTTTGCTGTTTCGAAGGCCCCTGGTATTGCCTCCCTCAATGCGTTCATCTCGGAACAGAGCGTTTCCATGCTTTCCTTTGAGGCATTCATCTGTGTTACCGCGGACTGCAAACTCGCTGCCTGAGGGGCTCCGCCGGGCATGATGCTCATAGCTTCAATCGTTTCCTGCATTTTTACGATTTGCGTATCTATGGCTGAAATGCCTGCTGCGATGCCCTCTGTTCCGCTGGCAAGGCCGATTTGTATGTTCTCAATGACACTTGGCATCATTTGGGAAAACATACTTTCGGCAGCCTGCTTTGTAACGGCTGTAATAGTAGTCACGTCCGAGGTTTGAAATGCGATTAGGGTATCCGCGGGCATTTCATAGCCGCCGCTTCCCGTCAAGTCTATTTTTATCGTCTGCATGGCGGAAAGGTCCGGAATTTCTACTTCCGCAAGCCGTTCCGCCATATTGGGGTCTCTTTTGAGCGCTTCCATCTGGTCGGAAATCTCCTGCACATACGGCATCGCGGGAAGGCTTATTTCTGTTGGCATAATGTTCATCACGTTTGTCTGAAGAGAAGCACCTGAATGGACAATGAACCCCACCATAATCGCGGGAGCTATTGCGGTGCCTATTGAGCGAATGAGAGAAAGCGTTGCAAGCGCGGAGCTTGATTCGCTGGCTCTGGTGTTTTCAAGCATCATATAATTAACTGGCGCGCCGATAGTAAAGCCCAGCCCGAAACCCAGAACCATCAGGCTTATTATGACGGTAGGCAACCCGGGATGGGGGACTGCCACCAGAGTGAGGAAGAGCGCTCCGAAAATTGTTATTGAAAAACCAAGGATAAGGACAAGTCGTGCTCCTATCTTATCAATCAGCTTACCGGACAACATTGCTGACACGCCGGAAAGAAGACCGAGTACAACTGTAAAATAACCGCCGTCTCCCGAAGGGATCATGAGCGAGTTTTCGCAGAACTGCGGGATGAAAACGATGCCCATCATAACAAATCCCGAAGTAAATGCGACAGCAAGCGTTGTAAGAATTTTGCCATTAGTGAAATAGGAGAGGTTGATAACCGGGTCTTCGGCCCTTTTTTCCACAAGCAAAAAAATCGGAAGAAGCAGGATGAAGGCGATTAGGAACGGATAAGCTCCAACTGAAGTTATTGTTTCTGTAAAAGCAAAAAAATCCACCTGCTTTAGCCCATACAGCAGACAAAGCACCATAACGACAACCAGCAAAGTCCCCAAACCGTCGATTTTTTTTGCGGTTTTATCCCGGGTATTGGGCAACACGAAAAGACCTGCGACGATTATGAAAAGCGTTATCGGTATGTTTACGAAGAATATGAACTGCCAGTTCTGTGTGCCAAATATACTTAATATAGCACTTCCGGCCAGGGAACCGAATATGTTAGCGATGCCGTAGACTCCCCCGACAAGGCCAAGGGCCATTCCTCTCTTTTCGGGAGGGAAGGATGTGCCGAACTCTGCAGTGGCAACCGGCATAATACCGCCGCCGCCAATGGCCTGTATGGCACGAGAGATGAGCAACATTTCAAAGCTTCCGGAATAACGAGATAATCCGCACAATAGTGAGCCCAAGCCGAAAAGAGAGATGCTGATAATATACATCAGTTTTCTTCCGTGTCTATCGGCGAGTTTTCCCATTACCGGGATGCTCGCGGCATATGCAAGCGTATAGATTGTAATCATCCATATGCCCGTCTTGTCCCCAACCATCAGGTTGTTTTGGATTATGGTTCTAGCCGGTGTAACAATACCGGTATCTATGGCGCCCATGAATATGCCGGCAAGATAGACAAGCATAATTAGGAATAGTTTGCGGTTTTTGGCTGCTTTTTGTTCCATGAATATGACTCCTTAATCGTTTGGATGCAATTTTGGCTGTGAGTTTACTCAAAGGCGGCGATTTTCCCGTATGAGGCTCTTCTTACATAGGCTGGAAATAATGTGGTTCATGCTGGTAGTCAAAAAAGACTGTGTAAGCCCCCATTTTAATATTTGACTATACTATTCACTCTTTGCTTTCCTTCCCGTATTGCGTGGCGTTTTTTGCAATGACCTCCAGCGCATCTTTCAATATTTTTAAAGTATCGTCATCAAGGCCAGCAAGCAAGCGCGTCTTCCACTCGTGGAGCATTCCAAAAAGTATGGGTTTGAAATCCAGCGCTTTCTGCGTCAATGAAAAGATATACGAGCGATTATCGGTGGGATTATCTATGCGTAGGACATATTCTTTTTCCTCCAGCGCTTTCATTGTGCGAGTCATGACGCCACGGTCATACTGCAGTTCTTCGATAATCTTATCCTGTGTATACCCGACAGCATGGTCATGTATTGAATCAAAAATCTGACGCTCAGTGGCTCCATTCTTTCCATATAATGATAGCAACACCGTGCCTTCCGCTGCATTCAGATGATATGGCTTCAAAGCGTCACGCAGGTAAAGCCTAAAATACTTGTCGGCAATATTCATGTTGCGTCCAATGCTCGCATACTGCTCCATTTAATCACCTCGTATTAGGAAACCCAGAAGGTTTCCAGGGTCTTTCTTCTTTAATTACCAGGTCTTGTGTATGTCGGTCTTATGAGTCGCGGAGCTTCCAAGTGTTTGCTTTTGCAAGCACTTTAAGAATATAACACAAAGTATTTGCAAAAGCAAACATTTTTCTGCGGCTTTGCATTAAAGCTCCACACGCCGGACTGCGTGAGTTTTCACTACAGCAATTAAGCATGCGACGTATTGCTGCCCCCTCCGGCCTGTCGCATAACAACAAAACGTCTTTAAACTCTTCTCAGCAAGCTTTTTTCTTGTAACTTCCATGTAATCCCATATGGTTTGTTATCCATTGCCCGCATCCATACGCAGTTTTTGCAGGATTATGATGCGGTTTGGTGCCAAATTGGAGGGAATGAAATAAGCCACTATATCTTGTGATATAGTGACTTTGTGTGTCTCACCGCTTTCGTTGATACGATAGAGCAGCAGTCAGGTGCTGAACGCATTCAATGAACTGCTCCGGTCGGCTGTTGTGGAAAAGACAACAGCTTATCCGGACGGCAAGATAATTCTTATACTCACGGATAATTCGGCAATCAACGCGTGAAAAACCCAAAATCCGGGGAATCCCAACAATTCTCATTGACTTAGTTTCTAAACCGTGCTATTATTTAATGATAATACAGAAAGGAGTATAGATGTTTAAATTTAATGAAGATATCGATGATTTGATTTTCGGTAATGAAAATGAAAGTCATGTCAGTAGTAAGTAGTACTGAGAGAGTTCCGGGGTTGCGGCTGACCCTGGTATTTTTTTACCTTTTTGGGGTTCAGTAATTACACTCTTGAGGAAATGATAATCGTTCAGCCCGAGAAATACATAAAACTGGAGGGGGCGGGCATTTACAATTTGCCCGTCCCCTTTATAATCGATAGTTTTGCAGGTTTATAACGCCTGCTCCAAATCGGCTATGATATCATCAATATGCTCAGTTCCGATAGAAAGACGGACTGTATTGGGCTTAATACCCGATTCAAGCAGCTCGCTTTCGTTCATCTGCGAATGTGTCGTGCTTGCGGGATGAATTGCAAGGGACTTGACATCAGCTACATTAGCAAGCTGCGAGAACAACTCAAGCTTGTCAATGAACCCTCTTGCGGTATCGGAACCGCCCTTTATTTCAAAGGTGAAAATCGATCCTGCCCCGTTCGGAAAGTACTCCTTATACAGCTTATTATAAGGGCTGCCGGGCAGGGACGGATGGTTGATCTTTATAACCTTAGGATGGTTTTTCAAGAAATCGATAACCTTAAGGGTATTTGAAATATGGCGCTCTACACGAAGCGAGAGTGTTTCAAGTCCTTGTAAAAACAGGAAGGAATTGAACGGACTCAAGGTTGCGCCTGTGTCGCGGAGCAGGGTTACTCTCGCTTTGGTTATATAAGCAGCGGCGCCAGCCGCGTCGGTAAGACGAACTCCGTGATAGCTCGGATTAGGCTCAGAAAGTCCGGGGAATTTTCCGGAGGCAGCCCAGTCAAATTTGCCGCCGTCAATAATAACACCGCCTATAGATGTGCCGTGTCCCCCGATAAATTTGGTTGCGGAGTGTACAACGATATCTGCGCCGTATTCAATCGGACGCAGCAGATAGGGCGTTGCGAAGGTGTTATCAATAATCAAAGGAATTCCATTATTGTGTGCAAGGTCGGCGACGGACTTAATATCAATTATGCTGGAATTCGGGTTACCGAGTGATTCAATGAAGATTGCCTTCGTGTTTGACTGGATTGCCGCTGCGAAGCTTCCGTCGATATCCGGATCGACAAAGGTAACATCGATGCCGAAATCCTTAAGCGTATGCGCAAAGAGGTTGTAGGTACCTCCGTATAGGGTGTTGGCTGAAACAATGTGGTCGCCTGCTCTGGCAATGTTCTGAACAGCGTAGGTAATTGCGGCCGCGCCGCTGGCCGTTGAAAGCGCTGCGATACCGCCCTCAAGTGCTGCGATACGCTTTTCGAATACGTCAGACGTCGGATTCATGATGCGGGAATAAATATTGCCACCTTCGGTAAGACCGAAGCGCCCTGCTGCCTGAGCAGAATTTTCGAACACGTAGGAAGAAGTCTGATAAATGGGAACGGCTCTGGCATCAGTTGCCGAATCGGGAGTTTCTTGTCCGACATGAACCTGCAGTGTTTCAAATTTATAATTTTTTCTCATAAGTTCGTCTCCGTTTCTAAATTTGAGTTATGTGTTATCTGTGTTTCAGCTTTGGTAGCACATTCGCCCAAAACGAAAGTTGCTTCGGAGAAGGTCAAAAAATTTCAGGTTCATATTATCCGCTCCAAATTTATTATTCCCATCTGATTAGTATGTTATATCATGCTGCAATATGCTTTGTCAAGCAAATTATAATAAAGCAAATGAGACTATTATATTCGTATGAAACTCCCTAATGCGCTGCCAAAAGCCTGTTCGGATCTTTGGAAAGGAACCAATTTATTCGAGCTGTGTGAATGACAAAACAAGGAGCCGTCCATGGGCAGACAGTTCCTTGCTTTGATTGCTGGATGGTTACCCGTTGATTAAGCAGGAAGATAACACATTATAAGACAAAGAATGCTTCTATTCTGAGAAAAGCGGTGTTGAGAGATAGCGCTCACCAGTATCGGCAAGTATGACCACAATCACCTTTCCGGAGTTTTCAGGACGTTTCGCAATTTCTGTTGCCGCCCACACAGCAGCACCTGAGGAAATTCCAACGAGAAGTCCGTCGGTTTTTGATAATTCACGCCCAACTTCAAACGCATCCTCATTTTTCACTCGGATGATTTCGTCGTAGATTTTTGTATTAAGAACTTCGGGAACAAAGCCCGCACCAATCCCCTGAATCTTATGTGCCCCCGCTTTGCCTTCAGAGAGAACGGGAGATGCATCAGGCTCGACTGCAATTATCTTAATATTGGAATTCATGGATTTCAAATATTCGCCCGAGCCTGTAATTGTACCACCACTTCCAATACCGGCAACAAGAAAGTCAATCTTTCCGTCGGTATCTTCCCAAATTTCCGGACCAGTAGTCACTCTGTGAACCTCAGGATTAGCGGGATTCGTGAACTGTCCCGGAATGAATGAATTAGGAATTTCGTCCGCGAGCTCTTTTGCTCTTGCAATGGCGCCTGACATGCCCTTTGCTCCGTCTGTCAAAACGAGCTCTGCTCCATACGCCTTCAAAAGGTTTCTGCGTTCAATGCTCATCGTTTCTGGCATCGTGAGAATAGTGCGATAGCCGCGAGCCGACGCAACGGAGGCCAGAGCAATCCCCGTGTTGCCGCTAGTAGGTTCAATGATTACGGATTCGGGAGTCAGAAGGCCCTTTGCTTCCGCGTCATCAAGCATCGCCTTAGCAATTCGATCCTTGACACTTCCAGCAGGATTGAAATACTCCAGTTTTCCAACAACTGCGGCCTTCAGGTTATGCTTCTTTTCATAATTCGAAAGCTCCAACAGCGGGGTTTTTCCTATAAGATCCGCAAGACTCTTGTATACCTTTGCCATAATATTACCTCCGTCAAACTGTTTATGAACATATTATGCCTATAAGATTAGTATGATATATGCATCATACCTCCTGCTTATATTTTTGTCAATAGAGTTTTATAATAATATCTAAACTATATGAATTATATGCCATTGACAAATATCCAATCAGAATTTATTATATAATACATACTAAAAATGTATGAAAGAGAGCTCGCCATGAGAATTTCAACGAAGGGACGTTATGCGCTCGCCGCTGCCATCTGCATGTCAAAACAGCATGATAGCGGAGAATATATTACTGTTTTAAGTATTTCCGAAAAGTTGGGAATATCCAAAATATATCTGGAGCAGGTATTTTCGTTGCTTAAGCGCGGGGGGCTGGTAATCTCGGTCAAAGGCGCGCAGGGCGGCTATATGCTTTCGCGGACGCCGGCTCAGATAACCGTATTCGAAATACTGTCATCTGTCGAGGGGGCTCTTTTTGAAGGAGCGGAGAACACGGTCGCGACATTCGCTCCAGATATTGAAAAAGCCATGCGGCTATCCGTATTTGAAGTGTTGGATAACGCTGTCAAAGACGCACTGATGGCTGTAACGCTTGATGATTTAACTTCCGAGGCCGAAAAAAACAATACAGACAGTGCTCAGATGTTTTATATTTAATTTTTAGCTCAATTAATAATCTGATAGAACGGCACGGTTTGCTTCTCCGTAGAGGAGAGCGCAAGCCGTGCCGCTTCAGTCTAAACAGCTTTTTCGCTGCAAATTGAGCTTTGTTTTTCTTAACAAGTGGGATTCCCAATTTACACAGAATTTTCCGAGTTCTCTGTAGCTTGAGATCCTTTGTCAGGTTTGGTTAGTTTTCAGCTTGAACTGGCTTACCTGCGATTTAAGCAATTGGGCCTGTCCCAAAAGCGTTTCGGCAGCAGCGGCACTTTCCTCAGCTGTTGCAGCGTTAACCTGGATCACGGCTGAAATCTGATCGATGCCTTGAGCGATTTGCTCAACTCCAATTGCCTGCTGTTCCGATGCTTCCGCAATTTGAGAAATACTCCTCTGCACATCAGTCGTTTTGTTAACAACCGATTGCAGAGAATCAGCGGTTTTATTGGCGATATCGGCGCCTTTATTAACAGAACGAATAGCTTTATCAATAAGTTCCGTCGTGGTCTTTGCTGCCTCAGCGGATTTCTGAGCAAGATTTCTAACTTCGTCCGCAACCACGGCAAAGCCTTTTCCTGCTGCGCCTGCTCTTGCAGCCTCAACAGCAGCATTTAGCGCAAGGATATTGGTCTGAAATGCGATATCTTCAATAGTCTTATTGATTTTATTAATCTCTCTGGAAGTCTGCGCGATTTCTTCCATAGCAACTGTCATATTCATCATATAATCGTTGCTTTCTTCAACATCCGCCCCCGTTTCCTGGGCCAATTTGCTTGCTTCCTGTGCATGTTTTGCGGTAAATTGTATCTGCTCTGAGGCTTGCGCAACTGTGGCCGACAATTCCTCAATAGTTGAGGCTTGTTCAGATGTCCCTTGAGCAAGAGTCTGTGCGCCATTAGCAACCTGGCTTGACCCGTTGGAAACCATTTCTGAAGCTTGGTCAATGTCATTCATTATTCTGTTCAGCGAATGAAGTATTTTCTCAAGTGCGGACTTAATTGGAATGTAGTCTCCCTCATACTCTTGTTCTGAGTCCACCGTAAGATTTCCCTCAGATATTTCCGATAAGACGTAAACTACGTCACTTATTGTGTTGTTAAGTGATTGAACAATTCTTTCTGTTGCATTTGCCAGAATGCCCGTTTCATCCTTCGACTTGACTTCAGGAACAGCTGTTTTTAAATCACCCTTTGACAGCGTTTCCAGTCTCTCGGTACATATGGTTACCGGCAAACCAATCTTCTTGCCAACCAGTACTCCTGAAATAACCGAAAGAGTAATACAAATCGCAAGTAATACAGCAGTGATAATTAATGCTTGTGTTGTGGTTGAAGTATAATCGCTGGAAGGCGCATTTATCGCCAAGCTCCAGCTATCGGTATCGTTAATCGGTGCAAACGCAAGTATTCTATTGGTGTTATTCTGTTTATACTTTCCATAGCCTGTTGCACCATTTCCCATTTCCTGATGTAAGGCTGCAAGTTCTAATAAACCTTTATCACTTTTTGAAAGCTCGACGATATTCTCAGCATTTCTAATCTTCTCAATATCGACATCGGCGATTGTGTTGCCATCCTTATCAACGATATATGCTAATGAATTATTGCTAGCCTTAATTCCAGCCACGATGTCATTCAAAAAGGTTTCGATCGGCACAAAATATACAACGCCTATAACCTTAGAATCGGGAACACCATCTTTCCATAAGGGCGCTGCCACAATAATAGTAAGTTCTCCGGTAACCTTACTGACAACAGGCTCTGATATCGATGCTCTGCCACTAATCGCCTCTTTGTAGTATTCACGGTCACTATAATCCTTCCCATCAAAGATGCTTATTCCTTTTGCATCAAGAATATTTCCCCTTACAAGTCCATATTCTTTAGCTCTCTGATCGATTAGGCTTTGTTTATCCGCAAGTGAGGTATCGGGGTTTGCTAGTCTAGCCGTGCTTCCTGCATCCATAGCAATCACTTTATATTTGCCAAGTTCCTGTTCAACTCTTTGAGCAGCTAGCTC
>CAYRIA010000010.1:0-25737 GCA_964424175.1 uncultured Oscillospiraceae bacterium | reverse complement strand
GCATATTATGGAAATGTTTCTGAGGGTAAGTTTTTTCATAACACGCTCCTATTTCGATTTTTAAGAAAAGGGGATAGCTACGGTATTTTCTAATTCTGACATAATTATATTCATTTTGGTGTCAAAAAAACAAGTGGGATTTTGTACAAATTGTCTTGTAGAAAATGTGGTATTCTGAACATGTGCGCAAAATCGTGCGAAAAACACAGGAAAATCATAGTTTTACCACAAAATCTTGTGTGTAAGGTTTGACTGGGTATTGAAACAAATATAGAAAACAAGGGGGGGTAAGTCGGGTAAAATGCAAGAAGGTTGTCAATAATTTTTCATTATGTAAATCGTTTTTTGGATGCGCCTGCGATTTTAGATAGCTTTTTACGTGCAGGATGCGCACGGATCGGCGACGGGTAATGAAACACGTCACGCTCGCATAAAATCAATATACGGACAGCCTGACCGACATTGTCGCCTTACAGGCTGTAGAGAGGAGGCTTGCCTGCGCGTGAAAAAAGGGTTCATGGCGGCCGGACTGATTCTGCTGGGGCTTCTGGCGGCGCATAAGCTGGGCGCAGATCCGGACATACGGGAGAAGTTGGAAGATCTGACTGCGGGATGGGCTTTTTTCCAAAAGGAGGCGGTGGCCGTGCCTAACGAGGGAGACGTGGCAGTGATATCGGACGGGGAAACCGGAGCATTTGTGCCCGAGGGGACGCTTCCGCCCTTTCCCTCGCAACTGGAAATTCCGAAAACGCAGGTACCTGCGCTTGAGGCGACCCCGGTCGTTTTGCCAACGACGATTGAGGGGGGCATGGTTATTACGAACAATACAAGCTATGAGCTTGATCTCGGTGCGCTTGTTTCGGCAGGCACCTCGGTTAAACTGGCGTCCGAGGGGCCGCAGGTGCTAATCATACACACACACGGCAGCGAGGCCTACACGCCCACGATGGCCGATACATATACAATGGCGGACAATTATCGGACGGAGGATCGCGCTTTCAGTGTAATCCGGGTTGGAGACGAGCTTACCGCCTGCCTTGAGAGCTTTGGTGTGGAGGTCATCCATGACCGGGAGATTTATGATGACCCTAGCTATACGGGAAGCTATGCAAGAAGTGATGCCGCCGTGCGGAAATACCTTGCGGAATATCCGTCGATCTCTGTCGTTCTGGACGTACACCGTGACTCCATCGGCAGCGGGGACGTGGTCTATAAAACCTTGGCCGAGGCCGGTGGAAAGCCCTGCTCTCAGGTGATGCTTCTGGTCGGTACGGGAGAAAATGGGCTTGAGCACCCGAATTGGAAGGAGAACCTGAAATTTTCGCTGAGCCTTCAGGCTGCCGTTGTGGCGAAGTATCCCACGCTCTCAAGGCCGATTGCACTCAAAAAGGAGCGGTACAACCAGCAGCTCTCAACGGGCTACCTAATCGTGGAGGTCGGCAGCAGCGGCAACACGCTTGATGAGGCGCTCAACGCCGTGCGTCTGTTTGCAGACGCCGCAGGGCCGATGCTCAAGGCACTTGAATAGGCTTCGCTATGCAAAGCATAGTTATACTATTTAATTTAGAAAAATAGAAAAAATTGAGAACCCGCAAAAAGTCCGCCGAGGCAGCGCGGGCTTTTTTGCAGTTCATGCACACGTCGCGAATAAATCCCTCTTGCCGGGACGATACTTACTTTATCTAGCACAAAAGAATTTCGAGGAGGAGCGCGCATGAACATTAGCGACATTATGACCAATCACGTCATCTCCATCAGCGAGGATGAGCCGATAACTGCCGCAGCGCGGCTGATGAAACAGCACAACATTGGCTCGCTGCCCGTCAAAGACGGCAAAAACAGGTTGCGCGGCATCGTGACCGACAGGGACATCGTGCTACGCTGCGTCGCCGGAAGCGTCGATCCGCAGGAGGCGCGGATTGGCGAAATTATGAGCCGAAACCTTGTCACCGTCTCACCGTTTGAGGACGCCGAAAAGGTTGCCGTGCGTATGGGTACGAGCCAGATCCGCCGCCTGCCTGTCACGGATAACGGGATCCTTGTCGGCATCGTCGCCCTGGGCGATCTTGCTAAGGCTGACGAATACCGCATGGAGGCATCCGAGGCGCTGAGTGAGATTTCGGCAAATTTCAGAAGATATTGAGGTCACGCGCGCCCCGATTCTATGCCGCTGTGAAGCGGGGCGCGCAGGCTGATGTCCCAATGCGCAGTTTTTCCGCTTCAGTAAACTCAGAGCCTTGACTCGGGCTATCCGTTTGCTGCCACTGCGAGCAGCGGCCCCATCGCTATGTAGATGCTGTCAAACTGCGAGAGCGGCAGCGGGCTTTCGCCGAGCCCCATTTCGACGGTATAGCCGGGGCGGTTGTAGTTTTGGATAAACCAATCCTTGTACCCGGCGTTGTCACTGACCGGGGGCGTTTCCGAAAGGTCGTAGCCGCTTGCCTCGGATAGCTTGCGCCCCAGCTCATAAGCGCCGGGCGGATCAAAATCGGCAAATCTCCAGTAAATGACCTCGCCCTGCGTGTGGAGCGCGAGTATGGTGTCCGGGTTGAATCTTTGCGTAAAGTCGTAGAGGGCGCGACTCTCCGTGGCAGAGAGTGGCGCGGGGCCGACGTAATCCCGCGGCGCGGGGCTTGTAAAGCCCTGCGCAAATTTGATTTCTCGCGCTTTTTCCCAGTTAGCCGGATATTGAAGATTCAAATCTGTGCCGTCAATGTTGGCCTTCCAGCCCGAGGGGAAGGGAATGGAGGGGTAGTTTGCGGCAAGTCTTTTCGCCTGTTCAAAGTAAGTGCCGCCGGAAAGCGTTCCCAGTACGAGATCCACGCCGTCCGGATCGATCAGGGGTGCAAAGCACAGCGTTGTCCTGTCAACCAAGGCACGCGCATTGAAGCCGTAGAGCGTTCCGTTCGTGCGGTATTTTTCAAAAAGCTCGTTCATGAATTTTAGAAGAACCAGTGTGGTGATCCATTCGTTGGCGTGGTGTGTGGCGGTATACAGTACGCGGCGCGGTCCGCTGCCGATGCAAATATATAGCAGAGGCTTACGCATGACGCTTCTACCGAATTCGGAGAGCGTGACAAAGCTATAGCGCCCGGCGAGCCTGTTCATTTCATTGAGGACGGCGCCGGAATCCGGCAGGCCAGGCGGAGCGCCTTCGGGAAACAGAACACCATTTCTGCCGCTTGAATTGAAGCTTTGCCGGTATTGATCCAAATAATCCCCTCCCGTCATAATAAATTGCTAATTTTGAAAATACATTCCTGTCCGCTTCGCCGCAATAATTCCCTTTTTCATCATAGCCCCGTCTGACCGCGAAAAAAATCGAAAAGGCAAATAAGATAGATTTTGTTACACGGAACTGCGCTTATTTTGCTCGCCGGCGAACATACTGTTACTGCGATTTTCAAATAAATCGAGAAGCGGGGGAAACAGGGATGACAGTAAAAGAAAGAAACAAAAATACAATTAAATACGCAAAGACCACCATCATGGCGGCACTGGTTGCCTGTGTGCTGGCGCAGGGAACAGCCTTCGCCACGCATGAACGCATGCTTGTGCCCGTCGGGTGCACTGTGGGGATACAGATGTTTACCGACGGTGTTCTGGTGGTAGGGCTAGCAGCAACGCAGAACGGGCAGGCACCCTCTCCGGCGGCTGCAGCTGGAATTCTGCCCGGCGACCTGATTACTGCGCTCAATGGGGCCAAGATCGGATCTGCTGAGGATTTTAAGGCCGAGATGGGAAGGCTTAAGGCGGGTAGTGTATCGGTTACACTGATTCGAAATGGCGAAACGCTAAAAAAGACACTCGAGCCAAGCATGGGCGGTGCTGGACCTGAGTTGGGACTGTGGTTGCGGGACAGAGTCTCGGGAATCGGTACGCTGACCTTCTATGATCCTCAGAGCGGTGTCTACGGCGGCTTGGGGCACGGCGTTAATGATTTTGAGTCCGGTGTGATTTTACCGCTTGGCAGAGGGGACATCTTCAATGCGACGGTTGTTGAGATTAAAAAAGGCTGCGCGGGCGCACCGGGCGAACTCTGCGGAGAATTCAACGGCGGCAGCATTTGCGGAGATATTCGACAAAATACACGGTTTGGCATTTTCGGAATTCTGAGCGCAAATCAGCCCGATCCGCTCAAGGCTATACCGGCGGCCGACAGCGATGATATTAAGCTTGGAAAGGCGACGGTACTCGCCAACATCGAGGGCGGCGCGAGCGAGGAATTTGAGGTCGAGATTACACGAGTTTATCGTGGGGAGAATGATGGTAGAAGCCTGATGCTCTGCGTCAAGGACAAGAGGTTACTGGAGAAAACGGGTGGAATTGTGCAGGGGATGAGCGGCAGTCCTATCCTGCAGGATGGCAAGCTCATCGGCGCCGTAACCCATGTGATGATTAACGACCCAACAAAGGGTTTCGGCATTTCCATTGAACTGATGCTGGAAGCGGCCGATAACATGACACAGGAGAAGGCCGCTTAAAGGGGGCAACCTCTTGCAAAAAGAGTATTTCGGGCTGCCTATGGAGCGGCAGCCCGAAAGTTATGTAGACCGACGAAAAAATGAGACGTCAAAGATAAAACAA
This sequence comes from uncultured Oscillospiraceae bacterium, assembly GCA_964424175.1. Lineage (GTDB taxonomy): Bacteria > Bacillota > Clostridia > Oscillospirales > Oscillospiraceae > UBA2658. Next base: position 21,150 of record CAYRIA010000010.1, on the reverse strand, counting down.
TTATTTGCTCGCCACACAAGGTCATTTGCAGCCCCTCTGAGCACATTTTTTGCCTGAAAATGCGCAGATTTTGCGGAAATTGTTTTCAAATAGCTGACAAACATTTTCCCTTGATTTTGGCGCTTTTAGACAAGTACCAGTGCGCAAAAGATAAAAATGCCTGTCGAAATGCGTCGAAAAAAATAAAACGCCGTCAAAAAGGAGAATTTAGTCGACCGAAGTCGAATTATGTAAACAAAAAAGCGCGAGCTATTTTATTATTTTTTGTTGCACTTTGTAATTGAATATGGTAAATTGAAGTCGTTTGGCGGTGTTTGTGCTTAAATATAGAGATGGCCTACCGTATATGTATTATAACGGAGGGAATATTATGGAAACCAAGTCAAGAGTACTAATCGCAGATTCGGGTGAAGATTTCCGCTATCTTATGGCAGAAACAATTGCCTCGGAGGAAGACATGGCAATTGTCGGCACGGCGGGAGATGGTATCGAGACACTGGCACTCATCGAGCAGAAGCATCCAAATGTCATTGTAATGGATCTTGTTTTAACAAAGCTGGACGGTCTTGGCGTTTTGCAAAAGTTGTCACAAATGAATATAAATCAGAGGCCCGCGGTAATCATTGTCTCCGGATTTTTCAATGAACATGTGGTGCAGGAGGCGGCAGAGCTTGGCGCATATTATTTCATGCCTAAGCCCTGCGACGTACCTGCCCTGTTGGCACGTATCAGGCAAGTTTGCTCAGCCAGCCGCGCAGCCGCAGGCAGCACAAGGCAGCAGGGCGTTGATATGTACCGTCGTGAGGAAAACCTCGAAGCCGTCGTCACTGAGGTTATACATGAAATTGGCGTCCCAGCACATATAAAGGGTTACCAGTATCTCAGAGAAGCGATTCTCTTGACCATAAACGATATGGACATCATCAACTCGGTTACAAAGGTTCTTTATCCAACCGTTGCAAAACGCTTCGGGACAACGCCCTCGCGTGTTGAGCGCGCCATTCGCCACGCAATTGAGGTTGCATGGGATCGTGGCGACATTGAGACCCTCCAGAAGTTTTTCGGCTACACGGTATCGAATGTCAAAGGCAAGCCGACGAACTCCGAATTTATTGCGATGATCGCTGACTGTCTTAGCCTCAGGCGCAAGGTCGCTGATCGTTGAACACAGATATCGTACTATTCGGCTCCGGCCGCTTAGAACTGCTCCGCACGCAAGCCGTGCGGAGCACTATTTTGCTCAGAAAAAGTGAAAAAGCACTGCTTAAGAACGCGGCAGGAAGTGGCCGCGATGTCTGCATTCCGGGTGCTTCAACAAAAATGGAAATATGATTGGAACTTTTTATGAAGGTATGATAAAATACATTTATAAAAGACCTTTACGGATTTGCAGCTCAGAAGAATAGGCGCTGATATGCGCTTTTTCAAAGCATGGGGGAAGCATAATGAATAAACTATCGGCCATAACAAACGATTTTCTGCGCGAGATAGCGATGCATCCCGAGCTGACGAATATTGAGGCGGCAACAGAGAGCTGCCTATCCGAGATGGAAACCGGCCTGCGCGGCGAGGCGTCCTCTTTGACGATGATCCCCACCTATATTTCTACGCATGGTACACCTCAGGAAAACACTCCGGTCATCACAGTGGATGCAGGCGGAACGAATCTGCGTGTTGCCCTCGTCACCTTCACGGGAGGTCGGCCAGTGATTTCTGGACTGCAGGTGTTCCCTATTCCAGGCAGCCGCGGCGAGGTCTCGGTGGATTTGTTTTTTGAGGAGCTGGCGGACAAGATCCTGCCGCTGACCCCGTTAAGCGATAGGATTGGTTTTTGCTTTTCCTATCCCGCAGAGATTTTCCCCGATCGGGACGGCAAGATTTTGCGGCTGTCCAAGGGCGTGAGTGTCACGGGCTCGACCGGCGTTGTGATCGGCCGCACGCTGGTGGAAAAGCTGCGGAAAAAGGGCGTGGAGAGCGCTCTGCGCGTTGTTCTGCTCAACGACACGGTTGCCAGCATGATGGGCGGTGCGGCGCAGTCGTCGCTGATGAACTACGACGGAATTTGCGGGCTGATTCTCGGCACGGGTTTTAACACCTGCTATCCTGAGCAGGGAGAGCGAATCGGAAAGCTCGCGCATGCGGGCGACATGATTATCAACTGCGAAACGAGCAATTTTTCAAAGCTCTTTCGTGGCCGTGCGGACGAGATGACAGACGAGTCCTCCGAGAATCCGGGCATCGGCTTCTGTGAGAAGATGATCTCCGGGGCGTACCTTGGCCGAGTCATCACGAATACTGCAATTTTAGCCGCACAAGCAGGGCTGCTTTCTGCGCACTTTGGGCAGATCAACGAGCCTTTCACGCTACCAGAGCTGGACTTGTTTTTACGCGGCGAGAAAAACCGCGTGTCGGCTCTCTGCACGGATGCGGATGCCGCTCTTCTGCGCGAGCTTATTGACAGCAGCTTTGAGCGCGCGGGAAAGATCGTCTGCGTGAACATCGCCGCGCTATTGCGTCGCTGCGATGGCGGGAAGAGTGCAGAATACCCATTCTGTGTCGTTGCGGAAGGCTCGACTTTCTATAAGTCCCTGCTGCTGCGCGATAAGCTAGACAAATATGTTAGAGAATACATTGAAAATAAGCTTGGGCGCTATGTTGCTTTCCGAGGCGGAGAGAACCTGACGCTGACGGGCGCGGCGCTGGCAGCTCTGCTTAACTGAGTCTATACTGTTTACATCTTGTTATTTATATTGTATAATTTACTGCACGCTGCGGCGAATTGTGTAAGCTCATGTGCGGCATATAGTTTTTGGCCAAAGAAAATTTGAGGATGAACCATTTATGCTTGAAAAGCTGAAGGAACTTGAGGAAAAATATACAGAGCTTGAGCGCAGGATAAGCTTGCCTGAGGTCTATTCCGACCCAGCAGTCTACGCAAGGCTTGCCAAGGATCAAAAGGAACTGACTCCCGTCGTCGAGACTTACCGGCGTTACCGCAAATGCAAGAGCACGGCGGATGAGGCCAGGCAACTGCTGGACGCAGGCTCAGATGACCCGGAGTTCAAGGAACTGCTGCGCGAGGAGTTTGAGAACGCCAAGATGCAGATGGAGCGGATTGCGGAGGAGCTGAGGGTTCTGCTGCTGCCGCGCGACCCGAACGACAGCAAGAACGTCATCGTTGAAATCCGCGGTGGGGCAGGAGGCGAGGAAGCGGCGCTTTTTGCAAACAGCCTCTATCGCATGTATGCCATGTACGCCGAGTCCAAGCGTTGGAAAACCGAGATCGCCAACCTAAACGAAACGGAGATTGGCGGAATAAAGGAAGTCAGCTTCGTCATTGAGGGTGAGGGCGCCTATTCGCGTCTGAAATTTGAAAGCGGCGTTCACAGGGTGCAGCGAGTACCGGACACCGAGGCCTCGGGGCGTATCCACACGAGTACGGTCACGGTTGCGGTGCTGCCGGAGATCGACGAGGTGGAGTTTGCTATCAATTCCGCCGACCTGCAGATCGACACCTACCGCGCTAGCGGAGCGGGCGGACAGCACGTCAATAAGACCGAGAGCGCCATCCGCATTACCCACCTGCCGACGGGTACGGTCGTCGAATGTCAGGACGAGCGCAGCCAGCATAAAAACCGCGAGCGCGCGATGAAGATTCTTGCCTCCCGCCTCTATGAGGCCGAACAGCAGCGAAAAAACGCTGCCCTTGCCGCGGAGCGCAAGAGCCAGGTCGGCACCGGCGACCGCTCAGAGCGCATTCGAACCTATAACTTTCCGCAGGGGCGCGTGACCGACCACCGCATCGGGCTGACCCTCTATAAGATTGAGCAGATCATGAACGGTGATCTCGATGAAATCATCGATGCCTTAGTCATGGCTGATCAGGCGGAGCGGATGAAGGCTTCTGCCGGGGAGTAAGTCTAGATGGAGACAAAGGAACTGAGCCAAAATATCCCGGAAGCTGCGTCCATACTCCGTGCGGGCGGTCTTGTTGCCGTGCCGACAGAGACGGTCTACGGTCTTGCGGCAAACGGCTTCAACGAGAGGGCGGTTGCGGATATTTACGAGGTTAAGGGCCGGCCCGAGCAAAAGCCCCTGAGCCTGATGGTGCGGGGTGCAGAGTCCATCGGGGAGCTTTGTGAGGACGCGCCGCCGGCGGCATACTGGCTGGCGGAGTTTTTTTGGCCGGGACCTCTTACGCTGGTGTTGAAAGCTAACAAGGCGCTAGTGCCCGACATTGTGCGCGCGGCGGGCGAAACGGTCGGGCTGCGCTGTCCGGATCATCTGCAGCTCCGGGCATTGCTTGCAGCGGTGGACTTTCCGCTTGCCGCGCCTTCGGCCAATCCCTCAGGAAAAAAAAGTCCTGTCAGCGCCGAGGAGGTTCTGGCGTATTTTAATGGAAAAATCGCGGGTATAATAGATGGGGGCATATGTGCCCTCGGCCGGGAATCAACGGTTATTGATTTATCACAAACACCGTATACACTGCTGCGTGCTGGCGCGGTGTCTGAGGACGAGGTGAATTTGGCGATGATGGCATCGCTGACCATTATCGGCATCACCGGTGGAACGGGTAGCGGCAAGACTACCGCGCTGTGCGTCATCAAGGAAATGGGTGGACTTGTCATAGACACGGATGCTGTTTATCACAGGCTTCTTGCCGAGAGCGACGAGTTGATCGCCGCGCTGGACGCCCGCTTTCCCGGCGTGATTCCGGCGGGCTCAAGGGACACTAAGGCACTAGGGGAAATCGTTTTTTCCGATCCGGAGGCGTTACGAGACTTAAATGCCATCTCACACGGCTTTGTCGGAAAGGAAATTAGCCGTTTGCTGACAGACTGGGCAAGGCATGGCGGAACTCTCGCCGCGATTGATGCGATTGCCCTGATCGAGGGCGGTGTCGGCGCTTTCTGCCGGGCCACGGTCGGCATCACCGCATCGGCGGAAACGCGAATCGATAGACTGATGAAGCGTGAGGGCATTACACGCGAATACGCGGCACTGCGCATCTCGGCGCAGAAGCCGGATTCGTTTTTTATTGAAAACTGTGACTATACCGTTGACAACAGCGGGACGGAAGCGGAATTCCGGGAAAAATGCAGGGCATTATTTGAAGATATTTCAGTGCTTTAATATAAAAGAAAGGACTTTCATATGATGGATAAGGAAAAATCCGAGAGACAGGACAGGCTGTTTTATCAGCAGAAGAACGGCCATCTTCTGATAGACGACGCGGAGCGCACAGAGATTGAGGACTACTGCCGGGGCTATATGCGTTTTCTCAACGAAGCCAAGACCGAGCGTGAGGCAGTACGTGAAGGCATTAAGCTGGCGGAGGCGCACGGCTTTAAGCCCTACAGCGAGGGTATGGCCATTGAGCCTGGAGACAAGCTCTACTATTCAAACCGGGGCAAGGCGCTGCTTTTGGCTGTGATCGGCCAAAAGCCGCTTTCCGAGGGCACAGCTATAGCCGCCGCGCATGTTGATGCCCCGCGCCTTGACTTAAAGCAGCTCCCGGTTTATGAGGATGACCAAATCTGCTACTTCAAGACGCATTATTACGGTGGCATCAAGAAATACCAGTGGTTGACGATCCCCCTGGAGCTACGCGGCGTCATCGCGCTCAAGAATGGCGAAACGATTGAGGTTTGTATCGGGAAGGACAAGTCCGATCCGATCTTCCAGATTACGGATTTGCTGCCCCACCTTGCGAAGGAGCAGCGGAAAAAAACTTCTGAAGAATTTGTCCCGGCCGAGAGCCTGAACCTGATTGCCGGAACCGTTCCCGACAAGGAGGAGGTTAAGGACAGGGTCAAGCTCGCTGTGATGGAGATTCTCAATCAGAAATATGGCATTATCGAGGAGGACTTCCTCTCCGCAGAGCTTTCGGCCGTGCCGGCCTTCGAGGTGCGTGAGTCCGGAATCGATCGCGGCATGATCGCAGGCTATGGGCATGACGACCGGGTTTGCGCCTACGCTGAGCTTGCGGCGATTTTGGAAACAGAAAATCCGGAGAAGACGGCGGTCTGCATCCTTGCGGACAAGGAGGAGATTGGCTCCGAGGGTGTCACCGGCATGAAGAGCAAGGCCTTCGAGCGCTTCATGGGTGGGCTTTGTGATGCGCAGGGTGTGAAGCTCGCACAGTGCTTTGCAAACAGCATTTGCATCTCGGCGGACGTGACGAACGCCTACGACCCGGTCTATCCAGAGGTCTCTGAAAAGAGGAATGCTGCCAAGCTCAATTACGGCATGAGCATTTGTAAGGTCACCGGCCATGGCGGCAAGTCGGGATCGAGCGACGCTTCGGCAGAACTGGTCGGCCGTCTGCGCGGCATTTTCGACGAAAACAAGGTCGTCTGGCAGATGGCGGAGTTGGGCAAGGTTGACCAGGGCGGCGGAGGCACGGTGGCCATGTATATGGCCGAGCGCGACATCGACACCATCGACGCGGGTGTACCCGTGCTCTCAATGCACGCACCTTACGAGACGGTTTCTAAATTCGACTGCTATATGACCTATAAAGGTATTAAGGCTGTTTACGCCGAAAAGTAGACTGATAAAGCCCCCCGTTTCTGCAAAGACTAAAGCAGAAACGGGGGGCTTTATCATGGAAAAATATTTGCGCTCAGAGGCGGACAGAGACCGAGACAGGGACGAGACAGCGCCCGCAGAGAGCGTCAACAGCTTCGGCAGCGCTTTGATCGGGCCGGAGCAGAGTCTGATCCACTGCCTGACGATCGTCGGGCAAATCGAGGGGCACCAGCTCCTGCACGAAAGCTCAAAAACAACAAAATATGAACATGTGCTGCCAATTATTGCAGCGGTAGAGGAAAGCCGGGATATTCGAGCGCTTTTGATTCTCGTCAATACCGCCGGCGGGGACGTGGAGGCGGGGCTAGCCATCGCGGAGCTGATTGCGGGCATGAAAAAGCCTACGGCGTCAATCGTTCTCGGCGGCGGACACTCCATCGGGGTGCCACTGGCTGTGGCGGCAAAGCGCAGCTATATTGCGCCTTCTGCGGCGATGACGATCCATCCTGTGCGGCTCAACGGCGTGGTCATCGCCGTGCCGCAGAGCTTCAATTACTTCCAGCGGACGCAGGAGCGGGTTGTGAAATTCATCATCAACAATTCCCGCATTTCCAGGGAACAACTCATGGACTATATGCTGCGCACGAGCGAGCTTGCAAATGACGTGGGCAGTGTGGTCGACGCGGAGGACGCCGTCAAATGTGGGCTGGTCGACGGCATTGGCTCACTTTCCGATGCACTGGACTATCTGCATGCAGAAATTCTGAAAGCGGCTGAGCCGCAGGAAGTGGGCGAAGCCTAAGATTGGGTCAGAGCTTGGCCTTGCCACCCAGCTTGAAGACATCTGCGGCTTTTCCTATTACGACGAGGTGGTCGTCTACGGCGAACACATAGTCCGCACCTGGCGTGATCTGTAGGGCGTTGTCGCGTTTGACGGCGATAATATTGAGGTGGTACCTGCTGCGGACATTTACGTCGGCAATGGTACGGTTCACCCATTTCTCATAACAGGGAATTTCATAGATCGCGTATTCGCGGGTGAGTTGGATATAGTCAAAAATGTTGTCCGCGTTAAAGCGGAGGGCAAGCTTGTCGGCAATCTCACGTTCGGGAAAAACGATCTCGTCCGCACCGATCTTGAGCAGCAGCTTCGCCTGGCGTTCGCTGCGCGCCTTTGATACAACGAGTTTTGCACCATGCTCTTTAAGCATGGAGGTAATCTCCAGCGAGGCCTGGAAGTCCTCACCAATTGTGACAAAGCAAACGTCAAAATTGTTGACGCCGAGGACGGATAACACAGACTCGCTGCAGCAGTCGCCAATGTGCGCGTCCGTGAATTCGTGTGCGACCTCGTCGATTAGCTCGGGGTTGCGGTCGACGACCATTACGTCGTTTCCAAGCGCTTGCATGCGTTCGGCCAGATGGCGGCCAAGGTGGCCCATACCAATGACTAGAATCGATTTCATAATACGCTCCTTAACCGATTAATATTTGTGTTGCCGGTCTGTCGATCTTTACGTTGATCCGGCGTTCGGCAAGCACGAGCATCAGCGAAAGCCCGCCAACCCTGCCCATGAACATTAGCAGTATCAGAATAATTTTGGAGACCGTACTCAATAACGGTGTGATGCCGAGGGATAGCCCAACTGTGCCGATGGCGGAAACTGCCTCAAAGAGAACCTCTATAAAGGTAAAAGGCTCAGTGGCGTCGATGATCAGGACAGCTGCAAACAACACCAGAGTATAGACGGTGGTAATCGCGCTGGCCTGAACAATGGTCTTGTCATCCAGCCTGCGGCGGAACACGGTGACTCCGCCGTAGCGTCGGCAGGCGGCAAAGGCGCTCAGGAGCAGGACGGCGAAGGTTGTGGTCTTAATTCCGCCGGCCGTGGAGCCGGGGCTTCCGCCAATAAACATCAGCAGGGCTGAGAGCACCTTACCCGGCTCTGAAAGCTGGTCGAGCGGCACGGAGTTGAATCCGGCTGTACGCGGCGTGACGGCTTGAAACAGTGAGGTAAGGAGTTTTTGCCAGGGGCTAAAGCCCGCGAGCGTGTGGTTGTATTCAAAAATGAAAAACAGCAGCGCACCGCCGAGGATCAATAGGCCTGTTGTTACAAGCACGATCTTCGAGTGAACCTCATACTTCCGAAAGTTGAGCTTATGCCTTGCGATGTCCGTCCAGACAATGAAGCCGATACCGCCGATGATAATCAGCGCCATCAGCGTGAGAATGACGACGGGCGAAAACCGGAGCGTCTCGGTCGTCAGCGAAGAAAATGGCTCGTATCTACCCATGAGATCGATGCCGGCGTTACAGAAAGCCGAAACGGCATGAAAAACGGCGTTCCAAAGCCCGGCCCAAAAGCCCATTTTCGGACAAAAGACCAAAGCGAGCAACAGTGCGCCGACACCCTCGGCAAGCGCGGTGCCTATGAGGATCCGGCGCAGGAGCTTCACTATCCCACCAATCTGCAGCGAGCCTGCCGCTTGCATAATTAGGCGTCGCTCGCCCAGCGAAAGTCGCCGCTTGAGAAAAAGCGCGATGAGCGAAATACAGGTCATGACTCCCAAGCCGCCAATCTGGATCAGAACCAGCTGGATGACCTGACCGAAGAGCGACCAGTGGGTATAGGTATCCACAACAACAAGGCCTGTAACACAGCTCGCTGTGGTTGCGGTGAACAGGGCGTCAATAAAGGGTGTCCACTCCCGCGTCCTCGACGATAAAGGCAGGCTGAGCAGCAGCGCACCTATGAGAATCAGGCAGAAAAAGCTCAGAACGATCACCTGCGTATAGGTGAGCTTAAAGCGATTTAACGGATTGTTCATTTCAGACCTACCAAAGAAAGCGTTTTATGAGCATCTGCGGGATAAAGAGCCATGATCGGCCGCCCGGCGGATGCAAGTATATCACAGCGTATTGAGCAAATCCAGACATATTTTTTGTCCAGCGGTTATATACGTACCATTGTGCCACGGAGTTTTCTGTGGTGTTTTGTTTTATGTTTTGGGGAGGATCTGTCACAGTATGGGGAGATCTTTCATAAAATGGGTAGAACCGTCAGAAAAGCTCGTGATGGAAACCCGGTCCGCTCACCGCGCTGAGGGGGTAGGGCGTTAAGTCTGCGCGGAGAAAGGGATAAGATTATGCTTGGATGTGGAAATAACTGGTGGTGGATCATCATCATTGTCGTCATCCTACTTGGCGGCAGCTGGAACAACAGCGGATGTAATAACAACAGCTGCAATAACTGCGGCTGCTAAAGGCGCACGGTGAGAAAAAGTACGCCGCCCCGGAAGGGCGCGGCCAGCCCTCGAAATAGAGAAGAGACAGCGCGGATGCCCCTCCGGAGCTGCAAAAAATAGAAGGCTGTAATATTCCTGCGCAGAGGGTCAGAGAGGGGGCAAGAGTCCTTTCGCATCAAGATCCTGCTTGCGGACGCGGCTTCGCGGAGGGCGCAAGCCCCCGCGAAGCCGCGTTGATAGCCAGAAACGCCACAGGCTTCGGCCTATGGCGTTTCTGATTTCGGCTTCCGTAAAAGAGAAAGTGAGGCGCAGGCGTGCGGCAAGCGCATTTGCAGGGGCATCATGGGGTGAGGCGCCGAGGTAATGGGTGAACCCTCCGCGTCCTTGAGTTCCTCGACCGTAAAGGCAACGGGTGCGTCGACGTTCGTCAGCAACTCAACCGTGTCACCCACAGAGAACTTGTTGCGCTGACTGAGAAGCGCGTTGCCCTCCATATCGCAGCGCTCGACCACCGCGCACACGTCTGCCGCGGCAAAGTACAGGCTGTCGCTGCGCGAATAATGCTGCCCCGGTTTACCGAAATAAAAGCCCGTGGAATACTTGCGATGGCTGATTTTCTCCACCTCGTCCAGCCAGATCCGCTCAAGCGGGCGGTTGGCCATGGCGGAATCCAGCGCGTGGCGATAGGCGTTGGTGACGGCGGCGGCGTAATAGGCCGACTTCATCCGTCCCTCGATTTTAAGACTGGTGACGCCTGCCTCCAGCAGCTCCGGCAGGTGCGAGATCATGCAAAGGTCGTTGCTGTTGAGGATGTAGGCGCCCCCGTCCTCCGAGATTTCAAAATACTCGCCGGGGCGCTTTTCCTCGACGAGATGGTATTTCCAGCGGCAGGGCTGGGCGCACTCACCGCGGTTGGCGTCGCGCCCGGTCAGATAATTGCTCAAAAGGCAACGCCCCGAAAATGAGACACACATCGCCCCGTGGACAAAGGCCTCCAGTTCAAGCGCTTCCGGGGCGTTTCTGCGAATTTCGCGGATTTCTTCCAAACTCAGCTCCCGAGCAAGCACGGCACGGGAGGCGCCGAGGTCAAACAACGCCTTACAGGTCTCGCTATTGACTACGCCGAACTGTGTGCTGACATGTAGCGCGCAGCGGGGGGCATGTTTTTTGGCGAGGGCAAGTATGCCAAGATCGGCGATAATCAGCGCGTCAACACCAAGCCCGTCAAGTAGCTCCAAATAAGCAGGCAGGCGCTTTAGCTCAGGCTCACGCGGCAGGGTGTTGCAGGTCACGTGGACTGCAACGCCTTTTTCATGGCAGAGACGCAGTGCTTCGCGCAGACCATTTTCATCGAAATTTCCTGCCGAGGCGCGCATGCCGAATTCGGTTCCGGCTAGATATACGGCATCCGCACCGTAATGGAGCACCATTTGCAGGCGCTCCATGTCTCCGGCCGGAGCCAAAAGTTCCGGTTTATTCAAAATATTTCTCCGTTAATAGTTCTGTGTAGCCACAAATGCCTCGTGCTCACCAGCCGTTCTGAAGAATTTGTGCGTGTCAGTTGCGGTATCCAACGCATAGAAGTAGTAGTTTGTTGTTGCGGGCTTGAGCGCTGCCATGATCGAGGTGATACCGGGGTTTGCGATTGGGGATGGTGGCATCCCAGCATATTTCCGCGTGTTGTAGGGGCTGTCAATGGCGAGATCCTCTGCCGTAAGGCTCTCCTTGTGCTCGGGAAGGACATACATGATCGTCGCATCAATGTCCAACCGCATATCAGACTTAAGGCGGTTATAGATGACGCTGGCGATAACCGGCCGCTCGTCGTCGTTTGCGGCTTCCTTTTCGATCATGGAGGCGATATTCACCACGTCGCGCATGGTCAGGCCCCTCGCCGCGGCCAGCTCCCACATCTCGGCAGTGAGCTTGTAGTGGAAGATCTGGAGGAAGGTGTCAATCGCGGCCTCGGGGGTCATGCCCTGATAGAACTCATAAGTGTCCGGGAACAGGAAGCCCTCAAGCCTGGAGGCATCGCCCAGCGGAATGTCCGCAAGGAAGTCATAGCTAAAGTCCACTGTCGCAGCACAGTCCATCAAAGCATTGTATTTGCAGATTTTGTTTTCTTCAAGACGCTCAAAGATCTGCTTCATTGTGAAGCCCTCGGGGAAGGTGACCATGGTGCGGACCTGGGAATCGCTGCCGAACTGCATCTTCTTGACGATGGCACGGTAATCGTATTCCGTGCTGAGGGTATAGGTGCCGGGGTCCATCTTTTCTTTCGCGTCGGAAATACCGGAATAAAGCAAAAACAGGGATTTGTATTCTATTATCCCGGCATCCTTGAGGATGCCGGCGACCTTCCCGATGTCGGCAATGTTGACGGTCTTGGTTCCGGTGACGTTGCCGTCTTTGTCGAACACGTCCGTCTTACCCTCGGTGAAAACTTCTTCCGGCAAGGTTACGTCGATGACCTTCTCCTCCTTGTTCAGAGCCAGCACGTCGCTTGCGGCCATCCAGCCGACGCAGGCGAGAATCACGCTGACGCTGACGATGAAAATGAAATACATCATCCCGCCAAGGCATCCGGTTTTTTTGTCGCGCCGTTTGCTGATGGGCGCGCGGGAGGGGTCGCCGTAAGCGTCATACGAGTCATCGTCATAAGCCGGGAGCTTCCCGCCATTTAAGTTTTTGTCTGCCATCGTTAAACTCCTTTAGCAGCCTGGCAAATATCCTCCGAATCCGCTCTGCGGGGCAGTTTTGCGCCAGACTTCATTTCATTCTTTGGTGGGCATCAGCCCGCCGGCATCATTCAATTTTGCTTGACACAAAAGCCCCGCCGGCAGGCTTAATGATTCTACAGAACACCGTCCGTCTTGGGGCGAGAGGATGGCTCGCAGATGGGCATTCCGCTCTTCAAAGGCCAACAACGCAGCACCGGGGGTAGCCTGTGCCCGATAAAACGGATTCGGATGATATTTGCCGGGCTGGGCTGTAACCGCCACTAGGGTGAAGGCATATTATGGGTCGTAAGGCTGTTTGAAGGCTGCACCTCAAGCCTTAGAGTCCGGAACTTACAGACTACTCACCGCGCAGAGTGGCAAAAGAAAATGTGTGCGGAGAAAGGGATAGAGCATATGTTTGGATGCGGTAATAACAGTTGTCTGTGGATCATCATCATTGTGATCATCCTCGCCTGCTGCTGCGGCGGCAACATGGGAGGCTGCGGCAACAACAACTGTGGCAACAACTGCGGCTGCTGAGCCTGAACGCCTAAGCTAAATACGATAGAGTCCTTCCTACTTTTGCGGGGCCATTTCTGGCCTCGCAATCCTTTTTTCCGTCACAAGACAGCACACGCGCACATCCCAGGAATCCCGGGGGAGAACAGGCACGACCAGCGCCTCTCGGCAAAGTCCAACGGAAAAAACGGGGTATTTGGAGAGATAGCGGTCATAATAGCCACCGCCGCGCCCGAGGCGGTAGCCCTGTAGGTCGAAGCACAGGGCGGGCACGACCATCAGATCACCGGGCTGGGGCGTGAGCGCCGAGGCATTCGCATCCGGCGTGGGAATTCCAAACACACCCGGGGAGAGCGCCTCGATGCCGGTTTCAAGAGGCACAAAGCACATTTCGCCCATGCTTTGGACGATGGGGACGGCGACAGCTTTGCCACACATGGCACAGCGTTTGATGAGTTCCCGCGTGTCCGGTTCGTGGTCGATGCTAATATAGGTAAAAACGCGCGGCGCCTTGGCGAATTCCGGTAGTGAAAGCAGCTTTTCCATAATGCCCGCATTGCTCTCCACCAGATATTCGCCGCACAGTGCGGCGGTTTTCCTTTTTATTTCAGTTCTGAAAGCTATTTTATCCAAAATTCAGTAAACCAGCGCCTTTTTTACGCTTCCTGAGGCTTCGGCACCATGAATACGCGACAAGAGGGCAAGCCCGAAGTCAATGGCAGAGCCGGGGGCACGGCCGGTGGTCAAAGCACCATCAAAAACGACAGCTTTGTCTGTTTCGCATACGGCACCGCCCATCAGCGCCTCGGTCCCGGGGTAGCATGTGATGTGTTTACCATCCAAAAGTCCGAGAGCGGCCAACACCGAAGGCCCCGCACAGATTGCCGAGAGCAGTGTGCCGGCCTCCGCGGCCTTTTGGAGCAGAGCCATGGCGCCAACGTCGGACTTGATGGCGTTGACGCCACTCATACCGCCGGGGATGACAAGCATGTCGCCCTCATGCGGGAGGACTTCTGAAACAAAAACGTCCGTTTCAAGCACAATACCGTGCGCACCGGAGACGGTTCTGCTTCCGCCAACTGCAGCCAGTCTGGTTTCGACGCCACCGCGGCGCAGGATATCACAGGGGGCTATGGCCTCAATTTCCTCAAAGCCTTCGCCAAGTATAATATAGACCATCAGCGCAAGACTCCTTTCACAGTCTGGTAAACTTCCTCGTGGATTGCAGAAACGTCGCGCATTTCACCGCTTTCGAGGCAGCGTACCCTATGCCAGCCCAGCCGTTCGGCGGCGATGTCTCCTGCCCGAAGGCAGGCGGCAAGGTATTCTGCGTGCATTTCGTGAATGTCGCCGACTGTGCCGGTCTGCGCTTGCCGTGCCCGCATTTGCCGCAGACTTGTCGCAAGATCAATATCCATGTATAAGACGGCTTCAGGACGAGGAAGTTCCATTAAACGGAATTCAAAATCGTAAAGCCAATCCAGAAATGAACCTAGCTCGCCCTCCGGGAGCTTCGCGCCTTGATGGATGGCGTTCGAAGTGGTATAACGGTCGCAAAAGATCAGGCCGCCCTGGCGGTAAAAAGCGCCCCAATCGGTTTTATAGGAGGCGTAGCGGTCGACAAAAAAGAAGGTTGAGGCTGCGAAGGGGCTCACGTCGCCGGGGTTTTTTCCGAAGTCTCCCGCGAGATAGGCGCGCAGGAGGGCGGACGAGTCCTCGCTGTAGCGCGGGAAGGTGAGCTTACGAAAGGGCACACCCTCACGCGCCAGTCGCTCCGTGAGCAAGGCGAACTGCGTAGATTTACCGCTGCCGTCTATGCCTTCCAATACGATGAGTCTGCCCTGCATGTCGCCGTCCTCCATGACTTATTTTCTTTTGACGAAAAGCCGTCTGCCGAGTACATTCAGGCCAAACTGCGGCAACTTGAGCATACGACCCACACGGCTCGGATCCTCCTTAAGGCGGTAGAGCCATTCAAGGTTCAGCCGCCGCCAGCTTTCCGGTGCGCGATCAACCACCCCTGCGAAAACGTCCATCGATCCGCCTAACCCGGCCATCAGTCCAACCTTGAGATAGGGTGCGTTAGTGTGCATCCAGATTTCCTGCTTCGGAGCGCCTAGGCACACGAGCAGGAGCTCGGGCGAGGCGGCGTTGATTTTCTCAATCAGCGGCGCATCGTCTTGAAAATAGCCGTCGTGCACGCCGGAGATTTGGAGACCCGGAAAGCGTTCTGCCAACCTTATTGCAGCCTGCTCCGCAACGCCGGGCTTAGCACCGAGGAGGAAGACGGACAGGCCCCGCGCCGCCATCAGGGCAAAAAGCGCCTCGGCGAATTCGATGCCGGGGAGCTTTTCCTTCAGCGGCGTGCCGAGCAGCTTTGCGCCGAGGATAATGCCGATTCCGTCTGCTAGCACCATAGAGGCGCCGCAGACGGCCTTTTGTAGCGCAGCGGTTTCTCGGCAGAGCATGACAATTTCGGGATTCGGGGTGACGACGTAGGCCGCGTTGCGGCTCGTCATATAAGAGAGCGCCTTTTCCGTCGCCTCCACCATCGTAAGGTTGTCGAACAAAACGCCGAGTACGTCGATTTTGATTGCAATCAAATCCTTTAAAAAGTATTCAGACCTGAGCGAACACCTCGCCAATCTTTGCGTTGATAACGAGGTTGGCGCGGTCATCATAGGGGGTGGGCTGCTTGTTGATGAGCACAAGCTTATTTCGCCGGTAATTGTTGATGAGCCCAGCTGCGGGATAGACATTGAGCGAGCTGCCGCCGACGATGAGCATATCCGCTTCGGAGATATAGCGCACAGCCTCCGCCAGCACACGGGCGTTCAGCGACTCCTCGTACAGCACCACGTCCGGGCGCACAATACCGCCGCAGGCGGCGCATCTTGGTACACCGAGGGCGGAATTGGCCGCCTCCGCGGCTGCTTCTGCACCGCAGGAGACGCAGTAGAACCTGTGGATTGAACCGTGCAGCTCAAGGACGTTCACACTGCCCGCTGCCTGATGCAGGCCGTCGATGTTTTGCGTAATGACAGCGCGGAGCTTGCCCACCTTTTCCAGCTCTGCCAAACGCAGGTGCGCCCGATTGGGCCTGACGGTACCCAGGATGAGTTTGTCGTGGTAAAAGGCATAAAACTCTTCAGGATGGCTGCGGAAGAAGCTGCCGCTGAGGATTTCCTCCGGCGGGTATTTGTGCTTTTGACTGTACAGGCCGTCGACGCTTCGGAAATCAGGGATGCCGCTCTCCGTCGAAACGCCCGCCCCGCCGAAAAAGACGATGTTCCCGCTGCCTTCAATCAGCTCGCGCAGAAGATCGATTTCCGTACGCATTGACGCACCCCCAAGCATTGGTATTTCCTGCCCTTATTATACACGTTTTACGGCCGTTCGCAAGATGATGAATACAAAAGGTCTACCGCCGGAATATGTGGGCACGTTCGGAAAGCTCCGAAGGGTGCAACCGACATCCGGCGGCAGGCTGTTTTCTGCAAGTTATTGCGGGCTCATCGAGTAGTTCGGAGCTTCCTTAGTGATATAGATGTCGTGGGGGTGGCTTTCCTTGAGACCCGCGCTGGTAATGCGGACAAAACGACTGTTCTTTCGCAGAGAGATAATGTCCGGTGTTCCGCAGTAGCCCATGCCGGATTTGAGACCGCCCATGAGCTGGAAGATTGACTCTGAAACCAGCCCGCGGTAGGGTACGCGTCCTTCCACGCCCTCGGGGACGAGTTTCTTGTTTTCGGATTGGAAATAGCGGTCACGGCTGCCCTTGGACATGGCCGAGATGCTGCCCATACCGCGATAAACCTTGAACTGGCGGCCCTGAAAGACCTCTGTCTCGCCGGGGCTTTCCTCGCAGCCGGCAAGCAGGGAGCCGAGCATCACGACCGAAGCGCCGCCCGCGATGGCTTTGACGATATCGCCGGAGTATTTCACACCGCCGTCGGCGATGATCGGGACGCCGTATTTATCGGCCAGTTCCGCACAGTCGAGTACCGCTGTCATCTGTGGTACGCCGATTCCGGCGACGACGCGCGTCGTACAAATGGACCCGGGCCCGATGCCAACCTTCACGCAGTCCGCACCGGCTTTAATGAGTGCCTCTGTGCCAGTGGCAGTGGCCACATTGCCGGCAATGAGTTGCACATCCGGAAATTTCTCCTTGACCAGCGCAACACTGCGGAGAATGTTTGCTGAATGGCCGTGGGCACTGTCGAGCACCAGCACGTCGACACCAGCGTTTACAAGGGCGCCTGCTCTGTCCAGCACGTCCTTCGTCGCACCGATTGCAGCGGCGCAGAGCAGCCGGCCATGGGCGTCCTTCGCCGAATGGGGGTAGGTCAGTGCCTTTTCGATGTCCTTTATCGTAATGAGTCCGCGCAGGCGGCCCCCGTCGTCAACAATGGGGAGCTTTTCGATTTTGTGCGCATGAAGAATGATTTTGGCCTCTTCAAGCGTTGTGCCGATCTTACCCGTGACAAGATGATCGCGCGTCATCACATCCGCAATTAGGCGGGTCATGTCCTCCTCAAACTTCATGTCGCGGTTAGTGATGATGCCGACGAGACGGCCATCCGTGTCCACGATCGGTACGCCCGAGATGCGGAACTTCGCCATCAGTGCATCAGCCTCGCCAATCGTGCGGTCCGCCGTTAGATAAAAGGGGTTGGTGATCACGCCGTTTTCCGAGCGTTTGACTTGGTCGACCTGCTCAGCCTGCGCATCGATGTCCATATTCTTATGGATGACGCCGATGCCACCCTCACGTGCCAGCGCGATCGCCATGCGGTATTCCGTGACGGTGTCCATCGCGGCGCTCATAAGGGGAATGCGAAGCGGAATTTTTTTCGTCAGATGTGTCGAAAGGTTGATCTCGGCTGGCAGGACGCTGCTCTCGGCGGGGACGAGAAGAACATCGTCATAGGTCAGACCCTCGCCGACAAAGCGCTCGGAATAGAGCTTGCTCGTTTCTATGTTAACCGCACCCTTTCAGTTTATATTTTGAACATTGTACTCCATAGGCAAACAGGCTGTCAATCGTAGAATACGCAAATTTTAAGTTCTCTATCAGGGCGTTGGACAGGCGCTATGCAAAAAGCGTCTGCAACTCACGGACAGGCAAAATCAACCCGGCGCTCATGCGTGCGCGCGTAATAAAAGATGTATTGCTGAGCTAGTCCCGCAAAGGCGCCGAGTGCCGTGGGGTCAAAGTCCTTCGGAAAGCGCTGAGCCAACGCCCGACGCATCCAGACATCAATGGGGAAACGCTCCATACGGTGCAGGCCGTAAAGCAGAAAGCAGTTGGCAACCTTGTCGCCGACACCGGGAATCTGCTTGATTTGTGCAAAGGCCGCCTCTGGCGGCTTTTCGGCCAGGGCTTCAAAATTGAGACTGCCCTCCGCAACGGCGCGCGCGGCACCTAAAATGTAGGCGGTGCGGTAGCCGCAACGCAGCGGAGCGAGGGCGGCTTCATCCAGAGGCGCCAGCCGTTCGGCTGAGGGGAAGGTAAACTGCCCGTCAGGGAGAGCATCTCCAAAGCCTGCACAGAGTGCGGAAACGATCTTCCGGATACGCGGTATGTTGTTACATTGTGAAAGGATAAAGCTGACCAGTGCCTCCCATGGCTCCTGCCGAAGGATGCGGATACCCTGTCCGAAATTTGCGCAGGCGCGCAAATAGTCTGGCTGCGTGAACAGGGCTGAGGCAGAGGAATAATCCGTTTCTAGGTCGAAGTAGTGACGCCAGAAGGGTAGCGCGGCCTCCGGCGTGTCGCAGAAGACTCTGCCGTTTTCCGTCCAAAGGCGCAGGCTGCGCCCATAGGCCACGCCGTGCCAGACCCCGGTTTTGTCCTCCTCCCAGCGGAAGCATTGGCCGCAGGAGAAGGTTTTTTTCAGGTCAAGCGCAGCAGTATCGGCAAGGACTTGTTCGGTGTTAAGGGACGTTTGCATGTCGCAGTCCTCCTATGCAGGGAGAGGAATTTGCAAAAATCCCGCCCCAAAGGAGGCGGGATCAATGTTCCAATTTCAATTAAAAGGAGTGCTTATTCTTGTTCTTCCTTGCGGCCTCAGACTTCTTGCGGCGTTTGACGCTGGGACTCTGATAGTATTCCTTTTTTCTGAGGTCCGACATCACTCCGGATTTCGCGCAGCTTCTCTTGAATCTCTTGAGAGCGCTGTCCAGAGATTCGTTCTCTTTCACGCGTACTTCTGACATTTTATTTCCCTCCCTCCAAATACGCCATACGGCGTTTTAAGGGCCATCGAGCATGGCTTTAGCAAAATTAATTATACTGGTTTTTCAGACCCTTGTCAAGCACATTTAGCGGCGTGCATCCGGGATGTTTGCTGGATTCAGGCCTGAAAGTGTTTGGGAGGGCGTTGTGCGCGGAAAAGAGAGCTGCGACAGGTCTTGCCTGAGCAGGGCATAAATTTGACCGAATTCATGCTAGTTCCGCTACTTTTTTCGCACAGATTGGTTGAATTTGAAAGAATACACTTGTATTTTTTCTGAATACGCTTATAATGATTATAATGACGTGTAAAAAATTGGGGGAGTTATTTGGTGGGAACGAATCCTGTACTGCTCAGTTCTCTGTCTTTGGACAGTGATATACCGCTCTATTCTCAGCTTGTGAGTATCGTCAAACGAAACATCACCGCGGGAACGCTTGGAGCAGGCGAGTTGCTGCCCTCCGAGGCGGAGCTTTGCAAAACCTTTAATATCAGCCGCAGTACGGTGCGCCAGGCCATCGGCTCGCTGGAGGCCGAGGGGCTCGTCGTGCGCAAGCAGGGCAGGGGCACCTTCGTCGCCGAGCCGAAGATGCGGAGAAAAACGGAAAACGTTTATTCCTTCACCTCTGAGATCAGCTCGATGGGGCTTACCCCATCCTCGACGCTGATCGAGTTCGAGGTCATTACGCCGACGCCGGATTTGATGAAGGTTTTGGAGCTTAGTTCCTCGGAAAAGAGCGTCTATAAATTTACGCGTATCCGTAACGTCAACAACGAACCGCTGATTCTCGAAACCTCATTTTATCCGCAATATCTGTATCCGAAGCTGACGCGCGAACTGCTTCGTACCCACAGCTTCTACAGTCTGCTCTATGAAGTTGGCATCGCGCCGGCCTCTGCCGTCGATTCCTATGAGGCGGTCGTGCTGGGCAGGGAGGAAGCGGAAATCCTCGGTTGCCGCCCTGGAAACTGTGCTTTCTCCGTGCAGCGTAGGACGCGGACGGAAACCGGCATGATCTACGAGTATACCCAGAGCCTGATCCGTGCGGACAGGGTCACGCTGGATATCTATCTGCATAAGGACGGCGTCTCCTTCTCGCGTTGCGTCGATAAGTAATTACGGATATTTTCGAAATTGTATCAAATACTGTTTACAAAATCGATGGGTTGTAGTATATTAAACGTAACGGACGTATGATACATCTATAATGTACTAACAGGAGGACTGTAATATGGCAAAAATTAGAGTAGGCATCAATGGCTTCGGCAGGATCGGCAGACTTGTTTTCCGCGCGGGGCTTGACAACGAGAACATCGAATTCGTTGGCATTAATGACATGATCCAGGCGGATTACATGGAATACATGCTCAAGTATGACACCATTCACGGCCGCTTCAAGGGCGAGGTTTCACACACAGAAAATAGCATCATAGTCAACGGCAAGTCCATTCCCGTGTTCAGCGAGAAGGACCCCTCCAAGCTCCCCTGGGGCGAGGTTGGGGCGGATTTTGTCGTTGAGTCTACCGGCCTGTTCACCACCATCGAAAAGGCCAGCGCGCACATAACGGCCGGTGCCAAGAAGGTCGTCATTTCGGCACCTTCCTCTGACGCGCCGATGTTTGTTATGGGCGTCAATCACAAGTCCTATAAGCCCGATATGAAGGTTGTTTCCAACGCCTCTTGCACCACGAACTGCCTTGCGCCCCTTGCCAAGGTTGTACACGATAAGTTCGGCATTGAAAGTGGCCTGATGACAACGGTCCACGCCACAACCGCCACCCAGCGCACGGTCGACGGCCCGTCCGTCAAGGATTGGCGCGGCGGCAGAGCAGCCTCCGGGAACATCATCCCGTCCAGCACCGGAGCAGCCAAGGCTGTCGGCAAGGTCATCCCC